>CAZUCD010000057.1:0-22143 GCA_964618855.1 uncultured Candidatus Sumerlaeota bacterium
CCCGAGCGAGAGGAGGACGTTGAGCGCGCGGGCCGCGCCGATGCCGACACCCATCAGCTTGAACCAAACGCCGAGGAGCGCGGGCCAGCCCGGGCCCAGGAAGAACGCATCGGGCTGCTGCCAGTGGCCGGCGGCGAACTCGCCGGCAAGGCGCTGGTACTCGAGCGCGTCGTGCAGGAGCTCGCGCCCATAGACGGAGCCGCCCATCTGCACGGACGCCACCGCGCGCAGGAGGACGAACACGAGGAGGACCGGCGCGAGCAGGCGCCACGGGAAGGGCGCGGCGCGCTCCCCCGGCGGGGCGGGGTCACCTTCCGCGTGCATAGCTTCCGAGGACGCGGACCTCGGCGCACTCGCGCTCGAGCGCGGCTATCGCGCCGCGCAGCGGTTCCTCCGCGCGGTGCCCGTCCACGTCCACGAAGAAGAGGGCCTCCCACGCGTTCTTGCGGCTCGGCCGCGACTCGATCTTCGTGAGGTTCAGCTTCGCCTCGGCGAAGATGCCGAGCACGCGGTAGAGCGCGCCGGGGTCGTCCTTGAGGCCGTAGAGGATGGAGGTGCGGTCGCGGCCGCAGGGCCGGGCGTCGCGCTGGCCGAGGACGAGGAACCTGGTCGTGTTGTCGCGCAGGTCCTGGATGCTCTCCTCGATGACGCGCAGGCCGTACTGCTCGGCGGCGATGGCGCTGCCGATGGCGGCGGCGGTGCGCATGCCGCGGACCATCTCCATCGCGCGCGTGGTGGACTGCACCTCGACCAGCTCCGCGTTTGGCAGGTTCTCGCGCAGCCACTTGCCGCACTGGCCGAAGACCTGGCGGTGGCTTAGGACGCGGCGGATCTTCTCCACGGTCGTCCGACCGATCAGGCACTGCTGGATCGGCAGGAGAACCTCCGCGCAGATCATCGCGGAGGAGCCGAGGAACGAGTCGAGCGACTCGTGGATGATGCCGCCGGTGGAGTTCTCCACCGGCACGACGACGTGGTCCACCGTGCCCGCGTCGATCGAGGCGAAGAGGTCGCGGATGGAATCGTGGCTCTCGAACTTGACGGAGTGGCCGAACTCGCGGATGGCGGCCATGTGGGAGAACGTCGCGGGGGGCCCGAGGAACCCGACGCGCAGGGGCTTCTGCAGGTTCAGGCACGCGGAGAGAACCTCGCGCATGACATGGTGCAGGCCCTCCCCCGGGAACGAGCCGTCGCTGCGCGCGATGGCGCGCTCCATCACGGCGCGCTGGCGCTCGGAGTCGTACGTGTTCAGGCCCCCCTCGGCCTTGTAGTGCCCGACGTCGCGGGCGATCCGCGCGCGCTCGTCCAGCAGGCGGATCAACTCCGAGTCGATCTCGTCGATGCGGTGGCGCGAGGCTTCGAGGTCCGGCATGCGTTTGGTCCCGTGCGGATTGGCACACTGACAGGGAACGAAGGGACGCACAGGGCCGCGCGGGATGCGAGGGGAAGGTGGGGGAAGGGCTGGAGCCGGATGCCGGCAATTGACGCCTGCGGCGATCCGTGGGCCAATGCGTGTCCCCGGGGGCGCTGCGCCTGGGAGTCGCCCCTTGGAGCATGCCCGATGAGACGTCTGCGCAACCTGTCCCTCATGTTCGCCCTTTCGGTGGGCGTGATGTCGGCCCTTCCCGCCGGTGAGGATGGCTCGGGGAACTTCGTCTGCGGATTCCTGCGCAACCGGGGGGATCTGGATGCGCCTGCGCTGAGGACGGAGCACCCCGAGTTCGTGTCGCGGCGCGTGTGCGAGATCGCGACGTCGCGGCTGCAAGGGAGCGAGGTGCGCGCGGGGGACACGCTCGCCCTCGATGTCGCCCCGGGGGTTCGCCTGCGGGGTATCGTGCAGGACATCGAGCGCCACGGACCGCGGGAGGCGACGCTCACGGGAACCATCGAGGGCGTCCCCACCGCCACGTTCGCGATCGCGACGGTTGAGGAGTGCGCCTCCGCCGACATCCGCATGCCGGGTGGGCGCACGTGGGAGATCCGCCCGATCGGGGGCGGTTTCCACACGATCACGGAGGTGGACGAATCGCTCCAGATGCCGTGCGGCGTGGACGCGAAGGCGGCGGCGCTGATGGCGTCGGACGCGGCTGCCGCGCAGGCGCGCGGTGGTGCGCAGGCCCCCGCCGGCGCGGGGGACAGCGGGGCCTACGTCGACGTCTTCGTCGCCTACACGAACGCCGCGCGCGTCGCGAACGGCGGCACCGCGGGCGTCAAGTCCCTCATCAACCTCGGCGTCTCCCACGCCAACACCGCCTACGCGAACAGCAACGTCTCGCAGCGCATCGCGCTCGTCGGCACGGCGGAGGTTGCCTACACGGAGGACGGGAGCTCCAGCGTGGACCTCTCGCGCTTCACGAACCCCTCGGACGGCTACATGGACGAGGTGCACGCGCTGCGCGAGTCGCACCGCGCCGACCTCGTCGCGCTCATCCAGGACTACTCCACGACCGCGTGCGGCGTCGCCTACCTGCTCACCACCACGGGGGGGCTGCCGAACCTTGGATTCAGCGTGACGCTGGACAGTTGCATCTCGGGCCAGACCTTCGGGCACGAGCTGGGGCACAACATGGGCCTGGCGCACGGGCGCGGGGACGGCGGCGGCGCATCGGGTGGCATCTTCAGCTACTCCTACGGATGGCGGTTCTTCGCGTCGGACTCGAACCAGTACCGGACGGTGATGGCCTACGCGCCGGGCAGCCGGATCCAGCACTTCTCCAACCCGGACATCCTCTACCTCGGCACGCCAACCGGCGTCGCAGTCGGTGCCTCGGACGAGGCGAACAACGCGCTCACCCTGAACCAGACGGCCTCCACCGTCGCAAACTACCGTCAGTCGAACGACGACTTCGAGAACCGGATTCCCCTCGGCGGCGGGAACGCTTCCGTCACCGGGCACACGATCGGCAAGACGATGCAGCCGGGGGAGCCCCTGCACGCGGGCATCGCGGGCGGGAAGTCCGCGTGGTGGTCCTGGACCCCCACGGCGAACGCCACCGCGACGATCAGCACCTCCGGGAGCGGGGTCGACACGCTGCTCGGCGTGTACACGGGCACGTCCGTCGGGGCGCTGAGCATCATCGCCGCGCACGACAACGTCAGCGGGGGCGACCTGACGAGCACGGTCACCTTTGCCGCGACGGCGGGCACCGAGTACCAGATCGCGGTCGATGGAAAGTCCGCGGCCGAGGGACCGGTCGCCGTCACCGTGTCCACGACGGCGCCGCCGCAATTCGCCGTTTCGCCGGCGAGCCTGAACGTCCTCGCGATCAACGGGCAGTCCCCCGCGGCCCAGGCGTTTCAGGTCTCCAACGCGGGCGGCTCGACGCTGAACTACTCGATCACGGACGACGCCGCTTGGCTTTCCGTCTCGCCGAGCTCCGGCTCGACCGTCGCCGCGGCGCAGATCATCTCGGTCAACTTCTCGACGGGCGCGCTCGCGCCGGGGAACTACAACGCGACGATCACGCTGACCGCCGCAGGCGCCTCCAATTCGCCGCTTACGGTTCCCCTCTCGCTTCAGGTGATCGCCGGCCCGGACAACGATCCATTCTCGGCCCCGTACGTCCTCGCGGGTTCGACCGACACGGACAGCGGCACGAACATCGGCGCCACGAAGGAAGCGGGCGAACCAAACCACCACGGGAACGCGGGTGGCGCCTCCGTCTGGTGGAACTGGACCTCGCCGGGCACGGGCACTGCGCAGATCACCACGGCGGGCAGCAACTTCGACACGCTCCTTGCGGTCTACACGGGGGCCTCCGTTTCCGCGCTGACCTTCGTGACGAGCGACGACGACGGCGTCTCCCCCGGGGGCGCGAGCATCGTCAGCTTCCCCGCGACGCAGGGGACGACCTACCGCATCGCCGTGGATGGATGGGGTGCGGACACGGGCTTCGTGACGATCGGGGTGACGGGTCCCGCGACCGTCGCGGACTGGACCAGCCACTGAGGCGACGATGGAAAAGCGACCATTTGGCACATCGGGACTGAACGTCACCGCGCTCGGCTTCGGCGCCGGGCACATCGGCGGATTCGGCATGACCGAATCCGCGGCGGGCTACCTGCTCAACCAGGTCCTCGACCTTGGCATCAACTTCATCGACACGGCGCGCGGGTACGGGCTCTCGGAGGAGCGCATCGGCAGGCACATCAGCCACCGCCGCTCGGAGTTCGTGCTCTGCACCAAGTGCGGCTATTCGGTCTCGGGCTACGAGGACTGGACTCCCGGATGCATCACGGCCGGGATCGAGGCGGCGCTCACGCGGCTTCGCACGGACTGCATCGACATCATGCTGCTGCACTCGTGCCCGCGGCAGACGCTCGACCGGCGCGGCATCATCGAGGCGCTCGAGCGCGCGGTGGAGGCGGGGAAGCTGCGCGTCGCGGGGTACTCCGGGGAGAACGAGGACCTTGACCACGCGCTGGAGGGGGGCAGGTTCCGCGCACTCGAGGCCTCGGTGAACCTGTTCGACCAGGGGAGCCTTGCGGCGCGAATTCCCACCGCGGCTTCGCGCGGTGTCGGCGTCATCGCCAAGCGCCCCCTCGCCAACGCCCCGTGGCGCCACCAGACCCGCCCCCACGGGGAGTACGTCGAGCCCTACTGGGAGCGCATGGGGTTGATGGGGCTGGATCCGTGCGGGCTGGACTGGGACGACTACGCGCTGCGCTTCGCGGCGTTTGCGCCGGGGGTTTCGACCGCCATCGTGGGAACCGGGCGCGCCGACCACGTTCGCCGCAACATCGAGATCGTGGCGCGCGGCCCGCTGGACCCGAAGGACTTCGACAGGGCCCGCGCGGCGTTCCTGAAGGTCGGGCGCAACTGGCTCGGCCAGGTCTGAGCAGCGGCGCGGGGGCGACCGGGACGGGACGTCCCCGGTGCGGGGGGAGTTTGCCGGTCCCGCTATCCCCTGATGCCGTCGGCTCTCTCGCAGAGCATTGCGACGAAGGAATCCGCATCCCCGCGCGGGGCGGTGGCGTCCGGTGCGATCCCCGCGGCACGGAGGGCCTGCGCCGTCGGCACGTCCCAGGCGATGGTGAACGCGTCGCGGAGGAGCTTGCGCGCCTGCTCCGAGCCCCAAGCCTCGACGGCGACGCGAACGTCCTCGGGGGATGAGAAGGCAACGGCGCGCACCTGCCGGCGCACGAGGGCGTTCTTCAGCGCCAGCGCGTTCGCGAGCAGCTTCTGCGTGTCGGCCAACGGCACGTCCAGGATCGAGGCCCCGCGCCCCAGGAGGTCCTCGCCGACCTGCCGCAGGGAGCCCTCGATCCCGGCCAGCAGCACGTGGAGGCCCCTGGGGCTGCGCTCCACCAGCGCGAGCACCGCGTCCGCGCTGAGCTCGCTGCGCTCGACCGAGTCCGACCGCAGGCCCCGCTCCTCGAGCACGCGCGACGTCGCGGCGCCCACGCCCACCACCTGTGTCGTCGCCGGCATCACGCGCCAGTCGAGCCACGACCGCTCCAGCGACGCCGCCAGCAGGCGCGCGCCCCGTGGCGAATCCACGACGAGGACATCCGCCCTCGCGAAGTCCTCGCGCAACCCCGAGACGATTTCCTCGATCGCGGAGAGCGGGGTGTGCTGCACCATCGGCAGGAACATCGGGCGCGCCCCGTGGAGCCGCAGCACGCGGTCCAGCTCCTCGCTCTCGGCATCCTCCTGCGCGGTCAGGGCGATCCGGATGCCCTGGAGCGGGCGGTCCGTAAACTGGGCGATGTGCTCGCGCAGGGCCACGACGTCGCCGACGACCGCCGTGACGGGCATCTTCATCCTCGCGGCGGACGCGTCCTCCTCCATCTTCTCGACGGTCGAGATGAGGGGCACCTCGGAGACCGTGCCCCTGCCGCGGATCAGCGCCACCGGCTCCGTTGCCGAGCGCCCCCCCGTCAGCAGCCCATCGCGGATCACCGCGAGGTTCTCGACCGCCTCGAACACCAGCGTCTCCGCAGACCGGCACACGACGGCCCAGTCCACCTGGAACTCCTCGCGCGTCTGCGGGGGCTCATCGGCGAGCCTGGCACCGCCCGCGATCCCGGAGTCCTCCGCGCTGGCGACCGGCTTGGCTTCGCCGACGGGGGACTCGAGTTCCCGCCGGATGTGCTGGCCGTAGGCGGTGTCCCCGGCGAGTTCCACCTTCGAGTCGTCCGCGGAAAGGCGGACGCCCGCAGCGTGCGCGGCCGCGTCCTGTCCGTGCTCGCCCGAACCCTTCCTGCGCCGGATGACGATGCCGACCTGACGGTCGGGCTCCTTGTCGAGGAGATGCGGGGCCTCGACGACGGCGGGCCGCGCGACCTCCCCCCGCACGGATCCGGGGAGGACAAGCACGCTTCCCGCGACGCCCCGAAGGAGCAGCGGAACCCCCGCCAGCGCCGGCCCCGCGAAAAGCCGCGAGACACCCGGCACGATCTCGACGGGGAGATTCGAGCCACGGCACGCGATCAGTTCCTCGCATCCCGTGCCGAAGAGAAACGGGTCGCCTGTCTTCAGGCGGACGACGCTCTTGCCGCGCAGCGCGCGGTCCACGAGCAGGTCGCACGCCTCCTCCTGCCCGAGGTGCGCGAACCCGCGGACCTTGCGGCCGACGACGTACTTCTCGGCGTCCTTCGGCAGGAGGTGCGCGAACGAGTCCACCAGGAAGTCGTCGAGGATCACCACGGTGGCGGACGCGAGCAGTTCCCGGCCCCGCACCGTGATCAACCCGGGGTCACCGGGACCAGCCCCCACGACTCCCACCCGCGCGTTCGGATTCTGGTTCATGTCGGCCCGTGGCCCCCGAGGCGTCTCGCACCACCTTCCAACGTGGTCCCGGGGCCGCCCTGAGGCAACACAATCGGATGGGAGAGGGGGGCGGCTCAGTAGTTCATGAAGTCCCCGACGCCGGCCGGCGCCTGCGTGCTGCCGAAGATGCTGAACTCGAACGCGGGTGAAACCGAGAGGCCGCCCGGGGCGGATGCATCGTTCACGTACCAGCGCCCGTGCAGCGGCACGCCATCGAGCGCCACATTGTTGGGGAGCGCGAGCACGACCGAGGCGTAGCCGTTCCCGGCGCCGCTGCCGGAGACCGGCACCCCGGACACCGAGAGGAAGGGGCTCGCCGGGATCGAAGGGTCGTTGCCGGGATCCGTAAAGTCGATGACCAGCCGCGCCTGCGCACCGCCGAGCGCGCCCGTCATCGCGACGGTGAAGTTCGGGTTCCCGCCGAGGGGCGGCTCGATGGCGATCGGCTGCGGAGTGAACCCGCCCGTTCCGGCGGTCCCGGCACCCGTGACGATGGGCACGCGGTTCGACTCGGTGTAGAGCGTGGGCCGGTCGAAGGGCGCCTGCTCCGCGGCGACGCGCGGATCGGTCAGTGGCCGGCGCAGGAACGCCGCGAGGTCGGCGCGCTGGCCCGGGTTCAGGCCCAGCGGCCGCACGCGCGGGTCCTTGTTCGGCGCGTTGAAGTCGCCACCCCGGTTGTAGAAGTTCACCACGTCCTCGAGGGACGCGAACCGCCCGTTGTGCATGTAGGGAGCGCGCAACTCGACGTTGCGCAGGCTGGGCGTGCGGAACGCCCCGCGATCGGCGTTGTTTCCGGTTACCTCGAAGCGCCCCGCGTCCTCCGTGTTCGGCCGGACGCCGATGTAGTGGTACTGGTTGTCGCTGAACAGCGAGCCGGCGTGGCAGCCGATGCAGTTGCTGGCGACGAACACGCCCCAGCCACGCTGCTCCGCCGCGGTGAGGGCCCCGTTGCCGGAGTCGGCCGGGGTCTGGTTGGAGAACAGCGTGCGCTCGTAGGTCGCGATGGCGAGCGCGATGCGCGCGGGCGTCACCTCGGCCGTGCCGAACGCCTCCGCGAAGAGCGCGGGGTAGCTGCGCCCCGCGATCCAGGTCGACAGCGCCGCCGGCACCGAGGGCGAAAGCGCCAGGGGGCGCGCCCCCGCCACGTCCGCGGCGACGTCGCTCCAGTCCCGCCCCATGTGGCCCATCTCCCCCGCGTCCACAGGCGGGCCGAGCACCTGGCTCTCCAGCGCCGCGCCCGTGGCGAGCACCACCGCATTCGTCAGCGGATCACGGAACGTACCGGAGGCGCGCCCATCCCAGAACAGTTCCGGTGGGTACGCGGCATCGACGTAGGACTTCGACTTGCGGCGCGTCACCTGCGCACCAAGCCGGTAGATCGAGCTCCACTCATAGTTCCCCGCCGCGTTGTTCACCGGGACGCCCGGCGACCCCACCACGTCGTCTCCGTTTCCGGACACGCCGTCGACCCCGGGGTTCATCGCCGCTGGAAGGCCGAGGACCGACCTTGGATCCGAGCCCCCCTTGGGCGCGTGGTGGCACGTCCCGCACGACACCGTCCCCGTGGAGGAGAGCTGCTCATCCCAGAAGAGCGCCTTGCCGAGGTTGGCCTTGGCCGTCGTGATCGGGTTGCCGGCGGGTGCAACGGGGGGAGGCAGGGGCGGCGGCAGGGGGGGAGGGCCGCCCTGGGCGAGGATGCTGCCAGCCGTCAGCGCGCACGCCGCGGCGAGGATGTTCTGGCGGGGGGACTTGCTCATGGTCTCGCACCTCCGATGGGTGCGACACCATGGCGCAATCCGCATGCCGCAGTGTCGGAATCCCCGAGAAACAGGGGTTTCTTGGGCCGATCATCCCCCCCGCTACGATTCCGAACCACGGTCGGATGTTCCAAGACGTACGGGCCGTCGCACTCCTGAGACGCCCGCTCGTGCAGGCCCGCTCCCCCATTCCTACTTGCCGCAATCCTCCCGTCGCGCTGAAGTCCCCAGCCACCCCGTCCAGCGAAGGCAGCCACGATGTTGGAACCCCATTCGACGCCCCCGAGTGATGCGCGTGAGTCCTGGATACCGACGCCGCCGAATGTCGCCGCCTGGGGCCAGGAGACAGTCCGCGCGACACGGCGGACCATCGCGACCCTGGCCCCCGCCGAGGATTGCGCCCCGGTCACCCGGGAACGCGGCGATGATTCCGCGGGCACGCCATTCAGGCTCCACGAGCGCATCGCCATGGGAGGCATGGGCGAGGTGTGGGCGGGGATGCAGGAGTCCCTCGGCCGCGTGGTCGCGATCAAGCGCATCCGACACGACCGCATCGCCCACGCGAAGGACGAGCACCGCAACCGGTTGACGCGCGAGTTTCACAACGAGGCCCTCGTCGCGGCGGCGCTCGAGCATCCGAACATCGCCCCGGTGTACGACTTCGGCGCGGACGAGGGGGGCGCGCCCCTCCTTGCCATGAAGATGGTCAAGGGCATGCCGTGGAATGAGCTGCTCGAGGCCGAACGCGGGAGCCTCCCGATGGAGGACTTCCTCGCGCGGCACCTCCCCATCCTGGTCTCGATGGGTCAGGCGGTCGCGTTCGCGCATGCGAGGGGGATCGTCCAGCGCGACCTCAAACCCGCGCAGGTGATGGTGGGCGAGTTCGGCGAGGCGCTGCTGATGGACTGGGGTCTCGCGGTGCACTGCGGCGCCTCCGCCGGCGAGCCCGCCGTGGGCTCGGCGCTCGCACTGCCGGGTGTGCCCACGCCCGACACCGCCACCAATCCGGCAGGGACCCCCGCCCTGATGGCGCCGGAACAGACCGACCTCGATGCCCGTGGCATCGGCCCGCACACCGATGTCTTTCTTCTCGGCGGGACCCTCTACTACATCCTTTGCGGATCATACCCGTTCGAGTCGGACGAGGGATCGTCCGCCCTGGAGCTCGCGCGCGCGGGGCACCTCGTCCCCATCGAGGATCGCACCGCAGGCCGCAACGCCCCGCCGGAACTCGTCGCGACGGCAATGCGAGCCCTCTCGCGGGAGAAGGCGCGCCGCCATCCCTCCGCTCGCGAGTTCGTCGCGGAGGTTCAGGCGTACCTGAGCGGCGACGGTCGCCGCAGGCAGGCCTCCGAGCGCGTGGCCGTGGCGCGCCGCCTCCTTGATGCGCCGGACGCCACCTACGCGACCCTTGCATCGGCGCAGTCCGCCCTCGGGGAAGCCGCGCGGCACTGGCCCGCCCATGCTGAGATCGAGCCGCTGCGCGAGGAGTGCCTCGCGCGGCAGGCGGAACTCGCCCTCGCGGAGGGGGACCTCGCCTTTGCGCGCGTGCAGGCGGGAGCCCTTGCGCAGGGCCCCCGCAGGGAGTCGCTGGCGGGACGGGTCCGCGGGGAGGAGGCGCGGCGCACACGTCGCAAGGGGCTCCTGCGCGTGGCGTCGGCGGCCGCCGTCGTCCTGGCGCTCGTCGCCGCGGGCGTCAGCACGGCATTCGCCGCGACCACCAGGCGCAAGAACGAGGAACTGGCGAAGCAGAAGGCCCTCGTCGAGGAGCAGCGCGCCGCCGCCGACGCGGGACGCGCCGCCGCAGAACGCGCCCGCTCCGTCGCCATGACCAACTACGAGGGGACGGGCCGCCTGGTCGGATACATGCTCCAGGACCTGCGCAAGTCCCTGGACCTCAGCCTGGAGCACGACGTCAGGATCGTCCGCGATGTCGCGATCCGCAGTTCGGAGTATTACCTCTCCGCCGGCACGGACGACATGGACCGCGACCTCCTCGTCGAGCACGCAAACCAACTCGTCGACATGGTCCGCACGTACTCGGAACTCGGCATCCATGAGGACGCCGTCCGACTGGGAGATTCCGCGCTCGAGCTGCGGACGCGGCTCTTCGGTGCCGACTCCATCGAGGTGGGCGAGGTGCTCTCCTTCCTCGGCGGCCCGCGCCGCGAACTGGGCTCGCGCGAGCAGGGACTCGCCGAGCTCGCCCGGTCCGTGGAACTGCTCGACGGCCATGTGCCCGAGGGGGACGACCGGCTCGTCATCGCGATCTCGAACCATGCGAGCGCGCTCGTGGAGGAGGGGCGCGGAGCCGAGGCGATCCTGCTGATGCGCAGGGCCCTCGCCGCCCGGGAGGCGACCCCGGGCAAGTACCCGGGGCAGGTCGTCACGCTCAGGCACAACCTCGCGGGGGCGCTGATCGAACTGGATGAGCTGCGGGAGGCTGCGGAACTGCTCGAAGAGCAGGCCGCCTATCTCGAGGCGAACATGTCGGGCAACGAACGCGCGCTCATCACCCACCTATACATGCAGGCCAACCTTGTCCGCAAGTCAGGGGGGACCCCGGAACAGGTCCTGCCCCATCTGGAGCGCGCCCTCGAACTCTCCCGGTCCGTCAATGGCCCGGACCATCCCCACACCACGACGCTGCTGAACAACGTGGCGATGATGTGGCAGCGGACCGGGCGTGGCGCGGAGGCGCTCGCCGCGTTCGAGCAACTCTACGAGATGCGCAGGGCGCGCTACGGGGAGAACCACGCAGAAACAGCAGTCGTTCTGAACAACATCGGCATGACGCACGACGTGCTCGGCGACGAGGAGAAGGCGCTGGAGTGGTTCCTGCGCGCGAAGGCCTCGTTCGAGGCGGCGGTGGGCCCCGATGGGCTCGAGCTCGCCCCGGTGCTTGGCAACATCAGCCTGGCGCTGGCCGCGCGGGGACGCTTCGCGGAGGCCGAAGCAGAGGCCCGACGGGGACTCCGCATCCGGGAGGGGGCGTATGGGCCCCGCCATCCGGGTTCGCTCAACTCGCGGGTGAAGCTCCTTGCCGTTACGGTGCAGTGGGCGCGCCACGGGGACGGCGCGGGGGACTCGGCAGCCCAGTGGGCCGCCGCGCGCGACCTGATGGCGGAGTTTCGGGGGGAGGCGCTCCGCGTTCCTCCCGTCGCGGCCCATGTGGCGGAGGCGCTCCTGCGGACGGGCGACCG
The DNA here is from genome assembly GCA_964618855.1 of uncultured Candidatus Sumerlaeota bacterium. GTDB lineage: Bacteria > Sumerlaeota > Sumerlaeia > SLMS01 > JANRJK01 > CAZUCD01. The sequence goes on from CAZUCD010000057.1 coordinate 11,733, forward strand.
GGCGGCTGCCATGGAGTACGCCCGGGCAGCCGCGGCGATGGGGTTCGGAACCGATGCGGACGACGAGGACCAGGTCGCCTTTGCCGCAGTGTGCGCGGAACTCGGGGTGGAGCTGGCCCCCGCCCCGTAGGGCGGCTCAGTCGCGCGACAGGCGCTCGACGCCCGAGACCCTCGACACGCGCTCGCGCGAGCGCGAGTCCCGCGGCCGTCCCGCGCGCTTTTCCCCCGCGTCCGCTTTCCGGTCGTAGATCGCGTCGAAGACCGAGGCCGCCACGAAGCAGAACCAAACGAACACAAGCGGCACCGCGAGCCCATATGGCTCCAGGGGCTTCTGGCCGACCTTCAGGGTGGTCGAAACCCAATACATGAGCAGCAGCATCGCCGCGGCTGCGAGGTTCAGCACCACGTAGCCAAGGAAGGATAGCTTTTGCCGGGGCCTGCCGCCCTGCCCGCCGGGTGCCAAGGGGGTGTCCTCCAACCGAATCTGCGAACAGTGGCCCCCCAAAGGCGGGCTGCCGCAACCCGGAAGGACCCCCCAACCATCCGGCCGACCACGGCTCATGGACCCCCGACCCCGGGTGCACTTGCGACTTGTCCCGTGACAAGTGGCCCATTCGTGCCTAACATCCAACACGGGAATAATGAAGTTTCCCATGGGCGAATCGGTAAAATCCCGGATGCCGGTTCGCATGGGCATCCAGCCCCCCCGCACATAGCGGGACAGGAGATTCAAGGAATGCTGAACCCAATCTTGAAAGCCAGCGGCGGCGGTCCCAGCCTCCGCTCGATGATGGCGCTTGCCGCGATGATGGCCACGCTGTGCGCCCCCGCCGCGGCGCAGGACTGCGACAATGACGGAATCGTCGACCGCGCGGAGTTGCTGCTTCCGCAGGTCGAGTTCGGCCAGGACTTCGAGGCCGGGGCCGGCGGGTGGACGCTGACCGGCCTGTGGCGCATCGAAGTTGGCGATGGTTGCGGCGCCGGAGCCCCAACCCTCACCCCTGCCTCGCGTGCCGTCTACAACCGCGCCGACACCTGCACATTCAACACGGGGGGGATCAACACGGGCACGATGACCTCCCCCGTCTTCGCGCTCAACCCAACATGGGAGAGCGTCACCCTCAAGTACTACGACCATTCGATCGTCGAGGGCCAGGACCCGAACTTCGACTTCCAAAGGGTCCAGGTTTCCCACAACGGCGGCCCGTTCCAAACCCTGCGCGTGGACCAGTCGACCGGTGCCTCTCCCACCGTCCGCCCGTGGGGTGAGCGCACGATAGACCTGACCGCCTTCAAGGGCGGCACGGTCCGGATTCGCTTCAGCTTCGACACCGGCGACGGCAACTTCAACGACTTCCGCGGCTGGTACGTGGATGACGTGCGGATCCTGAAGGTCAGCAGCGACTGCAACGCCAACACGATTCCGGACGAGTGCGAGAGCTTCACGCCCGCCGTCCTGTCTTCCAACCGGGTCAACCCGGCGCAGACGGCGGCCGTCACGCTCCCCTTCCTCGTCACGTTCGCGGACGCAGTCAACGTCACCGGCCCCTCGGCATTCCAGGTCACGCGCACCGGCACCGTCACAACCTCCGGGATGACGGTCGCGGGAGCCGGCGCCTCCCGCAATGTGAGCGTCAACGGCGTCGTGGGGGACGGCACCGTGCGGCTCGACGTTCTCGCGGGTTCAGGCGTGTCGAGCATCTGCCACGGGATTCCGCTCCCGACGGCGTACACCTCAGGAGAGACGTACATCGTGGACCACACGGCCCCGTTCCCGGGCACGGTCACGGAAACGTCCATCAACTCCTGCACGGACATCCGGGTGAACTACGAAGGCGCGACCGACGTGCTCGCCGGAGGCGTGGCAAGCGGCCTCGCGACCGTCGAGCTCTACTACCGCCACGAGGGCGGCCCCTGGACCGCCACGGGCCTCACCGCCTCCTCGACGTCGGCCTCTTTCGCGTTCACCGCGCCGCAAACGCTGGGACTTTATGAGTTCAAGCTCCGCGCGACAGACAACGTCGGCAACGTCTCCCCCGTCCCGAGTGGCGCGGGCGACGTCTCTGTCCTCATCGACACCGAGCCGCCGCAGATCGTGGACTGCCCGGCCAGCTTCGAGACGCCCTGCAACACCAACGAGGGATTCAACCTCTCCTACGTCCCCTCCGTGGCCGACAACTGCTCGGAGACAACCACCTTCGAAATCGATCCCCCCAACCCCCTGCCGTACGGCACCACGCTCGTCACGGTCACGGCGACCGACGAGGCGGGAAACGTCTCCGAGCCCTGCCAGTTCAGCGTGACCGTGGTGCCGGACAAGCAGGACCCGCTGCGCCTCTTCTCGAGCGCGGCCGGGGATGGCTACGTGCGCGAGCCCGACCTCGTCGGCGGCATCGAGGGCCCGGTGAACACGAAGTCGCAGACCCTCTATGTCGGCGACGACGTGACGAACTGGGGCTACCGCTCGATCCTGAGCTTCCCGACGTCGTCCCTGCCGCCCGGCGCCGTGGTCACGGCAGCACGCATCCGCCTGACCCGTGCGAGCGGCTTCGGCAACCCGGCCGGCCTTGGACCGCTCCGCCTCGACATGGGGAACCCGAACATCGGCGTCGCCGCAACGATCGACCCGCTCGACTATGACATCGCCGCCGCCCCCATCCTGAATGTGGCGAGTTCCTTCCCCTATCCTGCAGGGGACGACTTCACCACCTTCGCGGAGATCAGCGGCGCCCATCTGGCCGACCTCAATCTGGGCGGCATCACGCAGTTCCGCGTGCGGTTCGAGAACGAGTCGGACGAGGACAGCGTGCGCGACACGCTCTCGTTCCACTCCGGCGAGGCCGGCATCTCCGTCCGCCCGGAGCTCATCGTCGAGTACTACAAGCCGAGCTGCTTCGAGTACCCAGAGCCACCGACCCCGGCTGCCGGGCCGTTCACGCTCGTTGCATACGCCACACCGGCGAACGATGGCCGCGTGACTGAGTACCACTGGACCAGCGGCGTCGGCGGCGTGGCCGATGCGGCATCCACCACCACGCCCGTCGGGGACACCGCGAGCCGCCAGCAGCACCAGCTCATGCTCAGCTTCGACACCTCGTCCGTCCCGGCCGACGCCACCATCGTCTCCGCGGAGCTCCAGCTCTTCCTGACCTCCCGCATCGGCACGCCAGCTTCCCTCGGGCCGCTCGTCGTGGACATGCGCAACCCGTTCATCGACGCGACCAGCTACCGCTACGGGTCCTCCGACGTCGTCCAGCCCGAGGACTTCCAGGTCTACTCCCCGTTCCAGGGGGTCGCCACCCTCACCCTGCCAGCCTTGACGAACCAGTACACCGCCGCCCTGCTCAACCCGACCGGCCTCATGGCCATCAACAAGGGCGGAACCACGCAGATGAAGGTCCACTACACGCTCGAGGACAACGGCAACGCCCTCTCGGACACGGCGTCGTTCGCGACCGGCAACTTCGGCGCGACCTCACCCGCCCGCCCGAGGCTCACCATCACCTACATGACACCGTAGGCCTGCACTCGGCACGATCCGCGGCACTCCGGGCCGGTCCGTAAGGACCGGCCCGGAGTGTTTAGGGTGGCCACCCGACCCCAAAGGCGATTCCATTCCCGCCGAAAATGGTTCCTGTCCCTGTTTTCCGTCCCGCCTGGTGGCTCCCCGGGGCCCATGCGCAGACGGTCTGGGGCGCCGTCGTGCGCAGGCTTCCACGCGTTCGGACACGCCGCGAGCGTTTCCGCCTGCCGGACGGCAACTCCCTTACGCTCCACCACCTCGACGCAGACCCGGGCGCCCCGCGCGTCCTTATGCTGCATGGACTCGAGGGTTCGGAGCGTTCGCACTACATCGCGGGGATGCTGGCGGAGTGCGTCCGGCGCGGCTGGGCAGCCACCGTCCTCGTCGCGAGGACGTGCGACGGGCGCATGCCACGCGGGCGCGTGCTTTACCACAGCGGCGCGACCGGGGACCTGGACGCCGTCGCGCGCCGGCTGGCGGAGCGCGAACCCGGGCGCACCCTCTTCGCCGTCGGCTACTCGATGGGCGCGAACATCCTCGGCAAGTGGCTCGGGGAGGCCGGCGCCACCGCACCCGTCGCCGCAGCAGCCCTCGTCTGCACGCCCTTTGTCCTCAGGCAGGCCGGGCCCGCGCTCGATCGGACTGCCGGCGGGCTCTATTCCCGCCGCTTCCTGGCCACCCTCATCCCCAAGGCGCTCCGCAAGGCGCGCGAGTTCCCCGACCTCCTCGACGCGGACCGCATCCGCTCCATCCGCACCATCCTCGAGTACGACCACGAGGTCACCGCGCGACTCCACGGATTCCGCGATGCGTGGGACTACTACGACCGGTCGAGCAGCGCGCAGTTCCTCCCCGACGTGCGCGTGCCGACGCTCCTGCTCTCCGCCGCGGACGATCCGCTGGTGCCGCGGGAGTCGTTCCCTTTCCGCGCGGCGCGCGGCTCGCGCTGGCTGGAGCCACGCCTTCACCGCCGCGGCGGGCACATAGGGTTCGTCGGGGGCCCGTGGCCCTGGCGGGCGGACTATTGGGCGGAACGCGAGGTGGCGGGGTGGCTCGCCCCGCTTGACGCTCTGCGGGGGGGCTGCGCGCGATAGGGCGCGTGAGCCGCGACTACTCCGCCCGCGTAGCACTCGCCCTGGCGCGGCACCCATACCGGTGCTTCGTCCTTGCGCTGCTGCTCACCATCGGCGCGGTCGCCGCCATCCAGAAGAAACTCGCGATCGAGACCGACCTGACCGCGCTCCTGCCGCGCGACTCACCCGTGGGCGCGGCCACGCGCGAGGCCATCCGGGACTTTGGCGGCTTCGACTTCATGTACTGCGTGCTTGAGGCCGAGCCGGGCCAGGCCGCGCGCCTGATCGAGGCCGCGCCCCGCGTTGCCGCCGCGCTCGACGACCGCCAGCTCCTAACCGACATCACCTGGCGCTACCAGCCCGACCGCCTCGATGCCGTCGGCGTCGAGGGGCAGGTGCGGATCCTGGCCCTCCTTACCGAGGCGGAGTGGAACGAGATCGACCGGCGAGTGCAGCCGACGGAGATCTCCCGCCGCGTCGCCGCCATCGCCTCGCTCCTGAACCTCCCCGAGGGAGCCCCCGCGCGGCAATCCGTGGCTCGCGACCCGCTCGGCATCCTGGAGACGCTCGACGACCGGCGCGAAATCCTGCGCGGCCCCCTCAAGCTCAACGTCAACAATGGCTACTTCCTCTCGGCCGACAGCTCCACGCTGCTGATTCTGCTCAAGCCGCGCAAGCCATCGACCGACCTGCTGTTCTCCGCCGACCTGAAGGCGTTCCTGGACGGCACGCGGGAGGCTCTCTATGAGCGGCACCCCGATTGGCGGGGCACGATCGGGATCGAGTTCTTCGGGGCGCCGGTCGAGGCGATCGCGGAGGCGGACCAACTACGCGCGGACGCAAAACAGACCGCCGCGCTCTCGACCGCGCTCATCCTTGTCCTCTTCCTCGCGGTCTTCCGCAGGCCGGAGGCGCTCGTGTTCACGCTGCTGCCCGCGGCCCTGGCCGTGCTTTGGACCATGGGCGCGACCGCCCTCGTGGTCGGGAGGCTGACGCAGGTCACGGCCACCTTCGCCGCCATCCTGATCGGACTGGGGGTGGACTACTCTGTGCACATCTACAACCGCTTCCTGGAGGAGGTGCGCCACGGGGCGCAGCTCAACGACGCCGTGATCACGTCCCTCTCGGCCACGAGCGCCAGCAACGCCGCCGCCACCATGACGACGGCGCTCGCGTTCTTCGCCATGACGGCCACGTCCTTCCTCGGGTTCCGGGAACTCGGCATGGTCCTCGGCATGGGGACGCTGATGAGCCTGCTGGCGTCGTGGCTGCTGATGCCGGGCCTGCTGCGCGCGCTCGGTCGGATGGAGCTCGCGCTGGTGAACCGAAGGCCGCTCCCGGACTTCGGCCTGCGCCGCGCGCGCTTCCTCGTGACCGCCTACCCCCGCATCACGCTCCTCGGGTCGCTCACCATAGCGTCGTTCCTCGCGCTCTACGCCCGCTCCATCGAGTTCGACTCCTCCTTCCGCAACCTGCGGCAGGGCAGCCGCGCATACGAGCAGCTCCGCGAGCGCATCGAGTCCAAGTTCCAGAGCCCGGGCAGCCAGCTCATCGCGATCTCCGAGGGTGGCACCCTTGATGAGGCGCTTGAGGAGAACGACCGCGTCTACCGCAACCTGGTCGCCCTCCGCACGGCCTACCCGATCCTGGCCATCGACTCGCTGCGCACCGTGTTCCCATCGCCCCGGACACAGGAACGCAGCCTCGCGCGCATGGGGGCCTTCGGCGTCGGACAGCTCGAATCGGAGCTCGACCGCATCGCGCGTGAGCAGGGACTCGACCCGGCGCCGTTCGCGCCGTTCATCGCCCGGATGCGCGAACTCCAGGTCATCGCCCGCAGGCTCACCGACTCGAAGGCACCCATCGTTTCCTTCGCCAACGTGGCGGACTCGACCTTCGAGGCGCTCGTCCAGAGCTACGTCGTCCACCGCACCCGCGAGGGCCGCTACCGCGTCGCCACGCAGATCTACCCGCAGAAGGGGGAGTGGGAATCGGGCGTGCCGGACGGCTTCGTCGATGGCCTGACCGAGGACCTGTCGCATCCGCTGGAACTCACGGGGCTCGCGGTCATCTGGGAGGAGCTGCAGCGCACGGTGCTGCGCGACCTTGCGCTGATCGCCGTGCTGTCGGTCGGGGCGCTTGCGCTCTTCCTCCTGCTCTACTTCCGGAGCGTGCGCGAGGCGGCCCTGTCCGCGCTTCCGGTGTGCGTGGGGACCCTGTGCACGCTCGGGCTGGCGGAGGCCGTGTCCATCAAGCTCAACTACCTCAACGTGATCGCCTTCCCCATCGTCATCGGCATCGGCATCGACGCGGGTTTCCACCTGCTCCACCGGTTCCGAGAGCTTGGCGGGCACGACCTGCGCATTCCGATCGAGCGCACGGGCCGCGCCATCGTCCTTTCCAGCCTTTCGACGTGCTTCGGTTTCGCGTCGCTGGCGACGGCGCAGTTCCGCAGCCTGCGCGAGATCGGCATCCTGATCCTCTTCGGCATCCTGAGCACGCTGCTGTCCGCGCTCGTGCTCCTGCCCGCGGTGCTGAGGCTCCTGGTTGCGGAGCGCTCCGAGGTCTTCTCCGGCGGACGGGGGGACGAGCTCGGATGACAGGCGTTCCGCGGAACATCGTGGCGGCGGGTGATGCGCGCACGCCGGACCTCTCCATCGTGATCATCAACTGGCGCATGGGGCACGACGTGCGCCAGGTGCTGCCCAGCATCGAGGCGCACCGGCACGACGCCCTCGTCGAGGTTGTCCTCGTCAACAAGCCCTCCGGGGATGGGGTCGAGGAACTCGTTGCTGAAAACCACCCGTGGGTCCGCCTGATTCCATACGACACCTTCGGCATCGCCGTGATGCGCAACCAGGGCATCCGCGAGTCGCGCGGCCGGCTCGTCCTGATGCTGGATGCGGACACGGAGCTGATCGACGGCTGCCTGGATGCGCTTGTCCGGTTCATGGATGCAAACCCGCGCATCGGCGGTTGCGGCGGCCACACCACGCGCCCCGACGGCACTTTCGAGTACAACGTGAAGCGCTTCTACGACCTCGCCACCGTCGTCGCCCGCAGGAGCCCCCTCGAGCGCATCTGGCCCGAGAACCCGTGGAACCGCCGCCACCTGATGAAGGACAAGGACCACACGCGGCCGTTCGATGGGGACTGGATGGCGGGCGCGTGCTTCTGCATGCGCGCCGCCACGATCCGCGAGGTGGGCCTCTTCGACGACAACTATTACTTCGGGTTCGAGGACGTGGACTGGTGCTGGCGCGCGAAGCGCCTCGGCTGGCGCATCGCCTTCTGCCCCGACGCGCGCATCATCCACAAGGTCCAGCGCATGAGCGCGCGCGGCTGGAACAAGATGGCCAAGGAGCACATCAAGTCGGGCATACGCTTCTGGTGGAAGACGCGCCAGCAGGGCCTGCACTGGGCGTTCCCCGACCGCCCGCTTCCGCGGACGGCGCATGCCGGTCCCGCCCAACCCGCGCCCGACGCCCCGGACCTCTCCGTCATCGTGCTCAACTACAACTGCCGCGACCTCCTGCGCGACTGCCTGCGGTCCTTGGAGGACGCCGCGCCTGGCCTCCGCATGGAGACCATCGTCGTGGACAATGCCAGCGCGGACGACAGCGTCGCGATGGTCCGCGCGGAGTTCCCCGCGGCCATCCTGATCGCGAACACGGAGAACCTCGGCTTCACGCGGGGCAACAACGTGGGCATCGCGCGCGCCACGGGCCGGCACATCCTCCTGCTCAACAACGACACCGTCGTGCACGCCGGCGCCTTCGCCCAGGCCGTGCGCGCGATGGACGCGGACCCTTCGATCGGCGCCGCCGGGCTGCGGCTCCTCAATGCCGACGGCTCGCTCCAGCTCTCATGCCGCCGCTTCCCGAGCTTCCAGCAGGCGCTCTTCAACCGGAACTCCATCCTCACGCGGCTGATGCCGGGGAACAAGTTCTCGAAGGCGTACCTGCTGACCGACCTGCCGCGCGACGAGATGGCGGACGTGGACTGGGTTTCCGGCGCGTGCCTGCTCGTGCGGCGCGAGGTCCTCGACGGGATCGGCGGCCTCGACGAGCGCTTCTTCATGTACTCGGAGGACGTGGACTTCTGCTACCGGGTGTGGCAGGCGGGCTGGCGCGTGACTTACATGCCGCAGGCCTGCGTGGTGCACCTGATCGGGCAGTCGACGCGCCGCGCGGCTCTCAAGCCCGTCATCGAGCGCCACCGCTCCATGTACCGGTTCTACAAGAAGCACTACAGCCGCGAGATCATGTTCCTCGATGCCACGACCGCACTGATGGTCTGGCTGAGGTGCGCGTGGGTTGTGGCGACTGAGCCGCTGCGGCGGCGGGGGGCGGGCGCGTGAGCTTCGCCGCCCTCGAGCGCGAGTCCCTGTGGGTTGGGCTGGGCGCGGCCGTGGCCGCGGAGGTGCTCTGCCTCGCGATGGCGCGCGCGGGGCGCCGCGACGCGGATGCGGACTCCCCGATGCCCCGGCGCGTACCTCGACCGGCCCTCGCCATCGCGCTCGTCGTCGGCGCGCTGATACTCGGGCTGCGCGGGGCGGGGACCGAAACCGTCATCCGCAAGCTCATCGCCATGACGTCTGGCGGCACGCTGATGCTCCTGGCGGGGCTCGCGTCGGACATGGCGGGGCCTCGCTCGGAACGGCACCTTGCTGCGCTCGCGGCGGCGACAGCCATCGCGACCGTCGCGGGAGTCGTCATCCCCTTCAGCGACTTCTTCGGGCTCGGCCCCTTCGTCTTCTTCGGCCCCGCGGTGTCGATCGTGCTCACGGCGGCGTGGGTGTTCCTCGTGGTCAGCATCATCGAGCTGACCAGCCTGCTCCCGATGCTGGCGGGGGTGACGGCGGTGCTGCTGGCGGGGGCGGGTTGGGCGTTCCGGCCCGAGCTGAAGGACGCGGCGAGCGCGGCGCTGCCGCCCCTGATCCTCGGAGCCGTGGTGGGCCGCACGGCGGCGGGCCTGGTCCTCGGCGGCGGGCGCTTCCTCGAGAAGTCGGAAACCCTGGTCCTGGGCTTCTTCCTGGCCGCGATGACGGTCCTTTCATTCACGAAGTCTTTCGCGATGGCGGGCGTGATCCTCCCCGCGGGGGTGGCCTCGATCGTGGCCGTCGTGCTGCTACTGCGCGCGTTCGAGCGCAGCCTGCTCCTGCGGCCGACGCCGAGGAGCAGCTAGGCCCGCGCCCCGCTCAGTCCGCCCTGGCGAAGAACGCGTTGCGGAGCCGGTCCGGCACCATCGCCTCCAGCTCCTCGTCCAGCTTCGGCTCGCCCTCGCGGCAGCACCACCAGTCGTCCACCTCCTCGACGACCTTCGCGGCGTGGACGCGGCTCTCGCGCAGGATGATGTGCACCATCCGGAAGAACACGTAGAGCGCCAGCCCGATGATCGGCACCTCGAACGATAGCCTCGGCACGTACGCCGCCACGGCGACGGAGAGGAGCGGCAGCGCCGCCAGGCACAGGCTCATCGCGAGCGGCAGCCGGCTCAGCGTCCGCGCCTGCGCCACGATCTTCGACTTGTAGAGCAGGTGGATCCGAAGCGTCACCAGCGACGAGTACGTCGCGAGCGTCACCCCGAGCAGCCAGATCATCGCGGAACCCGCCACCGACTGCATCAGCACGTCGCGCGGCACGTACCCAATGCGGTCGATGAAGTTGTACATCACGAGGCCGCTCTGGACCAGCAGCGCGAACGTGAACATGCAGACCGAGAGCCCCAACGGCGCGATGAGGATCCCCTGGACCAGCTCCCTCGGCGTCAGGAGGGTCTGCCGCAGCTCCGAGAATTCGAACGTCCCGAGTAT
>CAZUCD010000058.1:0-9359 GCA_964618855.1 uncultured Candidatus Sumerlaeota bacterium
GGCGCAACGCCTTCGCGGGGCTCCTCGCCTCCGAGGACCGCGTGGACGACGCGGAGGCCCTGTTCCGGCGCGCCCTCATGATCCGAGAGAAGATCAACGGACCGGACGCCCCGCAGACCATGCCGCTCGTCGAGGCGCTGGCCTCCATGATGATCCGGCAGAAACGCCTCGCGGAGGCGGAGCCGCTGCTGCGGCGGCAACTCGAGGCGGAGGAACGCGCCAAGGGGGCGGACGATCCCGCCCTCGTGCCGAAGCTCACCGCCGTGGCGGACATCTGCCTCAAGGATGGCCGCACCACGGAGGCCGAGCCGCTCCTGCGGCGCGCGCTCGCGATCATCGAGAAGATCGCAGGCCCCGAGAGCCCGGACCTCGCGCCGACGCTCAACAACCTCGGGTTCGTGAAGCACCAGGAGGGCCGCGTGGCCGAGGCGGGGGAGCTCTGGCGCCGCGCCCTCACCCTGCGCCAGAAGGCGCTGGGGCCCGACCACCCCGACCTCGCCTACAGTTTCAACAACCTTGGGTTCCTGTCGCGCGACCTCGGCAACCGCGAGGCGGCGGAACTCTTCTACCGCCGTGCGCTGGAACTGCAAACCCGCGCCCTGGGCGAGGGACATCCCAACAACCCACAGACCATCGCCGAGCTGTTCCCGTTGTATGCGGCACGCCTGACCACGCCGGCCTCCGCCCGCAACGCACTCCGCCTCGCCGTCTACTTCGAGAAGCTGACCCGCGTTCCCGACATGATCTCGCGCGAGGAAGTGCAGTCGTCCTTCGTCGCCATCGACCGCACGCGCGTCGAAGCACTCCTTGCGCTCGAGCCTCCGCGCCGTGACCTCGCGGCAAGGCTCGTGCTGAGGCTTGCCGTGTATGCGAAGCTTCTCGAGCTGCCCTCGCGCGACCCCTTCAGGACGGAGTTCCTGGACAAGCGGATCGCCAGCCTCGGCCTGCAGGCGCGCGTGGAGGACCTGGAGCGCAGGATCGGCGTGACGAGGGTCCAGGTTTGGTCCGACCCTGCCTACACGGTGGCATCGGCGCGCCTTGCCGCGTACGTCGATGACCTCGCGCCCGGGATCGACTGGAAACAGGAACTCCTCGATGTGCGGGGGTGGGACCTCTCCTCCCTCGAACCGAACGGGGGGGAGCTCCGGCGGCGCGTGGACGAGGAACTGCAGAGGTTGGACGTCAAGCCAACGCCTGCTGCCACGCCGGCTCCGTCCCCGGCGCAAACCCCGCGCCCCGCCGCAACTCCAACGCCCACCCCGGCGGCTGCGTCCATCCTCGGCGGGACGACTTCGCCTTCGACAACGCCGGCGGCCAAGGCGCCCGCCCCGGCCGGCGCGGGCTCCGCGACCCCGATCCCGACCCCGACGCCGGTTCGGACACCCTCACCCTTCGACGACGAGGGCTGACGCCCCGGACAGGAGCCCCCATGTCAGGAATCGGGAAGATTGGCTGGACAGACCTGACGGTGCCCAACGGCGAGGAAGTGCGGGCGTTCTATGAGGCCGTCGTCGGGTGGCGTAGTGAACCCTGCGACATGGGGGGATACAGCGACCACTCGATGATTCCGCCGGGTGGCTCTGAACCCGTGGCAGGCATCTGCCATGCGCGCGGGGTGAACGCTGGCTTGCCTGCCCAGTGGCTGATGTACGTGACCGTGGGGGATTTGGACGCGAGCATGGCGGAGACCGAGCGCCGCGGGGGCAAGTGCCTCACCCCCGTCCGCGCGATGGGGCCGTGGGGCCGGATGTGCATCATCCAGGATCCGGCGGGGGCAGTCTGCGCGATCATTCAGCCGCCTGCTTGAAATGGGTCGGGGGGCGCCGAGTGGCGCCCCCCGCTGAGTCGCATCAGGACCTGAACGGGGTCAGGGGTTCAGCCACGGCTTGACCGCGGTGAAGTACGCCGCGAACGCGCCGTCCACCGTCGCATTGGCCGTCGTGTTGCAGACGTTGCTCGTCTGCGTTCCGCACCCGCCGGAGAGCTGCCCCACGATCTGCGCGCTCGCGTTCATGACGGGCGAGCCGCTCGATCCGCCCTCTGTCGCGCCGATCGAGTCCTTGGAGTAGATCCAGTTTCCACGCGGCCACGACGTGCACGTCCCGGCGGTCGTGCTGACCGTGTGGCGCGAGAACGCCTGCGGCGCGCCCTTGGGGTGGCTGATGCGGTACAACACCGTTCCCGACGTGTTGGCAACGGCCGTCGCCGTCCAGCCGAGGAAGACGCTCCCCGAGGGGGGATTCTGGCTGAGCTGCAGGAGCGTGTAGTCCGATGTCTTGTTGGTCTTCTTGATCGTGGCGCCCAGCGTGCGCGGCACGACGCCGTAGGGGTTCGTGCAGGCTCCGCCACAGCTCGTCGTGCGGTAGCGCCAGTAGCACTCCAGGCTGCTGGCCTCGGTGCTCTTGCTGATGCAGTGGTTCGCGGTCAGGAAGTACGGGATCCAGCTCGTCGAGACCGTGTCGTTCACGAGGCCACCGGAGCAGATGTACTGGAACGCGCCGGAGCGGTAGAGCATGTGAGCGACCGCGAGGCGAACGCTGTCGATTTGGCCCCACGTGGAAGTCGTGTAGCACGAGGCGTCCTGCACGCATGTCGCGTTGTAGGAGCACAGCGCCTTCGCATCCTCGGTCGTTCCGCCGGCGGCCATCTCGGGCAGGAAGGCCGTCAGGAGTTGCGGCCCCATGTGGGCGATCTCCGCAACGGTGAAGCCCTTGCCGGCGAGCGTCGCGTCGAGCGCCCCCTTCGGCACCCGCACCTCGAGGTAGAGCTTCTCGCCCGTGATCGTGTTCGTCCAGAAGTCGCGATCCGCGTTGGGACCGAGATCCGTGTATGGCCCGAACACCTCGCCGGTTCCGTTGTAGATGTAAAGCTCCGATCCTGCGGGAAGATCGAACCCCGTGAAGTGCAGCCGAAGCGCGGCCGCGTTGGGCGACGTGTAAACGCCCGTCCAGAGCAGGTCCCCGTCGGCGTTCGCGTTGACCCAGCCCCGTGCGAAGTCGCTCCCGACCGTGGCACCCGCGGCGGCGGCAAGGTCGAGCGCATGGCCCGAGGGCTTGTTCACGCCCACCAGAAGCTTTCGGCTCGTCCCGCAGGTCGTGCACTCGGAGGTGCCATTGGCGTTCCAGTCCGCATCGGATACGTTGACGGAGACGAAGTTCTCCGGGCGGATGGCGGCCCAGTCCTGGGAGAGCGAATCGTACTTGGACTTCATTTCGAGGTAATAGGCTTCTTCGCTGAATGCCCCGGGGGCCTTCGCGGCGAGCACGCCGACCACGGCACCGGCTCGGTCCTTCTGCACCGTAGTCGCAGATTCCAGAATCGCGGAGTCGTTGAAGGCGCCGGCACCAGATGCCAGTGCGAGGAGTGCTGCAGCCGAGGCCAGAACGCGGGTGCGAAGGGACATGAGGTCGCCGTCCTAGGGGGGGTATGGAATCGCGGCTATCCGTCGTGGTGGATGATCCGCTGATTCATCGTCTGTCCGGAAGAGGACGCGTGAGGGAACAAGAATCGGTGGAATAATTCAAGCCCAATTTTTGATTTTTTCTTGGAAGGCGCGGCGGGACCAAGATGATGTGCGTAATAGAGCCACAGGGACCTTGATGCCACGTCCCCTGGCGATGCACAAATGCCTGATTTTATTCGGGTTAATAGAAACAAGAGGCCCGTCCGCTTGGCGGACGGGCTATTTCAGGCTAGTTTTTGCGCTGGAGAACCTTCAGACCGCCGACGACTCGTCAAAGTTCATCCAGCAGATCGTCTGGTTGCGAGAAGGCGCCGGGTCGAAGGCTGCCCATCGGGGCGGCTTCCCACTCCTCCCCGGTCGAAGCGTCGGAGGTGGGAGTCTCGTCCGCCTCGCGTGAGTTGCTCGGTGCCTTGGCGACAGTCCTCGCGGTTCCCGACCCGCTCCGTTTGCGAAGGGGGGCCGGTCCGGCGGTGTCCGCCTCGGTCCGCTTGGACGGCTTGATCGCGGCACTGCGCGGCGGGGGCGCCTGGCTCCAGCTCTCCGTTGTCATGACCCGGGTCAGGATGGACTTCATCAGTGCCTGGTCAATCATGTGCTTGGCTCGGCCGGTGCTGGCCGTGATCGCGGAGGAGGACCTGGGATCGAAGGGAAACGGGTCGTCCCAGTTTGCGATGGAGTCCCCGTCGGCATCCGCGTCGCAGACATCGCCGATGCCATCGCCGTCCATGTCGCGCTGGGTGCAATTGGGGATCTGTGGGCAACTGTCGATGGCGTTGGCGATGCCGTCGCCGTCGATGTCGTCATCGCAGGCGTCGCCAATGCCGTCGCCGTCGAGGTCGCGCTGGGTGGAGTTCGGCACGCCGGGGCAGTTGTCCCCCGCGTCCGCGTAGCCGTCGCCATCGATGTCCTTCTCGGTGGCGGGGGGCGTCGACGACCTGGGGCGAGGGGCCCGGGGATTGGCCATCCGGACGGGGGTGCCGCTCGAGTCCGAGGCGGATGGCGCGGGCACGGCATCCTCCGGCACGGGGGAATCCGGGCCGGCAAAACCGAGACCCAGGGCCGCCGCGAAGGCGCAAACAAGCAAATGGCGCAGGCAGGGTTCTTTTCGCATCATCGGAACCTTCGTACCCAATATTGGGGGACTCGGTTTATGGTGTCTGCAAGCCCGAATCGGTTGGAGTTTCCCGGATGCCAAATTCGAGCCGGGACTCCATTCACCAAACCTATACGCCGTCGGAGTGGCCATTTCTTCAACAGGGGCATCCTTCGTGGTGGATTCTGAGGCCGCGCTTGACCCCTCCCGGCCAGCGGTTAGGGTCGGGAACTCCAAGCGACGAACCGTAGTCACCCATCGCCAGAGTTGCCTCATTCCAGAGGAGACAACGTTGATGAAGTCCGTCCTTTCCGCACGCACCCTGCCATTCCTCGCACTCCTGATGGCGCTGGCGATGCTGTTCCAGGGCCCAGCCATCGCCCAGGAAGGTGGCAAACCCGCCGGCGACGCGATCGTGTTTGGCGTCGGCGCCCCGCTTACCGGGCGCAGCGCCGCATTCGGCAAGCAGGTGCGCTTCGGCGCCCTCCTGGCCGAGAAGGAGATCAACGCCCGCGGCGGACTCCTTGGCCGTCCGTTCAAGGTCCTGATCAAGGACGATGCCTCGCAGGCCAATGACGCGGCCATTGTGGCGCAGTCCTTCGCCGGCGACACCTCCATCGCGGCCGTCATCGGGCACTTCAACTCCGATTGTTCGTCGGCCGCCAAGTCGGTCTACACGCGCGCAGGGCTCGTGATGTTCTCCCCCGCCTCGACCAATGTCGAGATCACGAAGAACTCCGACTGGATCTTCCGCAACATCTTCAACGACCGCGACCAGGGCTACGCACTGGCCAACTTCGTGAACCAGGCGCTGGGCGCGAAGAAGGTGTCCGTCCTCTACGAGAACGACACGTACGGCAAGGGCCTTCGCGACGACTTCCTCGTTAAGGCGAAGGAACTCGGGATCGAGATCCTGAACGACGTATCCTACGAGTCGGAGGCGACGGACTTCCGGCCGCTGCTCCAGCAGATCAAGGCCGCCAAGCCCGAGGTGATCGTGACGTGCGGCCTGTACAAGTCCGGTGGGAACATCGCGCGCCAGGCCCGCGAGCTGGGCATTCGCTCGGCGCTGGTCGGAGGCGACGGGATGTTCGACGACGAGCTCGCCAAGGTTGGCGGCAAGGCGGCCGAGGGGTACTACGCCAGCGCGCCGTTCGTGGTCGAGGGCGCAGGCGAGAAGGCGGCCAAGCTCCGCGACGACATCAAGGCCATGCAGGGCGAGGACGGCAACGCGTGGGCCGCGCTCGCCTACGACGCGATCATGATCGCGGCGCAGGCGGCCGAGAACCAGAAGAGCGCCGACCGCAAGGCCATCCGCGACGGCATCGCAGCCATGAACTCCATCGAGAACGCCTTCCCGGGCGTCACCGGCAAGACGTACTTCAACGAGGAGGGCGACACGGTGAAGCGCGTCCTCTTCGCGCAGGTGAAGGACGGCAGGTTCCAGCTCTCCGAGAAGCAGCTCCCCGAGGGATGACGGCGACGGCGCCCCCCGCAGCCGACGCGAACAATCCGAGCCCCATGGGACAGCGCCTCCGCGCGCTTGCCCCGTGGGGCTTACTCATTTTCGCGGTCGCATTCCTCGTCTACAATGCGGGACTGGCAAACTTCCTCACATACTTCCTGCTCGGCATCCCGCAGGGCGGCATCATCGCCATGATCGCGATGGGCTACTCGATGGTCTACGGGATCATCCTTCTGATCAACTTCGCGCACGGCGAGGTCTTCATGTTCAGCGCTTTCCTGACGCTGGCGCTCGTCGTGCCCATCGACTTTGGGGGGGGAGCATGGGAGCGGTCGATCCTGCTCCTTACCGGCATCATGGCGTTCTGCATGACGGTTGCGCTGTGGGTGGCGACGGAGAACGCGGTGCACTCGCGCGGCGCGCGCGTGGCCATCGCGGGGGCGGGTGGCGCCGTCGGCGCGATTGCGCTGAACATGCTGTTCAGGGCCCCGGTTCCGTTCTGGGCCGCGGTCGTGATCTCGGCGCTCGTGACGCCCGCGATCGGCGTGACGATCGACCGGGTTGCCTACCGGCCCCTGCGGGGGGCCCCGCGGCTCATCCCCCTCATCACGGCCATTGGCGTGTCGTTGTTCCTGATGAACCTCGCCCAGATGATCTTCGGCACGAGCGACTTCAGGATTCCGGACGAGCGCCTGCCGGAGATTCTCCAGCCGTACTACCCGGATTGGGACGCCCCGGAACCCGTCGGCGTGTGGAACACTCTGGTCGAGACGCGCGCCCTTGTGATCCCCGTCGGCCGCGATTCCTCGGGCGACCCCGAGACCGTGTCGATGCAGGTGGTCGACCTCATCATCCTCGCCCTCAGCGTCGTCATGATGACGGCAATCACCGCCTTCATCCACCGGACGAAGACGGGCACGGCCATGAGGGCGTGCGCGCTGGACCAGCGCATGGCGCGCCTCGTGGGAATCGACGTCAACAGGACGGTCGCAATCACGTTCGCGCTCGGGTCGATGCTCGCCGCCATCGCGACCCCATTCTATGTCATCAAGTACGCCCCCATCAATCCGACGATGGGGTACATAGTCGGGATCCTGGCGTTCAGTTCGGCGGTTCTGGGTGGGATCGGCAACATCCGGGGCGCGATGCTGGGCGGGATGCTGATCGGCGTGATCTACAATTTCGTGCCCCTCTTCGAGTCCACGGCCACATGGCCCTTCGTGAAGTGGCTCGCAACGCTCCCGGTGTTTTCGGGCGTGAAGGACTGGAACCTGCTCGCCGGCATCAGCGAATGGCGGCTCGGGATCGCCTACGTCTTCATGATCCTCGTGCTTGTCTTCCGGCCGCAGGGACTGCTCGGCCAGGCCGCTGCGGCGAGGAGGGCTTGAAAGTCGAGAGGTCGAAAGGTCGAAAGGTCTGGGACCGATTCCCCAAACCCTTCACCCGGAACATTCCCCCCCTACGGCTTCTTCTCTTCCTTTTTCCCGCCGCCAAAGAGTCCGCCGACGGCGTCGCCGACTCCCTTGACCGCGCTGCCCGCGGCGCTCCCCGCGTCCTTGACGACGCCTCCCGCGCCCTTGACCGCATCGCTTGCGATGCCGCCGGCGTCCTTCACGGCATCGCCCACGCCCTTCGCCAGCGCCTCGGCCTTGAGTCCAGCCGAGTTGGCGATGGCGTCCATGATCCCGTCCTGGATCGCCTTGCGGATCGCCGTGCGGCGCTCCTCGGGCGACATCCAGCGGTAGTCCATGCTCAACTTGAAGCGGATGGGCACTGTCTCCTTCGTGCCCGGCTTCTGCAGAGTGTCGATCGCCGAGTTGAGCATGCCCATCGAAAGTCCGCCGAGGAGGCCGCCGCTCTTCTTTCCGCCCCGGCCCGACTTCCCGGACTCGAGCGCAAGGTCGCGTCCCACCAGTTCGATCCTCGAATCGATCTTCGACTGCTTCAAGGACCCTTCCACGATCGTGTCCAGTCGGCCGGACTTGAAACCCTGTTCACCCGGCTTCAGGCGCGAGACGGTATCGAGCGGAAAATTCTTCAGGTCGACCGTGTAGGTAATGTCCCTCTCCTCGATGACGTGCGTGCCGACGTTGCCGAGGAGCTTGACCGCGAGCCTGGAGTCCTCGGCGAGGGGATTCATGCGCAGGGTCATCTGCCCGGGCTTGTCCTTGGGCGCCGGCGACGCGAGGTCGCGCATGTCCAGTCCGATGCCCGTGATGCGGAACGTCTCGGTGCCCTCGGGACCACCGGGCATCATCATTTCGAAGACGCCACCCGAGAGCTCGAACGAGTCAAGCCGGTAGGGCGCCGGGCTTTCGGAGCCGCCGCCCTTCCCCTCACCTCCGGAGCCCTGCGTGCCGGTGCCGGACCCCGCCTCGTCCGTCGGGGGCGGGGCAAAGGCGAGGCCCACGTCCGTCAGCGCGTCGAAGTTCTTGGCACCCTCGGCGTTCTCCTCCTGGCGGATGATCGGCTTCGTTATCTGGATCGAGGTGATCACGGGGTTCTCCGCCATGCACGAGTTCATGTCAGCGGCGAGGGCGAAGCGCTCGAGCTCGAACGGCTTCTGCGTGGCGAAGCCCTTGCCGGGCCCGGCCACCTCGATGCCGGAGGCTTCCATCGTGAACGGCGCCGGGGTCGCATCGGGGGAGATGCGGATGCCACGCAGCGCGAACTCCGCCTGCCGGTAGGAGAGCGTACCCTTCTGTGCGTCCGTGAGCGACACGTCCACGTTGTGGACCAAAACCTCGTCGATGGCGACATCCTGCGGTGGGGCCGACTCCGACTTGCCATCGCCGCCCCCTTGACCAGCCGGTTCCGTGGCCGAGGGAGTGCCCCCTGGTTCCCCCGCTGCCGGGGCGAAGGACTGCGCGATGCGCGCGACTTCCATGTAGTTGACCTGGCCCGCGGCGTTCCTTTCCGCGCGGATCGTTGGCCCGGTCAGCTCGACCTTCTTGATTCTCGGCTTCTTTGAGATCAACGAGTTCAGGTCTGCCTCGATCTTCAGCGCCTCAACGCTGATCGGGCCCTGGGCGGAAAAGCCCTTCCCGGGGCCTTCGATGGCGAAACCCTTCAGCTTCGACTCGAACGGCTTCTCCTCGGTCGATCCCGGGACGAACTCGACGTTCTCCAGCTTGTAGCGTTCGAACCTAATGGTGACCGACTCTTCCCCCTGGCCGCGGAGCACAAGCGCGAAGTCCTTTACGTCCAGCTCCCCGAGCATGACCCCCTTCGCCTTGGCCTCCCCGGAGGAGCCGTCGGCCGACCCGTCCTTGCCCTTGCCGCCTGCGGACTTCTCGGCGTTGGCCACGGCACTCTGTAACGCTTCCGGTGGCAGGGCG
>CAZUCD010000058.1:9369-22079 GCA_964618855.1 uncultured Candidatus Sumerlaeota bacterium
GCTTCACGGCGCTGATCTCCTCGACCTCGATGACGTCCCCCATGAGGGAGCGGATCGAGACTTCGACGGCCAGCTCGTCCGCGGAGAAGAACGCCCCGGTGCCGAAACCGTCAGGCTGGGCGATGGCGAATTGCGACAGCTTCACCTTTCCCCCGGTGATCGAGAGCGACACGTCATCGAGAGTGACGGGAACGCCCAGCGCAGCCGTGCCCTTGGTTTCGATCTGTCCCTTGATGATGCCGGGCAGCGCGGCGCGACCGATGAGCAGGACGACGACCGCGGCGATGCCAAGGCCCTTGGCGACCTTCTTGAGTCCGCCACCCTTCGGAGTCGGGGCGGGGGTGGGGGTCGTGGCCTGCGTTGAGTCTGGGGCCTGTTCGGACGGGGATTCTGACATGGTGTATTCTCTCGATTGCTGGAATTCTTGGTTGGGTGGGCGTCGAGTACTGCGAAGTTGAGGCAAGAACCGGACCCCGGGCGCCCTAGGCCCGGATAGGCCCGAACTTCTCCTCGAGGACGCGTTTGCGGTAGGTGAACAGTTCGGCGATGTTCTTTCCGAGAAGCACCGAGTTGATGGCCTGGCCGAGGATGCCCTTGGCGGAGCCAACCTCGATGATGTCCGTCACGGCGGTCGTGCCGTCCGGCAGGGGCTGGAACTCGTGGCGGTGGACCCATCGCGAGAAGGGGCCGGAGACCTGCCGGTCCTCAAACGCGAAGGGGTACTTGAACTCCGTGATTTCGGACGTCCATTTCACGGAAAGGGGCAGGTTTTTCGGCCCGACCTCGAACTCGACCCGTGCCCCCAGCCGCAGCGGACTGTCCGCGCGCAGCACCTTAACGAGCAGGCTCGGGCTCAGCATCCGCAGAAGCTGATCGAGGTCCGTGTAGAACTCGAAGATCTCCTCCGGCCGCGCGCCGATGATGACGGTGTCAGTGTATCGCTGCACGGCGTCCATGATGGATGGATTTGAACCACGCCCTCCCCCGCGCGGAAAGCACAAAAGCAGGGGCCGGAGGTCGGGGACCGGAGGCCGGCGCCGGGGACGAACGGCGCTCCCTGGGCCCGTGGCCCGCGCAGCGCGGGTTCTGGCGTCGACTCTCGCTCCGGTCCCCGGCGCCCACCTGTTGCCTATGCCCAGCGCACCAGGCCCAGCTCCACGGGATTCACGAGATCGGGATGCCTGGGCAGCACGCGAACCGTGTAGCCGAACTCGCCCGTGTCGATTTCCTCGAGGCTGCCCTTGTAGATGTGCGCCTTGGTTTCCTCGTCCCGGCCCGTCAGGGTCATGGGGATGCGGACAATCTCCTGCTGGAAGCCGCCGTTTCGGTTGAGGCTCTCGACGTAGATTTCGACGGAGACCTCCTCGGGTGAGATGCGTCCGAGTTCGACCTCGGCGGTGACCTCGATGGCCTCGCGGACGTGGACGGTGCGCCCGGTGACGCTGCACGCGGTCCCGCGCGCGCGGACCATGGGCCAGTTGATGCGCATGCCCATCTTCCAGTCGGCGAGCGCCTTGGCACGCTGGAACTTGTGCGCGGAGAGGGCCTTGAGGCGCTTGCTCCCCGGAAGGTAGAAGCGCTCGGCGTAGTCGGAGACCATCCGGTCGGTGCTGAAGAGCGGCGCGATTACCTTCATCGCCTCACGAGTGCGCTCCAGCCACTTGCGGGGAATCCCGCTCTCGTCGCGGTCGAAGAAGACCGGGACCACCTCCTCCTCCAGGATGCGGTAGATGGACTCGGCATCCACGGCGTCCTGCATGGCCTGGGTTTCCTGAACCTTGTCCTCGCCGATGGCCCAGCCGCACATGGCGTTCTCACGGAAGGCCTCCGCCCACCACCCGTCGAGGACGGAGACGTTGAGGCCGCCGTTGAGGGGCACCTTCAT
This sequence comes from uncultured Candidatus Sumerlaeota bacterium, assembly GCA_964618855.1. Lineage (GTDB taxonomy): Bacteria > Sumerlaeota > Sumerlaeia > SLMS01 > JANRJK01 > CAZUCD01. The sequence goes on from CAZUCD010000058.1 coordinate 11,255, forward strand.
GCCGGAGGTGCCGGAGGCCTCCTGCGGCGGCATGGGGTTGTTCAGCCAGACGTCCACGCCGCTTGTGAGGCGGCGGCAGACGTTGATGTCGTAGTTCTCGATGAACACGACCTTGTTCTTGAACTCGGGCTGGCGTGAGTAGAGCTGGATCTGGCGGATGAACTCCTGCCCATGCTTGTCGGCGGGGTGGGCCTTGCCGGCGAAGACGATCTGGACGGGGCGGTTGGGGTTGTTCAGGATGCGTGCCAGGCGCGCGGGGTCGCGGAAGATGAGCGTCGCGCGCTTGTAGGTGGCAAACCGCCGCGCGAAGCCAATCGTCAGCGCGTCCGTCGTGAAGACGTCCTCGATCTCGCGCAGCTTCTCCGGCGTCTCGCCGAAGCGCTTGTGCTGCTTGCTGAGCACCAGGTGGATGAACTTCACCAGCTCCAGCTTCAGCGTCTTCATGATCTCCCAGAGTTCCTCGTCCGGGATCGTGTCGATCTTCTTCCAGAGTTCCGGCTCCATGACGCGGGCGCGCCAGTCCTTCGGGAAGTAGCGGTCGACGAGCCCCTGCATCTCGAAGCTCATCCATGACAGGGTGTGGACGCCGTTGGTGATGTGGCCGATGGGCGCCTCGGCGGCGGGGATGTCGCGGTAGAGGTGCGCCCACATCTTGCGCGCGACGTGGCCGTGGATCTCGCTCACGCCGTTGGCCATGCTGCAAAGCCGCAGCCCGAGCGCGGTGAGGGAGAACACCTCCCTGTTGTCGGCGGTGCGGTCCAGGCCGAGCTCCAGGAAGTCCGTGCGGCTGATGCCGAGGGCTCCGTAGTAGCGCGAGAAGTACTTGTCGATCAGCTCGATCCCGAACACGTCATTGCCGGCTGGGACGGGCGTGTGCGTCGTGAAGAGCGACGAGGTGCGCACGACCTCCAGGGCCTCTGCGAAGTTCAGCCCCTCGTCCTGGACGAACTCGCGCAGGCGCTCCAGCCCGAGGAACACGCTGTGCCCCTCGTTCATGTGGAAGACGGTGGGTTCCTTGCCGAGGGCGCGCAGGGCGCGGACGCCGCCGATGCCAAGGATGATCTCCTGCTGGATGCGCGTCTCGATGTCGCCACCATACAGTCGCGCGGTCAGGCGGCGGTCCTCGGCGCTGTTCTCCGGCACGTCCGCATCGAGCAGGAAGAGCTTGTTGCGGCCGATCATCGTCTCCCACACGCGGAGCCAGACCGTTGTGCCGGCCAGGTCCACGCTGACCTTGGCCGGGTGGCCCTTCGGGTCCTTCGCCTGCCGGATGGGGAGGATGTCGAAGTCCAGCGGGAGGTAGTGCGCCTTCTGTGCCCCCTCCTCGTCGATCGTCTGGTAGAAGTAGCCTTCGCGGTAGAGGAGCCCGACGGCGATGAGCGGGAAGCCGAGGTTGGCGGCGGACTTCACATGGTCGCCGGCGAGGACCCCGAGGCCGCCGGAGTAGTTCGGCAGCGTGTGGTGCAGGCCGAACTCTGCGGAGAAGTAGCCCACCTGCACGTCCACGCCCTTTTCCTTCTGCCGGGAGAACCATGTGTTGGTGGAGGAGATGTAGCTGTTGAACATCTCCATGACGCGGTCGTAGAGCTTGAGGACTTCTGGGTCTGCGGCGGCGGCGTCGAGGTCGGGCTGGCGGACGCGGCGGAGGAAGTCGCTCGGATTGCCGTTCACCTGGATCCAGGTGGGGAGGTGGATGCGGCGGAAGAGCGCCCGCGCGAGCGGATTCCAGGTCCACCACACGTTCTTGGAGAGATCGGACAGGCCCGAAAGCCGCTCCGGAACGTTGGGGATGACCCTGATTCGCCCAAGGAAGTTGAGGGGGTGCTGTTCGCGCATCGTGCGGGGAAGCTCCTGCTGCTGGAAAGGTCTGCGCCTTGGCGCGCCTGCGTTTCACCCATGACGGTGCGCAGGGCGGACAGGGGCAAGCGCGGAGCCCCAGAAGAGGGGCGCGCGGTTAGGCGTTTCATTGGGGGATGGGGGGCTGGACGGTTGGCAGATCGGCTCAACCGGGCTTGAGTGGGCGGCTCTTTCTTCGGCGCCACGGCCCCATCGTCTCCGGGTCCTTCAGGACGACCTTCCCGCCCTCCGCGATGCAGATAGGCGTGCCGTGCATGATGGCGGTCAAGCGCGCGTCCAGCGAAGCGGCCCGTGATGCCCTGAGGGCACCTGCGGCGAGGCTCTTGGCTTTCTTGGCGGAGGACTTTCTCATTTCAACCCTCCTCCACCTTTGCAGGAGGACTGGTTGATGCATCAAGCACGATCCACGAATCCGCGAGCGGCCTGTAGAATCGACCGAAGTTGAGCCAGCCGCGAACGAATCGGCGTTCGATGTCCCCACGCGGAATGTTGTGACCTCCCTGCTTCACGCGCAGTGCGACGCGGCGAATCGCAGTCTCGACCATGGGCAACTTGAGGAAAACAATATCAATCCGATAGCCCAGCTTCTTGAACTCGGAAAGCCGGCGTGCATGCGACAAACCGGCAAGGGTCGATTCGAACGCGAAGTTCTCGCGTTCGGTGGCGAGCCTCTCCAACTCGGCGAGAAAGAGCCGCCCGGCTGAAACCCTCGCCGCGCCCGGATCGAGGGGCGAAAGTCCTGCTGCTATCAGATCGGCGTTCACGAAGTGGAGGATGTGAGCCTCTTCCGTGAGAAACCGCCGCGCGAACGTGGTCTTGCCCGCCCCATTGGGCCCGGCAATCACGATGCAGCGGGGCTTACGGCGGGGCATTGGTGGCGCCCTCGCTCCCCGCCTTGCCGAACTTGCGCTCCGTCCCGTTGAGCAGACGCTTGATGTTCTCGCGGTGTTTCCAGTAGATCACGGCGACGATGGTGGTCGTGACGGTCGCAATGACGGGGCCGTACCAGAGCCATGTGCCGATCGCGAGCACCGTCGCCGCGGCGAGCGAGCTGAGGCTGATGTAGCGCGTCGGGAAGATGAGCAGGAAAAAAACGGCGACGCCGGAGAGCATCGCCTTAGGCGCGAGCGCGAGGTACACGCCCAGTCCCGCCCCGATGCCCTTCCCACCCCCGCCGCGCAGGAAGATGTTGAACATGTTGCCGATCAGCGCCGCCAGCGCGAAGACAACCGGCGCGTGCACGAAGAGCTGCGCCTCCGGCCAGCGCATCAGCAGCCACGTTATCCCGTAGGCCTTCCCGACGTCCACGACCAGGACGACAATGCCGGGACCGGCGCCAAGGACACGCCAGGCGTTCGTGAAGCCGATGTTCCTAGATCCGTGCTCGCGGAGGTCGATGCCCTTCATCCTGCCGACAAGGAGCCCGGTCGGGAAGGCACCGACGGCATAGGCGGCGGCCACTGCCCCGGCAAACGCGAGCGCGCTCACGGCTCGGAGCCCGGCTCGATCCAGACGAAGTCGCCGTCGTCCTCGTCGACAAAGCCCGCGGCAAAGTCCTCGCCGGGAGCGAGCGCTGCGGCGCGCACCTCGTGCTCGGGCTTGATGGCGGCGCCCTTCTCCCACCCGCGCGGGGGGGACTTGCGGCGCAACTTGATGTAGAGCGGGGTCGAGTCGAGTTCGAGCTGCGCGCGGAACTGGTTCTCAAGGTAGCGCTGGTAGCTGAAGTGCGCGAGGTTCGGGTCGTTGACGAAGAGCGAGATCGCCGGTGGACGGAAGCCGGTCTGGCAGGCGTACTTGATGCGGAGCTGGCTGCCCGCGCGCGTGGGCGGGGAGACGAACGAGGTCGCCTTGCGCACGATGAGGTTCAGGAGCGCGGTCTGGAACTCGCGGCGGAACTGCTGGGAGGCGTGGCGGATGAGGCCCCAAAGCTTCGGGGCGCGCTGGCCCGTGCGCGCGCTGATCGTCAGGATCGGCGCCCACTTCATGAAGTTGAAGTGGTCCCGCACGCGGGCGATGAACTCCCCGTGCGTTTCGTTCGTCTTCTCGAGCGCATCCCACTTGTTGAGGACGATGACCGCGGCGCGCCCGCGTTCCGTGATGTAGCCCGCGATGTGCGCATCCTGCTCGCTGAGGGGGCGCGTCGCGTCGAGAAGCAGGAGCACGACCTCCGCCCGCTCGATGGCGTGCAGGGAGGAGAAGACGGAGAGCATCTCCGCGCCGCGCTCGACCCGCGAGCGCCTGCGTATGCCGGCGGTGTCGATCAGGGTGAACTGCTGGCCGTCCACGGTGACTTCCGTGTCGATGGCGTCGCGCGTCGTGCCTGCGATGGCGCTGGCGATGACGCGCTCCTCGCCGAGCAGGCGGTTCACGAGCGTCGACTTGCCAACGTTCTGGCGGCCGACGATGGCGACGCGGACGGTCGAGAAGTCCTCCTGCGGATCGCGCGCGGGGAACTCCTTCGTGAGCACGTCCATCATGTCATAGAGCCCGTCGCCGTGGAGTGCGGAGAGGGGAAAGAGCTCGTCGAGACCGTACTCGGAGAAGTCGGCGTAGGCCTGCGTGACGAGGCGCTCATTCTCGCACTTGTTGACGGCCATGAAGAACTTGCGGCCAGCGCGGCGAAGGCGGCTGAGGATCTCGGTGTCCACGGGATGCCCGGGCGAGTGGACGTCGACGAGGAAGATGATCGCGTCGGCCTCGTCGAGGGCGTGCATGGTTTGCGCGCGCATCGCGGCGCCGAGTTCGGTGTGCGTCTCGAGCTCGTAGCCGCCGGTGTCGGTCAGGATGAAGGGTCGCCCGGCGTACTCCGCGCGCGCATAGTGCCTGTCCCGCGTCAGCCCGGGGATGTCGCTCACGAGCGCAAGCCGCTCCCCCACCAACCTGTTGAACAGGGTGGACTTGCCGACGTTTGGGCGGCCGATGATGGCGACTACGGGGAGGGGGCGCATGGGATCGGGATTCGGTGATCGGGAATGGGGGATCGGGCCGGGGATCAGGGATCGTAAGGGAGTCTGACTTTCAGGGTTCCTCGGCTGGTTCAGGACCCGACTCGGAGGCGTTTGCAGGCTCCTGGGCGGTGGCGCCGACGGCATCGAGGACGGACAGCGCCGCGCGGACCGATGCCCCGGGGCCGCCGAGCTTTTGCTTCACGCGCAGCAGCTCGTCCACCATTTGCCCGTACCGCGTCGGGTTGTCGAGGTAGTATGCTGTGCGTTCCGCCAGGTTCTGTCCGGTGAACTCGCTCTGGAGAAGTTCCGGCACGATCCGGTTCTGGGCGACGATGTTCGGCAGCCCGATGAAGCTGATCGTGAAGAGTTCCTTGGCGATGGTGAACGTGAGTGCATTGGTGCGGTAGACGATGAGCATGGGGCAGCCGAGGATGGCGGCCTCGAGGGTGGAGGTGCCGCTCTTGACCCAGGAGAAGTCGCAGTGGGCGCGCAGGTTGTAGCGCTTGCGGTCGATGACGGGGATCTCGAACGGCAGGTCGGCCTCGTCCAGGATGCGCGTGATCTGCGACCTTTCGATGGTGGTGGCGCGGATGATCGCGAACTGGGTGCGCGGATGCACCTCCCTGAACCGCTTCGCGCCGTCCAGCATGATGGCGAGGAAGCTGGAGACTTCCTTTTCGCGCGAGCCGGGGACGATCGTGATGAGGGGGCGCGTCGGGTCGAAGCCGAACTCGGCGAACACCTCGTCCTTGGTCTGGTCGATGCGGATCACGTCAAACAGGGGATGGCCGACGTAGTCCACGTCCATCTTGAGCTCGGAGTAGATCGCCTCCTCGAACGGAAAGATGACGATCATCTTCGTGACGAGCCTGGCGAGCGTGTACTTGCGCGACCCGTGCCACGCCCACACCTGCGGGCTGATGTACCAGATGACCGGGATGCCGAGCCGCTTCGCCTGGTCTGCGATGCGGATGTTGAAGCCGGGGTAGTCGACGAGGATGATGGCGTCGGGCCTGTGCTGACGCAGCCATGAGACCGTGCGGTTGAAGAGCCGCCGGATCTTCGGGAGGTTCTGCACCACGCCCGCGAGTCCGATGATGGCCAGTTCCTTCACGATGTTTGCGAGCAGGTCCACGCCCGCCGCCTTCATCTGCCGGCCGCCGAGCCCCGTGAACCTCGTGCGCGGATAGCGCGCCTTCACCGCCCGCACGAGGTTCGCCCCGTGCAGGTCCCCGGAGTTTTCACCGGCGATGATGAAGAAGTTCAGTTCGCGCAAGTTGGATCCGGCCTGTGGTGTCGGTTCCCGGGTTTCGGCCGCGGATGGACCGGGGCTGGAAGGCCCGTCGCAACGGCCCGAAACCGGACTCCGAAGCCCGGGCTAGGTCGCCCCGGGGAATGCAGCGAGGTCGGCCGGCAGGGCCGAGGCCTTCTGCCGGATCATCTCGGTGATCTTGATGACGACGTCGAGCGCCTCCATGGCCTGCGTGCCGTCCGTGCGGGGGGGCCTGCCGCGCTCGATGCAGTCGATGAAGTGGTCGAGCTCCAGCTTGAGCGGCTCCTCGCGCTTGATGCGCAGCTTCTTGGACTCGACCAGGAACCGCGGGTCCCCGGGCTTCTCGAAGTCGGGGTTCGGGACGCGCCGGTACACCTCCATCGCCTGCTTCGCGTAGTCCAGCGAGACGTAGGCGTCGTCCTGGAACACGCGCAGCTTGCGGAGGGGCTTCGGGGTCACTCGGGAGACGGTGATGTTCGCGATGCAGCCGCTTTCGAACGTGATGCGCGCGTTCGCGATGTCCTCCTTCTCCGTCACGATGGCGACGCCGACGGCCTCGATGCTCTTGATGGGGGAGTTCACGATGCGCAGTATGATGTCCACGTCGTGGATCATGAGGTCCATGACGACGCCGACGTCCTTCACACGGGGGTTGAAGGGCCCCAGTCGGTGGCATTCGATGAAACGCGGCGTCGTGAGGATTTCCATGAACCTCTGGACGGCCATGTTGAAGTGCTCGATGTGGCCGACCTGGAGGACGAGGCCGCGCTTTGCCGCCGCCACGGCGAGCTTTGCGGCGTTCATCACGCTGTCGCAGACGGGCTTCTCCACAAGGCAGTGGATGTTGTTCTCCAGCATGGCCATGCCGATCTCGAAGTGCGTGACCGTCGGCGTGGCGATGCTGACCGCATCGACCTGGCCGACCAGTTCGCGGAAGTCGGTGACGGGCTTGGCGCCCCAAAGCTTGGCGATCTTGTGCGCCTGGTCCTTGCTCGCGTCGCACACGTGCGTGAGCTTGCAGCGGGGGTTCTGGGCGTAGTTGCGGGCGTGGTGCTGGCCCAGGTGGCCGACGCCGATCACGGCGGTGCGGAGTTGTTTGGCTTCCATCGGGAATCCTGCGGGATCAACGGGTGGGCGGTCGTGCCTCCGGATGGACGCACGACCGCATCATTCGGGATACCCTCCCGCGTCCCGCAGGGCGGGGGGAAGGGGTCTTTTCCGGGGGCCGGGGGCCAGCGGCCAGAAGTCCGGGGCCGGGGGTCGGCCCGGATCAGACCTGGATGGTGGTTGGTGCCGTTTCCTTCAGGGCGACCTTCTCCGGGGCCTCGCACTCGACCGCGCGGATCGTTGCGTCCACGGCGGTCAGTTTGGACACAAAGTCCTCGTACCCGCGTTCGACGAAGTGCGTGTTGCGGACGAGCGTCGCGCCCTTTGCCGCCAGCGCTGCAAGCACGAGCGCCGCGCCGGCGCGCAGGTCCGTCGCCTCCACCTCCGCACCCGTGTAGCCACGCTGCCCCTCGATCGTGATCACACCGCTGTCGGCTCGCAGGTTCGCGCCCATCCGGTTGAGCTGCCCCAGGTGCATCATGCGCTCGGGGTAGATCGTCTCGCGGATGATGGACCGGCCCGGCGTGATCGCTAGGAGCGCCGTCATGGCGCTCTGCATGTCCGTCGCGAATCCCGGGAAGGGGGCCGTCGTGAGGTTCAGCGTGTTCTTTGGCCGCAGGGACGCGCGGATGCGCAGGGCGCTCGTTCCGGTCTGCTCCAGGAGGGCGCCCCACTGGCGCAGGTAGGTCAGCGTGGGCTCGCATGCGGAGGTGTCGATGCCATCGAGGAGGAGTTCCCCGTCCGTGATGAGCGCCGCCACCGCCCAGGTCCCCGCCTCTATCCGGTCGGGGGGGATGCGGTACTCGACGCCGCGCAGCGAGCGGACGCCCTGGACGTGGATGGTGTTCGTGCCGGCCCCCTCAATGCGCGCCCCCATGGTGACCAGGAAGCGGCACAGCTCCGAGACCTCCGGTTCGCGCGCGGCGCCCTCAATGGTGGTGAAGCCCTCGGACAAGACGGCGGCCATGAGGACATTGCAGGTGGCGCCGACGCTGGTGCCGAACTTGCCGCAAAGGGACATGCGCGCCCCGGCAAGGCCGCGGTGGCGCAGTTTCACATAGCCGTCCCTGCTGCTGGAGGTCGCGCCCAGCGCCTCGAAGCCGGCGATGTGGAGGTCTATCGGTCGCTCGCCGATCGCACAGCCGCCGGGCTCCGACAAATTCGCGCGGCCCAGCTTGGCCAGCATCGGGCCCGCCGCGTAGAAGCTCGCCCGCATGCTGTTCATGATCTCGAACGGCACCTCCGTCCCGCGGAACCCCGCCGGGTCGATCCGCATCGTCGAGCCATCGTAGTCCACGTTGGCGCCGAGCAGCGAGAGCAGCGCCTGCATCTGCATCGTGTCGCGCAGGGAAGGGACGTTGCGGAGCACGGTCGGCCCGTCGCCCAGCAGGGCGGCCGCCATGATGGGCAGGCTGGCGTTCTTGGAACCGCTGATGCGCACCCTGCCGCGAAGGGGGGTGCCCCCTTCGATTTCGTAGGCGCCAACGAGCATGGGTGCCCGCCTCCGGGCCGCGACGGCTCCGTTTGCGGGCCGCATCGCGGGGAATTGGTGAGTCTCCCGGCGACGCAGGAATCCCAGTGGCTACAATGTCAAGAAACGAAAGACGGAAATCGGGAATCGGAGGCCGGAGGTTTGGCACCCCCGCGAGATTCATCATCCTGCCTTTCGACTTTTTGACTTTTCGACTTTTCGACTTTTCGACTTTCCCACCTTTGGACTTTTCGACCTCCCCTTTTCCGACTGCCTTGCCCCCGCCCGCCTGAGTCTCATGAGTTGTGAAGACCTGCGACCGCTCGGCGCCCGTGGCCACGAACCCCGACACCCATTGCCTCCGCACCTTCCCCCTGCCCATGGCCGCGATGTTGGCCGTGTTGCTGTTGGGGATGGTCGGGTGCGCCCATGGGCCGAGGGCGCTCGACTACCGCGCCGCGACCGCCCGCGCGATGGCATCCCCGGCATACGGGAACCCCTCCAGTCGGTCGCAGACCCTTGCGGCGATGGATGTTGTGACGGTCGCATCGATCGCGGGTGAACCGCGCGCTATCACGGAGGCGCTCGGCGTGATCGAGGAAAACGCCGGCGCCGAGCGCGGCGCCCTCGCCGGGGCCATCAGCATGGCCACCGTGGAGGGCGCGCGCCGCTACATCGGCGAAACCTACGAGCGCGCCTACGCATCGATCGTCGGCGGGTGGGCCTACTGGGTCCTCGGCCAGCACGAGAACGCCGCGGCCCTTTGGCGCAATGCCGCCATGATCGACCGAGAATCCGACGAGGGATACCGCGAGGACTTCGGCGCCGCGAACTACCTCCTCGCCCGCTGGTACTGGCGCAAGGGGGGCGCCGGGGACCGCAAGAACTCCGAGATTTTCACCGAACGCCTCCTGGCCGTGCAGCCCAACGCGAGGCCCTTCGCCAACCCTGTCGCCTACGAGAAGCACAACCTCGTGGTGCTGGTGGAGAACGGGTTCGGGCCACGCAAGCTCGCCACCGGGCCGCAGGGCTCCATCCTGGAGTATTCCGAGGGCGAACCCGACTTCCCGTACGCGACCGTGCGCATCGACGGCCTACAGGCCGGCCGCACTGTGGCGATTCTGGACATGCGGGACCAGGCGGTGCATTCGCTCCGTCCCACGGCGAAGGTGATCTGGCAGGCGATGCGCGGCACGGCGGTCGCCGGGGCGGTCGGCTACGGTGTCTACAAGCTGACGGACGACCCGGCGCTCGGGGTGTTCGCCGCGGCGTTCCTTCAATTGCTCCCGGCGGACTTGCGCCAATGGCGCGGCGTCCCCGCGCAACTCCATGTCTTCAGCGCCCAGGTCCCACCGGGCATCCATGACATTCGCATCGAGGCCGTTTCCGGATGGGGCCAGACCGGGAGGCTCTTCGCAGAGTACGTGTCTGTCCCCGTCGGGATTGAACGGGAGACCATCCTGCTCGTGCGCATGGTGCCCGGCGTCGAAAAGAGGTCGTTGCCCGCGCCGACCCTCCGCCCAACCCTTGCGCCGGACCGCAGGGCCCCCGCAGACCCGAGGGCCACCGTCGTCTTCCCGTCCGCCATCAATCCCGAGGACTGGGAGAAGAGTCCCCTCTACCGATACCTCCCGCCCCCGGCCACGCCCGCAGAGAAGGCCCAGCTACGCCGAGACGAAGAGGAATCAGCCGAGTCCGCCCCCACGACACCCTGAGAACCGCTCCGAGGACACCCCCCATGAACAACCCGAGCAGGATCACCTTCGCGCTGGCCACCGCCGCAGTGCTCTCCACGGCAATCGGCTGCAGGATTCCACCCGCCGGAGCCCGCCACGAAAGCGAGACCTCCTCCGCCAACACGGACGAGGTCATCCTGCTCGACCGCTACGTGGGGCCGCGGATCTACCCGGATCGCGTGTCGATCCTCCGCACCGACTTCTCGACCAACGAGGCCGGGTATCCCATGATGCAGTGCGAAATGCGCAACTTGCGCACGGGCAAGGAGCTGAAGTTCGACATCCGGTCCGTGTTCAAGGACGACCACGGCGCCGCGGTGGACACGACGGCCTGGAGCCCCGTGATCCTCGCCCCCGGCGAAACATACACCTACCGCGGCCTCGGCACTCGGAAGGACTCCGTCGACGCCCAGGTTCAGATCCGCAAGCTTAG
>CAZUCD010000059.1:0-4276 GCA_964618855.1 uncultured Candidatus Sumerlaeota bacterium
ATATCGAGAAGCGGGTCAGACTTGCCGATCCTCGCGAGGACGCGGTCGCACGCTGACTTGATGATCCGCGCGCGCGGGTCGAAGTTCTTGTACACACGGTGCCCGAAGCCGAACAGGCGGAAGCCGGAGTCCTTCTGCTTGGCGCGCGCCACCACCGCCTTGACCGACTGGCCCGAGGCGTGGATCTCGCCCAGCATTCCGAGGACTTCCTGGTTGGCGCCTCCGTGGAGGGGACCCCAAAGCGCGCAGATGCCCGCGGAGACGGAGGCAAACAGGTTGGCCTTCGCACTTCCAACCATGCGCACGGTCGAGGTCGAGCAGTTCTGCTCGTGGTCCGCGTGCAGCAGGAAGATCATGTCGAGCGCCTCGGCGAGCTCGGGCTCCGGCACGAACTCGCGGTAGGGCCGCGTGAACATCATGTGCAGGAAGTTCGCCGCGTAGCGCATGTCGGGCTTCGGGTACACGACGGGCTCGCCAATGCTGGTCTTGTAGGCGTAGGCCGCGATCGCGCGCACCTGCCCCATCAGGCGGCACACCGCCTCCTCGAACGACGCGTCGTCGTCGAGGTCGTGCAGGTGAGGGTAGAAGCACGACAGCGACCCGACCATCGACGAAAGCACGGCCATCGGGTGCGAGGTGGATGGGAACCCCTCGAAGTGGTGCAGCATTCCCTCGTGCAGCAGTGAGTGCTCGTTGATCCGGGTGCGGAAGCGCGAGAGCGTCTCCTCGTTCGGCAGCCTCCCCCAGATGAGCAGGTATGCGGCCTCCAGGAACATGGACTTGTCGGCGAGTTCCTCGATCGGAATGCCGCGATAGCGCAGGATGCCGCGTTCCCCGTCGATGAACGTGATCTTCGACTCGCACGAACCCGTGTTGCCGTACCCGTCATCGAAGGTGACGAGCCCCGTCTTGTCGCGCAGGGCCTTGATGTTCACGCCCTTCTCGTTCTCCGTGCCGGTGATGACAGGAAGATCGATCGACTGATCGCCGTAGATCAGCTTCGCGTTGTCCGCCATGACGAGGTTCCTTGTTGGGGTTGCTGGTCGATGCGTCCACGGGTCGCCAACTCCGGCTGCCGCGCCGCACAAGAGGGAAACATGACGGCGCCGCTTGCGGGCGGGTCAAGCGTGCGTGACGCGGCTACGTTTCCGGGGGAGGAGCCGGGGGGATTTCTCCGGTTCCACTCCCCGGACGCGGGACCGAGCCCAGCATGGCCAGCAGCTTGCGCCCGCGTTCCGGGCGGCACTGCGCCATCCACGCGATGCGACCGCGCAGGTGCGCCTCGAAGTCCTTGTGCGCCTCCCGGTTCTGCGATTCGAGGCTGCCCGCCCTGCGCGCGTTGGTCAGGATGGCCTTCAGGCGGTCGTACTCCAGCCGGGGAGGGGCGGGGGAGTGGTTCACCACGAGTCCTGTGATCGTCTGCCGTCGTCCGGCGCGGTGGATGCGGAGTTTCTCCTCATGGGCCGTGAACCCGGATTCCTTCAGGATCGTCCGAACGCGGGGGATGAACCGCGAGAGGCCGCGCTTGAAGGCCTCGTCGCCGGAAAACGCGAGGTCGTCGGCATAGCGAGTGTAGGTTGCGCCGAAGCGCCGCGCCAGGCCCGACAGGCGCTTGTCCATCCGCCAGCACACGGCATTCGCGAGGGCGGGGGATGTCGGGGCGCCCTGCGGCAGAAACCGACCAACTTTCCGTTCGCGCCGGTTCCATGAGGTCGTGCACAGGAGCGCGAGGATTCGCGCCGGTTTCGGCCCGTAGCCCAGCCAAACGAAGAAGTTCCGCACCCGCCGGTAGGAGACCGCATCGAAGAACGCACGGATGTCCCAGGAGCACACCACCTGCCTGCCACAGTGCGCCTCGGCATGCTGCCGGACGGAGCGCCCCTGCACGAACGCCGTCGCGGCGGGATGCACCGGCACCCTGTCGAGTATGCCGCGCAGGATCCGTCGCTGAGCCTCCTTCAGGCGCGGTTTCGGGGAGAAGAGCAGCCTCGTTCCCCCGCCCCGCTTCGGGACCTCTCGCACATGGTAGTTGCCGAGGAGGCGCTGGGATTTCGCGAACTCGGAATCGCCATCCGTCCTCCCCATGCGCGAGATGGTGTTCGGGTCGCAAAGGCCGACGAGCATGCCGTGCGAATCGACACCCAGAAAGCCGAGCATTTCGTCGATGGACTCAAGGGGAGGAAGGCCCAACTCGCGGCGTCGGTCGCGGGTCGGGCGCGCGAGTCCCTCCTGTGTCCATCCGACCGACTCGCGCTTCACCAGCCGATGCCCGGCGTACCACCGGCGGTCGACATCCCACGGTTGACGGGAGGCCTGACGCCGCGGGCCGAGGGCCGCCGCAACCCGTGAGGCCACCACGGCAATCGCAACGGCGAGGAGGGCAAGGATGACGATCGTCTTCATTGCAGGGGAGGTGCGGCCCGGCCTGCAACGCGCGCCTTCTTGCCAAGCAGATCCCCGACCGGGGAAGTGCTTGGCATGATCGCGAGATGGAGGCAGTGGTTCCAGCCCGGGGTAACCCCGGACAGCCCTGTTCGGGCCACCAGGCCGGGCCGCATCGCACGCAACTCCTCGCCGCCGGCTCCCGCCGCCTCAACCCGTTTTGCCTCGGTGCCCAAAAGAAAACCGCCCGACCTCGATGGGCCGGGCGGTTCGGATTCTGGATGTGATCTCCGACGAGTCCGGGGCTCAGTTGGTTGGGCGGAGAATCTGCACAACCCCGATTCCCTACCGCCGGCCTTCGGCCTTACTTGCGCAGGCCGAGGCGCTTGATGACCTCTCGGTAGCGGTTCACGTCGTTGCGGCGGAGGTACTCGAGGAGCCGGCGGCGCTTGCCGACGAGCATCAGCAGCCCGCGGCGGCTGTGGTGATCCTTGCTGTGCAGCTTGAAGTGGTCCGTCAGCCCGTTGATGCGCTCCGTGAGGAGGGCGATCTGGACTTCCGGGGAGCCGGTGTCCTTCTCATGCGTGCGGTAGTTCTGCACGACGGTCTGCTTGGTCTCCGATGCGAGGGCCATGGGGCGCTCACTTTCGTTTGGGATACCCGACCGACCCAGTTCGGCGCCGGAGTCAGCGCTCGCCCGAGTGCGGCGGAAGCGGGAAAGCCTATCCGCAGCGCCCCGTGCGTCAATGCAAGTTGCACCGAAAATCACACCTGCGATCCGATTCCGCTTGATTCCCGGCGAAGGTGCGTGGCCTTTTCCGCTTATCATGATCAACGGCACCCTTGTTTCCCGCCCGATGCGCATGTAATTTTGCGCCCGCCGTTGCGTCGACGACACGACCACACCGGCGTGTCGCACGACGAGAGTTTCCATCATGTTACCCGAAAACACCGGCCGGAAAGTGGACCGCCCGTTGGGCGTCGCCGACAGGCCGGCGCGCCGCGCGAGGCTTTGGCTTCGCCCCCGGTGGGGGGGCGCCGGGGGGATGCGCGAGCTTGCGCAGGTCGCCGCACCCCTCATCCTGACGCAGGCCGTCCACGCGCTGAACCTGTTCCTCGACAGGCTCTTCCTCGCCAACTACGGGGCGAACGACTTCGCCGCGTGCGTGCAGGGGGGCGTGGCGTGGTGGGCGCTTGTCACGATCCCATTCGGCGTCGTGGCCTACGCAAACACGTTCGTTGCGCAGTACACAGGTGCGAACGAGCACCGCCGCGTCGGTCCCGCCTTGTGGCAGGCCATCTATCTGGCGGTCGCAGGGGCGGCCTATGCACTCGTGTTCTACCCGTTCGTGCCGTGGTTCTTCGGAATGATCGGGCACGAGGCGCCCCTGCCCGCGCTCGAGACGTCCTACTTCCGCATCCTTCTGGCGCAGGTGCCGTTCGTGCTCGGCATCGCCGCCCTGAGCAGCTTCTACTCGGGCCGCGGGAAGAGCTGGCCCATCGTCGCCGTGAACTGCCTCACGCTGGGGGTGAATGCGTGGCTGAACTGGTGGTTCATCTTCCACGGCGGGCCCGGCGGATTGATGCCGCGCGGCATCGAGGGATGCGCCTGGGCAACGGTCATCAGCTCCGTCGTTGGATTCGCCGCATTCGCGGCGTTGGTGCTCCACCACAGCCACGACCGTGAGTTCAACACGCGCGGGGGCTGGCGCCTCGACCGGGACCTCATGACGAGGATGATCCGCTACGGCGTCCCCGCGGGCATCCACAACTTTGTGGACATGATCGCGTTCACGGCGTTCCTGCTCGTCGTTGGCCGGTTCGGGATCGTTTCCCAGGTGGCCAGCAACATGGGCATCAACCTGAACATGGTGGTGTTCATTCCGATGGTGGG
>CAZUCD010000059.1:4286-12682 GCA_964618855.1 uncultured Candidatus Sumerlaeota bacterium
GTGGGTATCTTCACGGCCTGCCAGGTCGTGAGCGGGAAGTACGTTGCTGCCGGGCGGCCCTCAGGGGCCGAGCGCGCGACGGTCGGGGCTCTGATCGCCGCTGTCGGCTACTTCACCGTGGTGGGCGCGATCTTCGCCCTGTTCCCGCGCGAGCTGCTCTCCATTTTCACTGCCGCCCAGAGCACGCCCGGAGTGGTCTTCGAGGAGGCCGAAAAGCTCGCGAGGCTCCTGCTGCTGATCGTCGCGCTCTACTCGCTCTTCGACGCAGTCTGCCTGGCCCTGGCCGGGACGCTCCGCGGCGCGGGGGACACGAAGTTTGTCATGTGGGCCTCGATCATCCTCTCCAGCGTCTTCCTCACGATCCCCTGCATCGCGATCGGGATGAACGCGGACCGGTTCGAGCCCGCCATGGGGATGTACCTCTGCTGGGGCTTCCTGTCGCTTTACATCTTCTCCGCCGCCGTGTTTTACGCTTTGCGCTACAGGCAGGGTTCGTGGATGAGAATGAGGGTCATCGAGGAGACTCTGAGCACGGACGATGTCCCGGTGCGCGAGCGGTCTCCCGAACTTCAGTCCGCATGAGGGGCAAACCATGAGGCTGACACTCGATTTCGACCGAATCCGGAGCGCCGCCGAGGCGCGGATCCCCGACGGCCCGACCGCCGTCAGGGCCATCAAGAAGACCGTGCTCGGGGGGTACATCAGGACCCTTGAGCGGATGGACCCGGCGGTCGCGGCGAACATCCTCGGCGCACAGCGCGA
Source organism: uncultured Candidatus Sumerlaeota bacterium (assembly GCA_964618855.1). Classification (GTDB taxonomy): domain Bacteria; phylum Sumerlaeota; class Sumerlaeia; order SLMS01; family JANRJK01; genus CAZUCD01. The sequence goes on from CAZUCD010000059.1 coordinate 5,049, forward strand.
GTTCTTCGCCGCCGGGCGCGCCTTCTTCGAGTCGGAGATGAACCACGCCGCCAAGGCCGAGGAGAAGTTCCGCGCGCGCGTTCCGAAGCCGGTGGACATTCCGGTCACGATCCATCCCGAAGGCTGATCGGCGGGGGAGCGGCCCGCCCGCTCCCCCGCACGACACAACCACGCACATCACCATCTTCACCCTCTTCCCCGCGTGGTTCGAGGGTGCCCTGGGCGACTCGATCCTTCGCCGCGCGCGCGAACGCGGCCTCCTGCGGATCGACTGCGTGAACTTCCGCGACTTCGCCACGGACAAGCACAGGTCCGTGGATGATGCGCCCTACGGCGGGGGAGCGGGCATGGTCATCCGTGCCGAGCCGCTCGCGCGCGCGATGGATGCCACCATCGGACCGCCGGGATCACCGGGCAGAGCGCACGCGATTCTTACCTCACCCGGCGGCAGAACCTTCACGCAGCGCGTTGCCGAGGAGTTCGCACGGCTCGAATCCCTTGCCGTCGTCTGCGGTCATTACGAGGGCATCGACCAGCGCATCATAGATACCCGGATCGACGAGGAAGTCAGCATCGGCGACTTCGTGCTCACGGGCGGGGAGATACCCGCGATGGCGATGGTGGATGCCGTCGCGCGGCTCCTTCCCGGCGTGCTCGGAAACGAGGACTCCGCCCCCGGGGACTCGTTCTCCACCGGTCTCCTCGAGGGACCGCAGTACACCCGCCCCGACGAGTTCGAAGGGCTCCGTGTGCCCGACGTCCTGCTCGGCGGCAACCATGCCGCCATCGAGAAGTGGCGGCGCGAGCAGGCCCTGTCGAGAACGCGCCAGCGACGCCCGGACATGCTCCCCCCGGAGCCATCGGCGAAGAAGGCGCGGTGGGAGTGAACGGCCCGCGCCGGTCTGGCACTGTGATCTTGCGCCTGTGCCCGACCCGCCCATCTTCGCTGCATCACCGAACCGAGGCCCGACATGAGTGAACCACGCCAGCCTGCCGCGCCCCTGCTGATCGAGAAGTGCCGCGTCGTCGCCACGTTTGACGACGCCGAACGCGAGCTCGAACACGCGGACATCCTCATCGACGGCAACCGGGTCGCCGCCATCGGGCCGAAGTTGCGCGAGGCATGGCGCCTGGCACCAGACACCCCTGCCATCGACGGCCGCGGGCATGTGGCGATTCCTGGGATGGTGAACTGCCACCACCACATGTTCCAGGTGCTGACGCGGGCCATCCCGCTTGTCGCGGACAAGGAACTCTTCGACTGGCTCGTCGGACAGTACCGAATCTGGATCGACATGGACATGGGGCACCTGCGTGCAGCGACCCTGGTCGCCATGTCAGAGCTGTTGCTGACAGGCTGCACCACCACGACGGACCACCATTACCTCTACCCCGTCTCGCAACCGGTGGACCTCCTCGACGAGCAATTCCGCGTCGCGAAGGAACTTGGCATCCGCTACTACCCGACGCGCGGGTCCATGACGCTCGGCGTCCGGGACGGCGGACTGCCGCCGATGGAACTGGTGGAGGAGGACGACCGCGTCCTCGCCGACTACGACCGCCTCGCGGGGTTGTACCACGACCGGGCGGACGACGCGATGGGGCGCATCGCCTTCGCGCCGTGCTCGCCTTTCAACGTGACCGAGCGCCTCTTTCGCGAGACCGCCGTCATCGCACGGCGGCACGGCGTGCGCATGCACACGCACCTGGCGGAAACGGACGACGAGGACCGCTACTGCGCGGAGCGCTACGGGATGCGCCCGCTCGACTTCGTGGCCTCCCTTGGCTGGGAGGGTCCCGACGTTTGGTTTGCGCACTGCGTGAAGCTCAACGAGGCCGAGATGGCCCGATGCGCGAGGCACGGCACCGCAGTCGCGCACTGCCCCTCCAGCAATTGCCGGCTCGGGAGCGGCATCGCGCCCGTGCGGGCGATGCTCGACGCGGGCGTGAAAGTCGGGATCGGCGTGGACGGCAGCGCGAGCAACGACTCCGGGGACATGCTGGGGGAGGCGCGCCAGGCGCTCCTGATGGCGCGCGTCTCGCGCGGCGCCGCCGCGATGACTGCCCGTGAGGCGCTCCGGGTGGCGACCCGCGGTGGGGCCGCAGTGCTCGGGAACGATGCGCTCGGGAAGCTCGTGCCGGGTGGTTTGGCGGATGTCGTGCTCTTCGACCTCGAACAGTACGCCTACGCGGGCGGGGCCTCGGTGGACCCAATTGCCGCCATTGTGCTCTGCGGCACGCGGCACCACGTCGCATGGTCGATCATCAATGGGCGCATCGTCGTCGAGCGCGGTCAGCTCACCGGGCACTCCGAACGCGCCATCGTTGCGGCCTGCAACCGCGCCACGGAGCAGCTGATGGATTCCTCTCGCTGGCGCGGGGTTGCGCTTTAGCCCCCCGCTCGCACTGGGTTCCCGTCATCCCCTGCGGCGGACCGGGATGTAGAGGTCGGTGATCAGCTCCGCCTCCGGGGTGGAGCGCGGATCGCTCACGTACTCCTCGGCGAAGGCGCCCGCGCGAAGCGTCCATCCGCTGCCGGGCATCCACTCATGGAGCATGCGTGCAAACGACGGACCCAGGCCGGAGAATGGGCCCACCATCCTGTGGCGGGCATACTCTCCTCCCAGGATGTCCTGGGCCTCCACCTGGCCATCGACTGCAAACCCGACGGGTGCCGTCATGCAGGCATCGTAGCGCAACTTCTCGGCCGGGACCGAGGTCGGGTCGTCATACGACAGCCCGAATGCCCTTGGCGCATGGGCGAAGAGGCCGTGCGCCCCCGCCCATCGCGAGAGCGCCTCCCACGCCTTGCCGCACTCCATGTATGGTCCGATGTGCCGAATGAACACGACGTGCACGGGGGCCAATGTAACGACGGTGACTTCCATGTGGGGCTCCTGCCGAACCGGATGGGCCAGCCCTCCGATCCGATACGTGTGAACCGGCCGTGTTCAAGATCGAACTTCCCGACCATCCGCGCTTGCGCCACCCGGTGCCGCCCGCCGAACTTCCAACGCTTAACCCTCACCTTCCGAAGGCCCATGAGCACCATGTCGAGCACCGCCGTCGCCCCGAACAACTGCCGCGTGATGGACAACATCCTCGAGGCGGTCGGCTGGACGCCGATGGTGCGCCTGCACCGCTCGGTCGAGGGATTGGCCCCGACGATCCTCGCAAAGGTCGAGGCGATGAACCCCGGAGGCAGCACGAAGGACCGCATCGCCGTGCGCATGGTCGAGGAGGCGGAGGCGTCCGGCGTCCTCAAGCCGGGCGGCACGATCATCGAGGCGACCGCGGGCAACACGGGGCTCGGACTGGCCATGGTGGCCGCCGTGAAGGGCTACCGCTGCATCTGCGTGATGCCGGACAAGATGAGCGCGGACAAGATGCGGCTCCTGCGCGCCTACGGCGCGGAGGTCGTCGTCACGCCCACCAACGTACCCCCCGATTCGCCCGAGGCCTACAATGGAGTCGCGGACAGGTTGGCGCGTGAGATTCCCGGCGCCTGGCGCCCGAACCAGTTCCACAACATGGCCAACCCGGAGGCCCATTACACCACCACCGGGCGCGAGATATGGGAGCAGACGGAGGGCAAGGTGACGGTCTTCATCGCGGGGGCCGGCACGGGAGGATCGCTCAGCGGCGTCGGCAAGTTCCTCAAGGAAATGAACCCCGCGATCCGCGTGATCGGCGCGGACATCGAGGGGTCCGTCCTCTCGGGCGATTCCCCGAAGCCCTGGAAGGTCGAGGGCATCGGCGAGGACTGGGTCCCAAAGACGCTTAACGCCCACGTGATCGACGAGTGGGTGCGCATCAGCGACGCGGAGTCCTTCACGACGGCCCGCCGCGTGGCGCGCCTCGAGGGACTGCTGTTCGGAGGCTCATGCGGCACCGCCCTCGCAGCCGCGTTCAAGTATGCCCGCCGGTGCACCGCGGACGATGTCATCGTCATCCTCACGGTGGACACGGGCCGCAACTACCTGAGCAAGATGTACGACGACAAGTGGATGGCCGAAAACGGCTACCTGGAGCAGGCACCCGACCGTGTCACCATCGGGGACGTGCTCGCCGCCCTCAATCGCGAGGGTTCGCTCCACTACTTCAGCCCGGACGACACGCTCAAGAAGGTCATCGAGGCGCTCCACGAGTACAGCATCTCCCAGATTCCCGTCGTTGAGAACGGCAAGATGGTCGGCTCGCTCGAGGAGATCACGATCATGCGCGCCCTGCACCAGGGGAACGACCCCGCCAAGGTGAAGCTTCGCGAGATCATGGCCCGGCCACTCCTCAGCCTGGACCATGCCGTGCTCCTGGAGGAGGCGTACCGAGTCCTCCTCGCGGGGCACCCGGGCGTCATCGTCACTCGCGAGGGGAGGCTCGCAGGCATCCTCACTCGGACCGACATCATGAGCTACTACCAGATCACACCGCGCTCGGCGAGGAAGGAAGCCTGATGAAGTTCTCCACACGCGCCATCCACGTAGGCTCCGAGCCGGACCCCCACACGGGAGCGACCATTCCGACGATCTCGCTTTCGACGACGTACACCCAGGGAATCCCCGGCAACCACAAGGGCTACGAGTACTCCCGCACGCAGAACCCGACGCGGCAACACCTGGAGGAATGCCTGGCCTCGCTGGAGGGCGGGGCCTCATGCGCGGCGTTCGGATCCGGTCTGGCGGCCACGATGACGCTCCTCTCGACGCTTCGCCCCGGCGATGGAGTCGTCGCCGGGCACGATCTGTACGGGGGCACCTACCGCCAGTTCGAACGCCACTTCCGCCCATGGGGCCTCGACATCGTCTATGCAGACGATGCGAGCGAAGGGGCGTTCGCACAGGCGATCGGCAAGCTCGACAAGCCGCGGCTCGTGTGGCTGGAAACCCCGACCAACCCACTGCTCTCGATCACAGACATCGCCGGTGTCTGCGGGCATGCCCGCGCGGCGGGGATGCTGGTGGTGGTGGACAACACCTTTGCCAGTCCGGCTCTCCAGCAACCCCTGGCCCTGGGCGCCGATTACGTTGTGCACAGCACGACCAAGTACCTTGGCGGCCATTCCGACGTCGTTGGCGGCGCGGTCATCGCGCGGACCGAGGAACTCATGGAGCCGGTGCGGTTCCTTCAAAACGCCATTGGAGCCGTGCCGGGACCAATGGACGCCTACCTTACGCACCGGGGCATCAAGACGCTGGCCCTTCGCATGAGGCGGCATTGCGAGAGCGCCGGGATCCTCGCCCGTGAACTCAAGTCCATGAAGGGCGTCCGCCGGGTGATCTACCCCGGCCTGCCAGAGCACCCCGGGCACGAGTTGGCCAAGAGGCAGATGAGTGGCTTTGGCGGCATGGTCACCATCGTGCTCGACGGCGACTTCGAGCGCACCAAGCAGGTGTGCTCGCGGCTGAAGTTGTTCTCGGTGGCGGAAAGCCTGGGCGGCGTCGAGTCCCTGTGCTGCCACCCCGTAAGCATGACGCACGGCAGCATTCCACGCAACCTGCGCGAGGCACGCGGGATCGTCGACACGCTGCTCAGGCTCTCCGTCGGGATCGAGGAACCCGAGGACCTGCTCGAGGATCTGGGCCGCGCGATCAACGGCTGAGGCCGGAACTCCCTTGATTGCGCGGGGGTGCCGCGCAATGATCCAAGGTGAAGCGCATCCACGGATCGGCAGGGGACACGGTGCCGGAAGAATCGCCAGACAGGCTATGCGACCAATGCGGCCGGTGGGTGGAGCCGAACGAGACGCTCTATCGGCTCCGCGTTGAGATTTGCGCGGAGCCGGGGCCCGTCGACCTGCCGCCGCAGGAGACCATCGGCGACGTGCAATCCGAGCTCGAGGCTCTCATCCGCCGGCTGGAGTCCATGACCGACGAGCAGGTGGACGAGGCGACATCGCAGATCCACGAGATGTTCGACTATTGGCTTTGCCCGAAGTGCCGCGCCGCGATCCGCGCCCAGATGAAGCAGCGAATGAGCATCATCGACCTTCGCGCGGCGGACTCCTGACGCATGCGCGGGGGCACGGCCATCCTCGCCATGAACCTTGTCCGGAGCATCGTGAACAAGGGGTTCGGCTGGGCGATGATCTTCGTCCTGGCACTTGTCATCGCCGGCGTCTGGATCCTCATGAAAACGGAATCCCGCCTCGGCTGGGTGGTGCTCGCCGTGGCGGGATTCGTTGGGTACGTCGCGCTGAAGCACTACAACATGGTTTGATCGCCGGGCGGAACGGTACCGAGGGAAGAATGCTGGGCGGCGAGCCCTCCAAGGGCGCACCCCCACCCGGGACCGAGCACCCCCCGGGCACCGCCCCTACATCATGTCGGGTACCGTGTACCTCACGTTGATCTCCTTGACGGGGACCTCCTTGCCTTCACCGCCCGGGCGGGGCTCGAGGTTGATCGTGATCTCGAGCTCCTGGCCGCTCTTGCGCGTGAAGGTCACGCCGGGATCGGACGGATTGTCGAGCTTGGCATCGAGCGGGATCTGTTCCACGACGCGCACGGTGGCTGTCTTGTCCTTGAAGTTCTCCACCTCGTACTTGAGGTGGACCTTGCGGTCATACAGGACGGGCTGGCGGTACTTGTTGAAGCGCTTTCCCTCGCGCTGGTCCGACATGATCCTGCGCTTGAGCAGCACGTCCTTCACCTGGCCGAGCGCCAATTCCGCCTTCTCCCGCGGCGCCACCTCGTCCGAGTTGTCCTCGCCCACGAAGATTGTCGTCCCATCGGGGTCGTCCGCGAAGATGCGGGCCTTGCCGTAGTCGAGCTTGAACGCGCCAAGCCCGGCCTCCTTCGTGTTGTCGAACTCGTAGATCATCTGGATCACCTCACCCTCCTCGCCCCGTTGCGAGTACGGGTCGGGGCGGCAGACGAACATCTTCCGGATCGGGAGGTCCTTCGCCTCGAGGGAGAGGAACTTGCGCGACTCGCCGCTCTCCACCGAACGGCTCAGGTCGTCCGTCCTGCCGATGCGGAACGCGGCGGAGTTCAAGTTCTCCCCGCTCGCGTTCACCAGCGAGAAGTACTGGCGGAGCAGGCCCTTCGACTCGCCCTTGTCGACGTACATCTCGTAGGCGTTCGACCGGCCAATGCCGTTGAGCAGGTAGGAGACGCGGATCCGCTCCGTGCGCGCCTCGGGCGAATACATCTGCCAGGTGAGCGCCGCCTCGTTCGGGGGAAACGCCACGGAGATGATCTTCGTCGCCTCGGGCCCGTCCCCCGGGTGCGTCAGCACCGTGAGTCGGATCGAAGCCGGGTCTATCGAGACTCCCTGCCAGGAGAAGTCGATGTGGTTCTCGCCCTTTTGCAGGGTGATCTCCCGCTCCTCGGCGAGCAGGCTCTGCCAGGGGTGCTCGAGGTTGACTATGAGCTTCGCGCGCTCCGGCAGGGTGACGAGCTTCGTGCGAGCCTCCGCGGACATTGGTCCGGTCGCCATGGCGAGAGCGGCGGCCAGGGGGATGAGCTTCTTCATGGATGGGTGTCCTTTCATCGGGCCTGATAGCCGGGTGTGGTGCGGTCGCGACTGCCTGTCCTCGTCGTGAACTTGTAGCGTATGACCTGCTTGTCGAGCGCGGGGGCGTCGAACTTCCACTCGAGCGTCTCCCTGTCCACCTTCTTGAAGGACACGGTGGC
>CAZUCD010000059.1:12782-21420 GCA_964618855.1 uncultured Candidatus Sumerlaeota bacterium
CGTTCTTGAACTTGTAGAACTTGATCGTGCCGCCGCCGTACTTGGACGGGTTGTACTCGTAGCTGACCTCGATCTTGACCCCATCGGTGCGCGGGTTCGGGAGCTGCTTGCCCCAGCCCGTCTGGAGGTTCTCCTCACCCTCGATCGAGTAGAGGTAGTACTCGGACACCGCGGCTTTCAGGATGTCCTTCGCCTTCTTCATCCCGGCCTCGCCGTCGACCGCCCCAGCAGCGATCCCGAGGAACATCGACTCGTCCCCATCCTCGTCGAACCCCCGCTTCCCCTCCGCCAGCTTGGACGCGAGCTGTCTGCGGAAGTCGTCCTTCGAATCCTCCGCGATCAATCCCCGGCGCGCGAGCTCTGCAATCGCCTCGACCAAGTTGATCTCGCCGACGACAAGTCGCGTCCGTGCGTTCTCAAAGTCCTCGCCGCTGTTGTTGGTTATCGTGAAATCCGGTTCGACGCGAACATCGGTTTCGTCCTCGTTCGCAATCGCGGTGTAGTCCGCGCGCCATGTCAGGCCAGAAGCGAAGTAGGTGATCTCCGCCAGGGCCTTTCCCTCCGTAGCCGCTTCGATGTTCCAGATGATCACGCCCGGCTGATTTGACGCCTCCTGCGTTACCCGTAGCGCAGCCCTCCCACCTGCCTCCGGTGTTGCCGCATCCACCGCCACGATCTCATAGTCCTCTACGTACTGGCTTCTTCCGACGCGGACGCGAACGTCCTGTGAAGTCGTCCCCGTGCTCGCGTGCAACTCGAGTTCATCGTCCGAGGGTTCGAAGGGGTTGTTGTACTCGATTTGGGTCAGGGTAAAAGTACCCGAGCCGACCCGCACGGATTCGCCCACCGAGAGCGGGGTCGGGGGTGCCGTCACCGGGTTTGTCGCGGGGTAGACCGCATCCAGTACCTTGCAATCCTGCGGACGCCCCTTCATTTCGATCTGCAGCGAGGTCGGGTCGATGAGCGTGTTGGCCCATGAGAACTGTATCTGGTTGAGGCCCTTGCGGAATGTCAGCTCGCGCGTCTCGCGGACGAGCGTCAGGTCCTCGCTCTTGTAGATGGTGAGCTGCGTCTTGTCCTTCTGAGGCAGTGTCACGAGGTCGATCTTGGCGCCGGCGGGAGAGCCGAGCAGCAGCGCTGCGCAGCCGACCAGCACCTGGGCATGCAGTCCGCGGATTGTCATGTTTGCGATGCCGCCATCATGGCAGCACCTCCCCCGGGGGAATGGCCGATGATTCAGATCAGCGGAGTCGTGCCAGCGGGGATAGGTTTGGTCGGATCACCCCACGAGGGGCAAGAAGTCGCATGCTGGATCCGGGAGGGGGAACCTCCCTCCCCCGCACGGCCTACCCCTGCCACCCCTCGAACGTGCTGTCGAAGATTGCGGGCATCAGGCGGTCGCCCTCCTCCCGGGCAGCCTCGAGCCGGCGCAGGAACCGGCCCCGCAGCTTGCCCGAAAACGCCGCAACCGCGGGAACCAGCAGGAGGAACACCATCGCCGCCGCGACTTGTGTCAGGTTGCCGGTCGCAACCTCGTGCAGCATCCGGCCGAGCGCACCCTCTCCCTGAACGTTCTCGGCCGCCCTCAGCGCGGGCAGGACGAACAGGTACAACACGCCCGCCGCAAACACGCCGAGCGCCGCGATCACGCCCACGACCGCGAACCCGGTGACCAGGGTTCCGATCATCGACGATGCCGCCTCCTTCCCGGCGAGCCTGAGAGGCGTGCTGGTCGCTGCGAAGCGAATCTGCGTCTCGGCGTCCGAGACGGCGCTGAGCGCGAAGAACCAGTACACCGGACGCGCAAGGTAGATCATCAGGACCGTGAACGCGGAGAGCATCGCGAGGTCGCCTGGACTCATGCCCTCCGTGGCAAAGATGCGGAAGTAGCCGTAGAAGGCGGTAAAAACGAGCAGGGGAAACGCGATGCAGAGCGCCGCCGCCGTATGGCTTCCGGAGCGGCCCTCAAGCACCATCGCATCCACGTAGTCCCGGCCACGCGCCGGCGTCAGTGCCAAGTCCTGTAGCACCGGCCGGTAAATCGAGCGCCCCAGCGCCCTGGACAGCTCCATGGGGACAAACGCCGCGTCCGACCGCCTGCCCCGCAGCATGTTGCTGAGAGCCCAGGTGGCCGGCGCCACCACGATGACCCAACAGCAAAAGGCGGGGGGCAGCAGGATCGTCAGCAAGACGATCACAGCCGCCCCCAGGAGCGGAACCAGCGATGTCAGCGCGCCCAGTGGGTCGCTCGCGAGGTCCCGCAGCGTGGTCGACTCGCGCCTGCGGATCTCGAACGCCAGGAAGAGCGGATTGTCCCTCGCTCCCTCCAGGGTGGAGTCCCGCCGGATCAGCCATTCCGGGAAGGAGTGCTGCCCCGACGGGGACTCGGTCACTCTCCGTAGGGCTCCGCGGTGGCGCCCTTGATCTCGCCTTCGATCCTGGCGTCCTTGTGCACGAGCAGCTTGATGGGCCGTTCGGCGATCACGTTGCCCTTAACTTTCGTGCCGGGCCCGAGGCGGATCTCGTCGGGGGTCGAGGTGGCGGCGTTTCCCCCGCGCGACTTCTTCAACTTGATGTCGCCCTCGATCGTTGTCTTCTCGAACACCATGTTGCCGGCGACGTTCTCCGCACGCCCGATCTCGGCGGGACCGTTGACACTCAGCGCGCCCGACACGATGCGCACCGCCCCGGCCACGTCCGAGTTAGACTCCAGTTTCACGTCACCCGTCACGACCGCGATGCCGGTCTTCACGTTCGTCTTCGGACCAAGTTCGACGTTACCGGTGACGACGCTGATGCCCTTCTCGAAGGTCGTGCCCTCGCCCGACGTCACGCTTCCGGTCACGGCCTTCGTCTGCCCCCGCAGGCGGACGCCCTTGCCGATCGTGATGTCCCCGTTCACGATGCTCACGTTGTTGGCGCGGCTCTCGTCCTCCAGGTCGATCGAGCCGGTCACCACCTTGACGTTCATCGCCTCGGAACCCCATCCGACGCGGATGCTGCCGTTGACGGTGGACAGGTTGCGGGGGTTTCTGGTCTTGTCGGGGACTTCCAGATTGCCGTTAACGCGGCTGTTCTTCTTCGGGGAGTCATCCCCGCCTGCGGCGTCGGTGCCCGCGAGTGCGGCCGCGATAACGGCCAGGGCGATCAGCGTCTTGCGGAATCTCATTGGTGTCTCGCTTTCGGGGTCATGCGCCACCATGGTCGATCGTGGGCGGCGTCACTCCCATACGTGCGAGAGCCCTCGCACATTCAAAGCAGCAGGAGCAACGGCTCTTCAAGCGAGGCCTTCAGGTCGGCCAGGTACCGTGCACCCACCGCCCCGTCGATCACACGGTGGTCGCAGGACATGGTGATCGAAAACGACTTCCCGGGCTTCATCTGCCCGTCCTGGACGAACACCTTCTCCTGCGTCGTCCCGACGGCGAGGATGCTGGATTCCGGGGGGTTGATGATCGCCGTGAAGAAGTCGATGGGGAACATGCCCAGGTTGGAGAGCGTCTGGCATCCGCCGCTCATCTCCTCCGGCTTGAGGCGGCGCTGGCGCGCCCGATCCACAAGCTCCGCCATCTCCGACACGATCTGGAGGAGCCCCTTGGACTCGACGCCGCGGACGACAGGCGTGACGAGGCCGTCGTCCGTCGCGACGGCCACCGAGATGTTCGCCCCGGGGAGGACGCGCAGGTGATCCCCGCCCCACTGGGTGCGGATCGCCTGGTGGCGCATCGCGAGCATCGCCATGGCCTTCACGAGGAAGTGCGTGATGGTGATCTTGACGTCCGGGTGCATCCTGCGGACGCGCGCCTGCGCCTCGATCAGCGCCTCCGCGCGGACCTCGACGCTCAACTGGTAGTGCGGAATCGTGACCTTGGACTCGACCAGTCTGTCGGCAATGATTCGCCGGACGTTGGTCATCGGGAGGATCAGGGTCTCACCCACGGGTGTGGCAGCACCCGCGGCCATGGGGGCTCCACCCGAGGCGAGCGCCGTCTCGACGTCGCGCTTGATGATTCGGCCGGCGGGCCCCGTCCCGTGGACGCGGTGCAGGTCCAATCCCGCCTCACCGGCGAGCTTGCGTGCGAGAGGGGAGGCGACGAGCCGTCCACCGTTCGAAACGGGCGCCGGGGGCGCGGATGCTGCGACCACGACCGGCGCGGCCGGCTTCACCGCGGGGGCCGGGGATGCGGCACGGGCCGGAGCCGCCGGCGCGGCCCTCTTCGCCGCAGGAGCCGGCGCGGCCGGCTTCGCAGCGGCAGCCGGAGCAGCCGCGGGCGCCGCCGACGCAGCCTCGGCCAGCATTGCCGAAATGTCCTCGTCCGCCTTACCGACGATCATGATCTTCGTGCCGATCGGCAGCTTGGCACCCTCGGCCACGAGCAGCTTGCGCACCACGCCTGCGTCGAACGTCTCATGGTCCATCACCGCCTTGTCCGTCTCGACCTCGGCGATGATTTGACCGGACTTCACCGACTCGCCCTCCTTCACCTTCCACTTCACGAGGGTCCCGACCGACATGGTGGGGGAGAGCTGGAGGAGTTCGACGAAAGAGGCCATTCTGGGTGCGTCCTGATTGAGTGGTTGGTGCAGCGGTTCCCGGAACGATGATGGTTTGGGTTGCGGGCCAAACGCGAATCCCGCGAACCAGGCGCCTAGATGTAGCAGACCTTCTTGACCGCCTCGACGACTGCGGCGGGGGAGGGGATGATCTCCTCCTCGAGGTTCGGTGCGTACGGCATCGGCACGTCGAGCTGGCTCACGCGCTCGATCGGTGCATCGAGGTGGTCGAATGCCCGCGCGTAAACCTGTTCGCAAATCCATGCGCCGACACTCGCCTGGGGCCACGCCTCCTCGACGAGGACCATGCGGTTGGTCTTCCGCACCGAGTTGAGGATCGCGTCCATGTCGATCGGGCGCAGGGTCCGCGGATCCACCACTTCGACGCTGATGCCCTCGGCCTCGAGCTGCTCGACCGCGGGGAGGACGGCGTGGGTGAGCATCCGGCCATATGTCACGATGGTGACGTCGCTGCCCTCTCGCTTGATCTCGGCCACGCCGAGCTTCGGCACCATGTGCTCTCCGAACTCGACCTCGGCCTTGAAGTTGTAGAGCTTCTCCGACTCCATGAAGATGACGGGGTCCGGGTCGCGGACCGCGGCCTTCAGGAGCCCGTAGGCATCCTGCGGCGTCGCGGGCACGACGACCTTCAGGCCGGGAATGTGGACGTACTGCTGCTCCAGTGCCTGGCTGTGCTGCGAGCCGAGGGCGCCGCCTGCGCCATGCGGCCCGCGGATCACGATCGGAACGCGGATCTGGCCCGCCGACATGTAGCGGAGCTTCGCCGCATGGTTGATGATCTGGTCCAGGGCGAGGATCGCGAAGTTGAACGTCATCACCTCGATGATGGGACGCACGTCGAGCTGCGCCGCACCAATGCCCAAGCCGACGAATCCGGCCTCGGTGATCGGCGCATCGATGACGCGCCTGTCGCCGAAACGCTCGTACAGCCCCTCGCTGACCTTGTAGGCGCCCTTGTACACGCCCACTTCCTCGCCCATGAGGAAGACGCGCTCGTCGCGCTCCATCTCCTCCGCGAGGGCGCGGTTGAGCGCCTCGCGCATCGACTTCAGTTCCGTTGCCATCGTGCCGTGCCTCTTCTCCTGGGCGGGTGTCACTTCGTGTAGTCGAATTCGTAGGGGTGCTGGGACACGGTTGCGTCGGGATAGCCCGGGCAATCCACGTATACGTGCGTCCATATCTCGGACTGCGGAGGCATCTCGCCCTCGGCGGCGAAGGCGACGCTGTCCTCGACCTCGGCCTTTACCTCTTCCTCCATCTTCGCGACTGCGCTGTCCGTCAGGATGGACGGGAAGGAGGCCCGCAACCGGAGCATCGGGTCGCGCAGCTCCCACTTCGAAACCTCGTCGGGGGTGCGGTAGGTCGTGGCGGGATCGGACATCGAGTGCCCGCGGTAGCGGTAGGTGATCGCCTCGATGAACGTCGGCCTGCGGTGCTTGCGGGCCATCTCGACCGCCTCGGCCGTCACGGCGTACATCTCCTCGATGTCCATGCCGTCGGCGCGGATTCCGGTGATGCGGAACGCGTCCGCCGTGCGGCGGTAGAGTTCCTGCTGCGCGCACGAACGCGAGGTCAGCGTCCCCATGCCGACAAGGTTGTTTTCGCAGATGTATACCACCGGCAGGTTCCACAGGGATGCCATGTTGGCGCTTTCATGGAAGACACCCTGGTTCATCGCCGCGTCGCCGAAGTAGCAGAGCGTCACCGCGTCGCTCCCCTTGTAGGCGTTGGCGAACGCCATTCCCGTGGCGAGCGGCGCCTGGCCGCCAACGATGCCATGTCCCCCGAAGAACCCAGCCTTGGCGTTGAAGAGGTGCATCGAGCCCCCCTTCCCCTTGGTCCCGCCGGAGTACTTCATGAAGAGCTCGGCCATCACCTCGCGGGAGCTGAGCCCACGGGCCAGCGCATGGGCGTGGTCGCGGTAGGCGGTGATGATGAAGTCCCGTTCCTCAAGGGCGGCGATGGAGCCGGCGGCGACCGCTTCCTGACCGATGTAGAGGTGGCAGAAGCCCTTGATGCGGCCCTTGCGGTACTCCTGCCCCGCGCGCTCCTCGAACCGCCGCATGAGCAGCATTTGGCGGTAGAGCGGGAGCACGCGCTCAACCGGGAAGGGGTGCTTGGCGCGGAGTTCCTCCGCGTATCCTCCACCCGCCTCGCGTTCGGCAAAGAGGTCGATGGATCGTGCCGCCGTGCTTGCGGATGCCGCCTTGTCCTTGGTCGCCATGGAGCGAACTCTTTTTCCGCCACCCGCCCGGGGCCGGTGGCCGAATGTGCCTGCCGCTTTGACTCGAAACCATCGCCACGGCAAACATTTGAAGGTTCGCCCCCGGCCCCTTCGACGCAACAGGGAACGATTCGGCGGCGATCGGGTTAACCGTTTGCGAGATGGCCGATGAAGACGCCGCTCGCTTCACCCCGGCTGTTCACTCGTAGGCGTGCCAGCCAGCAACGTCCGACGCAACAGGCGGCGACAGAGCGATGAAACCGATCCAGTCTGCGAATCCGCTCGAGAAACCCGTCAGCGAGGTTCCCTGGCCAATCACCGATGGCGAGCCATCGCGGCACAGGATTGTCTTCGTCCCCGTGACCGGATTGATTCGCATGATGTTGATCGAGCCGGGGGTCATGTTGTAAACGAGCAAGGATGTGTCACTCTCCGCGAAGAGGCCGCGCACATCGCTCAGGTAGTCAGGATCGCCCAGGGTACCTGTACCGACTGCGAGCGTCCGGTTGCCGGTTGCGAGGTCAACCCGGTAGATTGCGCCGGAACTGTCGTATGTCACGTAGGCCGTGCCGTTGGGTGTCACCGCCATTTGAGCGTAGTCCAGGTCGAGTCCGGTCCCCACAGTCTCGTCGGCGATCGTCGTGCGATTGCCCGTCACCGGATCGACCTCGAGGATGGCCCTTTCACCGTTGTCGACCACGAAGATCCTCCCGCTCGGCGCCACGTGGACGAAACCGGTGGATTCAAACAGTGGACCCGTGCCCACCCCCGGGCCCGAGAGCGTCGTCCGGTTGCCCGTGGCCGGGTCCACGCGGATGAGCCGGCCCTGGTCCACCGTGCCCGTGCTTGAATAGACGAGGATTGTCCCGCCCGGCTCGACTGCGAGCGATCGAATTGCCGAGAAGCCGATTCCCGAGCCCACGGATGCGCTTGAGAGGATTCGGCGGTCACCGGTGACGCGGTTCACCGCCACCACGGCCGCAGTGGAGCCCGAGCCAACGGTGCCGATGAACTCGAAGTCGGTGTACCGAGACAAACCGCTGAATGAAACTGGCGACGGCCCACTCCCGTGATTGAGGGAATCCGTCAGGCGATACCGGTCTCCTGTGGCGGGATCGACCGAGACGACGCTGCCAGTCGCATACAGGATCGGACGGTCGAGGGGCTGTCCGTTCACGCCGGTTCCACTGAGACTGATCGCAGCCGTTGAACCCGCCGCATTGGATGGAAGCGTCAGGCTCGCCGCATGCGCACCAAGCGATTTCGGCCAGTATGCAAGCGTGAAGGAGGCGTCCTCCCCCGGGGCCAGCGGTCCCGGGTTTGGCGACCCGAAGAAGGTGAAGTTGCCTGCGCCCGCCCCCGTGAGCGACATGCCCGTCCCCGTGAAGTTCAACGTGCGCAAACCGCATGACTTGAGCGTAACACCCACCGGAGTGGTCGCGTGGTTCCGCGGCCAAAAGTCGAAGTTGATCGACACGTGCGTAAGGCTGTAGCGCGCGTCCTTGGCCGAGTAGATCACCCAACCGCCCTGCGCCGACGCGTCCCTTGTCCGCGCGGCAACGTCGGGCAGGCCGTCGCCCGACGCGTCGGCGACTGTCCTCAGGTCTCCAACCTGACTCACCCCCGCCGGAATGGAAAACGATCCTGCGAACTCCTGCGACTCGAGATTGAAAATGTATATCCGGGGCTCGGGGAAGCTGACCGAGGCAGCACGGGAGATTGCCAGAAAGTCCGTTCCTTCGCCTCCAGCATTGGGCAGGAAGGCGGCACTCCCCCCGTAGAATCCCTCATTCGCCGGGTCCGCAATTCGAAGGAACTCCGAACCGTCCGCCCCGGAGT
>CAZUCD010000060.1:0-21097 GCA_964618855.1 uncultured Candidatus Sumerlaeota bacterium
GAGTATCGCAATCAGGGGGGTCCGGAGTTCATGGCTCATGCGAGACAGGAACTCGTTCTTGGCGAGGTTGGCGCGCTCGGCGGCGCGGTTCGCGGCCTCGAGCTGTTCGGCGCGCGCGCGCAGGTCCTGGTTCAGGCGCAGCACCTCCGCCTCCGCCGCCCTCTGGTGCGTGACATCGCGTGCGGTCGCGTACATGGCTCCGTTCGGCTGCGGGACGGACTTCCATGAAAGGATGCGCCAGCTCCCGTCGGCGTGGCGGTAGCGGTTCTCGAACTCGAGGACCGGTTCCCCGCGCGCCACTTGCCGCTCGACCTCACGGCTGGTCGCCTCGATGTCGTCGGGGTGGACCATGCCGAGGTACGGCGTCCTCAACAGGTGGTCGAGGCCGAAGCCGAGGGTCCGGGTGAACGCCGGGCTCATGCGCTTGAAGTACCCGTCCCCGCTCGCGATGCAGAGCATGTCCAGCGACAGCTCGAAGAACAGGTCGAGTTCGCGCTCGGCCTCGCGGCGGCTCGTGACGTCGATGAAAAACCCCAGCAGGCCGGGTCCCCCCGTGGGGCCGACGCCCTCGTCGCCACTCAGATGCATCGAGAACCACAGGTAGCGCCCGTCGGCGTGGCGGAACCGGAACTCGTGGCGGGACTCCCCGCTGCCCCGGATCGCCGCCAGGGCTTCCTCAAACCGCTCGGCCTCCTCCGGATGGATTATCCTGGACCAGAAGCCGCCCGGCTCCATCGCGCGGGGAAGTGGGTAGCCGAGTATCCTCTCGACGTTTGGGCTGATGTAGCCGAGCCCTCCGGCATCACCGCGGCAAATGATGGCCGGACTGCGCTCGACGAGGTGTTCAAGGAGCGCAGGACCAATCCGGACACCCGTGGGGGTCGGGGGACCCTCGCGGTCCTGGCCCACGTCTTGAGTCATATGGATGGCCGCTCCCGCGATCAGGGCTGGCAGCCATGCGACTCCCGGGTTGCCGCCCATTGCAACGCCATTGTTTCATGTTCTGGGGAGCACTGCGGGCCGCGGCCGCGATCGGGCGGCTGGGACCAATCCCCGCTTGCTTGGCGCCGGTCCTGATGGTGCTATCAACACCAGCGTGAAGGAGTTTCGTCACCATGGATGACATCCGCCGCAAAGTGTACGCAGTGCAGCGCAGGTTGGCCTTCCTCGCCATCCTGGACATGAGCCTTCGCGCCATGTTCTTCGCCCTCGTGGCGGCCCTGGTCCTTGTGGCTGCGACGAAGTTCTTCCACGAGGACTTCGACCCGCTTCTCGTCTCGGCGGCGCTGGTCGGGGCGGCGGTGCTCATCTCGGCGGCGTGGGCGTGGACCCGCCGGCTCTCGCCGTTCGAGGCGGCGGTGCGCGCCGATGGCGTGCTGGCGCTGCGCGAGCGCATCTCGTCGGCATTCATCCTTGCGGACCGCGCGCAGGGTGACCCGGCGGTTGCCGCCCTCGCGGAGGACGCGGCGCACTTTGCGCGCGGCATCGATGCCTCGCGCGACTTCCGATTCAAGGCACCGCCCCACGCCAAGTTCCTCGCCGTGCCCTTCGCCGCGCTGCTCGCGCTGCACTTCCTCATCGGCGACTTCGACCTCTTCGGCGACAAGCCCGTGGATGCCAAGCCCGCCACGAACGCCGTGAAGGAGGAAACCCTCCGCAAGGTGCAGGCCGAGCAGATCCGCAAGCTGGCCGAAACGGCCAAGGAAGCCTCGCTGGAGGAGGACGACCAGCTCTCCAAGATTTCGCGCAACCTCGAACGGCTCTCCCGAGACGTTTCGCTCGGAACGAAGGACCGCAAGTCCGCCGCGGCCGAGATGTCCCGCATGTCCGACGACATTCGGATGGAAAAGCGCCAATTGGAGCGCTCCCAGGAGCCGTTCAAGTCCCTCACCGGCCTCAACCGCTCCCCGCAAACGAAGGACCTCCGCTCTGAACTCAAGGACCAGGACTTCGGCGGCGCCTCCAAGGAACTTGAGCAACTGGCCTCCAAGCTCGAGGGCATGGACTCCATGTCCAAGGAGGAGCTGAAGGAACTGGCCGAGGAGTTGAAGGACCTCTCCGAGCAGACCAAGGAGAACCCGCAGTCGAGCCAAGCCTTCGCCGACGCGGCGAAGGCCGTCGAGAGCGCCGCACAGCAGATGACCCAGCAGAACCAGCAGAACCAGCAGCAAAACGCAGGCGGACAGCAGGGACAGCAGCAGCAGAGCGGACAGCAGGGAAACCAGTCACAGCAGCAGTCGGGACAGCAGGGGCAGCAGAGTTCGCTGCCTGGCATCCAGGCCGCGCAGGCGCTGCGCCAGGCCTCACAGGCCATGCAGAACCAGGCCGACGCCAAGCAGATGATCGCAAAGCTGGACCAACTTCAGCAGCAGATGCAGCAGCAACAGCAGCAGCAATCCGGCCAGCAGGGGAATCAGGGGCAGCAGAACCAGCAGGGTCAGGGACAGCAGGGCCAGAACCAGCAGGGGCAGCAACAGGGTCAGCCAGGGCAGGGCCAGCAGGGTGCGCAGTCCCAGCAGGGACAGCAGGGGCAACAGCAGAGCGGCAACAGCGGCCACCAGCAGGGCCAGGGCCAGCAGCAGGGCGATGGCCAGCAGGGACAGTCCGGCCAGTCGAACAGCCAGTCCGGTGGGCAGCAATCGAGCGCGCAAAGCGGCCAGACGAACGGCGGCCAGCAGGGCCAGCAGGGTCAGGGACAGAGCCAGGGACAGGGGCAAAGCCAAGGCCAGGGCCAAGGCCAAGGTCAGGGCCAGGGCCAAGGCCAGTGGGACAGCCAAATGAACCCGAACGAAGGCGCCGGCAGCGGCGGGGGTGGAATTGGCCGGGGCGGACGCCCGCCGGACGATGGGAGCACGGCGCTTGGATTCACCGACACCTTCATCCCGGGGGAGAAGAAGGGGGGCGAGATCATCGCGGTCATCCAGATCGACGCCCCGGCCCCCGTCGGTGAGTCGAACGTCCAGTACCAGAATGTGTTCAACTCCTACCAGCAGAAGGCCTCCGACACGCTCAAGAACGACGTGATCCCGGCGACCTATCGAAATGCCGTTCGGGACTACTTCAAGGCGATCAATCCGGAGCAGCAGCCGAAGAAATAGTGCCGCACGAACGAACGGACATGGGCGCGCCATGCGCCCCTGCGGCCATGGCCGGGGCGTGTGCGCAATCGCTCCCCGTGCACGTGGGGTGCGTGCGATTCCGAGTGTCGGGCCGGTGGTCGAGTTCGCTGCCGTGGGTCGCGGCCGTTTGCCTCGCCCTGTCCGCTTGCGGTGGGCACGACCCCGTGCGCGGCGTCCGAATCATTGGCCGGAAGGGGAACCAGCCCGGGCAGTTCTCCAAGCCCCGGGCCGTCGCGGTTACGCAAGAGGGGAAGCTGATCGTGATCGACCGCTCCGGTCGGTTCCAGAGCTTCGAGCTCGAGTCAGGCAAGTACCTGGGCAAGACCGTGCTGCCGGAGTACTCGAACGGAACGCCCACGGGCATGTCCCTCGACCGCAGGGACGGGTCGCTCTGGATCGCGGACACGCACTACCAGCGGATCCTAAGGTACGATTCTGCCGGGAACCTGCTGCAGAAGTTTGGCGAGGTCGGGATCGGCCCGGGTCAGATGATCTTCCCGACCGACGTTTGTCCGGACCCGGTGGAGGATGTCCTGTGGGTGACGGAGTATGGGGAGAAGAACCGGCTCATCAAGTTTTCAAGGGACGGTCGCTTCCTTGAGGAATGGACGGGGCCGGCCTGGCAGGAAACGGAGTTGTTGCGGCCGATGGCTGTGGAGGTGGACCACCGGGGCAGGCTGCTCGTCGCCGACGCCGGGCACCATCGCATCAACGTGTACGACAAGGCGGGTAACCTGCTCACCCACATCGGGGGGCCTGGGACGGGGCCTGGGGAGCTGAAGTACCCCTACGACGTCGCGGTGGCGCCGGACGGATCCATCTACGTTTGCGAGTATGGAAACAGCCGGATCAGCCACTTCTCGGACGACGGGAAGTACCTCGGCACTTGGGGACGCCCCGGCGGATCCGCAGGGGAGTTGTACGCCCCCTGGGGGGTCTGCGTGGGCCCACGTGGTGACGTCGTGGTCGCGGACACGAACAACAACCGGTTGCAGCACATTGAGGTCCCCGGGACCGTATTCGCACCCATTGCGCCGCCGGGGGTCTGATGCGCTTCGCGGAACCGATCTGGCTGATCCTGCTGCTGCTGGTGCCCGCCTTCTGGTGGCTGGGCGCACGCCTGCGCACGGTGGCGAGGACGCGCCGCATCGCGACCCTGGTGGTGCGGACGCTCATCGTGCTGGCGCTGGTCTTCGCCCTGGCGCAGCTCGAGCTCGTGCGGCGCTCGAACCTGCTGACGGTCTACTACCTACTCGACCTGTCGGACTCCGTGCCGGGCGCCTCGCAGGAACGCGCGCGCGCGCTCGTCACCGAGTTGAACCGCAGGATGACCAGCCGCGACGAGGCGGGCATGATTGTTTTCGGCGCCGTCCCGTCGCTCGAAACCCCCGCGACCGTCGGCTACGAGTTCGAGGGCAAGATCGCCTCGACGGTGGACACGACGCGGTCGGACCTCGCCGGGGCGATCCGGCTCGCGATGGCGGCATTCCCCGCCGACCGCATGCGCAGGATCGTCCTCCTTTCCGACGGCAACGAGAACAAGGGGAGCGCGCTCGAGACCGCGCGCCTCGCAAGGAACAACGACATCCCGATCGACGTCATTCCACTTCGCTACGAGGCGTGGCAGGATGTCGCCATCGAGAAGGTGATCATCCCTGCGCAGACCACGCGCGAGGCCCCATTCGAAATCAAGGCATACGTCAGCGCGGAGCGGGACACCAAGGGCATCCTCCGCGTCATCGAGGACGGCAAGCTCATCGCCGAGGAGGAGGTCGAGGTGAAGGGGGGACGCAACACCCCGTTCGTCCTCCCCCGCCGCCTCGAGGAAGGGGGCTTCCACAAGTACCAGGTCACCTTCGAGGCCAACGGCGACACGCGGGTGCAGAACAACAGGGGGGAGGCTTTCACCTACCTCAAGGCGGAACCGCGCGTACTGTACATCGAGGGCGACGACTCCGGCGAGAAGAACTACCTCGAGGGCGCACTTCGCGCCGAGGAGATCGACGTCGTGCGCAAGGGGAGCGACGGCATCCCCGTGTCGCTCGACGAACTGCAGAAGTACGACGCGATCATCCTCTCAAACGTCCCCGCAGACGCGATGAGCCGCGCGCAGATGACCATGATCGAGCGCGGCGTGCACGACCTCGGCATCGGGCTGGTGATGATCGGCGGGGAGAGCAGCTTCGGAGCGGGGGGATACCAGGACACGCCGATCGAGACGGCGCTCCCGGTCTCCATGGACGTCAAGCAGCGCAAGATGCTCCCCAACGGGGCGCTGGCGATCGTGCTGCACACGTGCGAGATCCCGCAGGGCAATGCCTGGGCCCGCGAGATATCCATCGCCGCGCTCAACGTGCTCTCCGCGGAGGACTACTTCGGCATCGTGTACTACGGCGCGCCCAACACCGGCGCCGGGGGCGGCATGGGGGGATGGGGTGAGTTCTTCGCCTGGGACCCGGGGATGAAGAAGGCGGGCGACAAGCGCGCCATGCGCACCTCGATCAAGGGGATCGAGCCGCTCGACATGCCGACCTTTGCGCCGACCATGGAGATGGCCGTCAGCGAACTCAAGAAGGTCAACGCCCAGACCAAGCACATGGTGATCATCTCGGACGGCGACCCGGCCCCGCCTGCGCAGACCACCGTGAATGCCATACGCGACGAGGGGATCACGGTCTCCACGGTCGCCATCGCGCCGCACACGGGGCAGACGGTCGAGACGCTGGAGAACATCGCCTACTGGGGGGCGGGCAACTTCTACTATCCGAAGACGAGCGCCGAACTGCCGCGCATCTTCACGAAGGAAGCGTCCGTCGTCCGCAAGTCGCTCATCTCCGAGGGCCAGTTCAACCCGGTCTACTCGCAGCCCAGCGATGTCCTCACGGGATTGCAGGAGGGCCTTCCCTCGCTGAACGGGCTCGTGGTGACGACGCCAAAGGACCTGGCGACGCTGGCGCTCGTGCGCGACGCGCTGCAGGACGGCGTCGTGGTGGACTCGGATCCGGTGCTGGCTCACTGGCGCTACGGGCTGGGCAAGTCGCTCGCGTTCACGAGCGACGCAAAGAACAAGTGGGCCTCCCCCTGGGTCGAGCAACCCACCTACGGCAAGTTCTGGTCCCAGGCGATCCGCTGGGTGCTGCGCGAGACCTCGAACCAGAACTTCCAGGTCGCGACGGAGATTCGCGACGGCGTGGGGCGGGTCGTCCTCGACGCGATAGACACCGAGGGCGGGTTCATCAACTACCTGGACTTCACGACGAAGGTGATTGGCCCGGACCTGCAATCCCGCGAGGTCCGCGTCCGCCAGGTCGCCCCGGGCCGGTATGAGGGCACATTTCCCGCCTCCGAGGTGGGCACGTACATGGTCAGCCTCATGACCGGGGAGAAGCAGGGGGGGGAACTCGTGACGACGGGAACCTCGCTCTCCTACTCGCCTGAGTACGAGGCGCGCAGAAGCAACGACGACTTTGTGGAGAAGATAGCGGCAACCTCGGGTGGCAAGGTCGCCGGAGAAGGATACAACCCGTTCCTGCACGACCTGCGTGTGAAGGACCGGCCGACGCCTTTGTGGCCGCCGCTGCTGCTGCTGGCGGCGCTGCTGCTTCCGGTGGACATCTTCCTGAGGCGCGTGTACCTCGACCCGGCCGAGGTCCGAGAGTGGCTGGCCGAGAAGTTCGGCAGGTCTGCGGCCACGCTGGAGGAACAGGGGCAGCGGCTCGCCTCGCTCAAGGCCGCCAAGGACCGCGCGACGCAACGGCCCGAGGAGTCCGCCGAGGAGGATGCCCGGGCGGCATTCCGGGAACGCCTCGAGAAGAAGGTCGCGGAGACGCAGTCCGCGCAGGAACCGTCCGTCTTCCAAAAGCCCACGGGTGCAGCGCCCGTCCGGCACCGCACCAAGGAGACGATTACCTCTCAGGAGGGCGGCAGCGCGGGACCCAAGCAACCGCCGGCGGAGGGGGGCATGGGCTCGCTTCTCGAGGCCAAGAAGCGCGCGAAGAAGAAGTTCGGGGACTGACGCCCCCCAGTCGGTTCGCGGGTCACGGGCAACAACCACGCGTGCGATTCGACTTTCCCACCCGCGCACCGATGCCTCCCCATGGCGCTCCGCTGCGCACGGTGCGCAGCGCCCATCCAAACGCCGGACCAACACGATGAGAGCGATCATCCCCGTCGCGGGCATTGGGACCCGCATGCGCCCGCACACGCACACGCAGCCCAAGGTGCTCCTCCAGGTGGCGCAGAAGCCGATGCTGGATCACATCCTCGATGCCCTCGTGGAAGCCGGCATCACGGGTGTGACACTCGTGATCGGGCACCTCGGCGACCGCATCGTGGAGCACATCCGCAAGCACTACCCCGGGCTGGAGTTGAACTTCGTCGAGCAGGGGGAAATGCTCGGCCTCGGCCACGCGATCGCGCTGACGAAGGAGATCCACGCGGGGGACGACCGGCTGCTCATCATCCTTGGCGACACGATCGTCCAGATGGACTTCAAGGGACTGTTCTCGCTGCCCTGCGGATCGCTCGCGGTGAAGGAGGTCGAGGACCCGCGGCGATTCGGCGTGGTCGAACTTTCCGGAAACCGCATCACGCGCCTGATCGAGAAGGCCGAGAACCCGCCCACGAACCTCGCCATCGTGGGGGTCTACCTGATCGACGACCCGGCGCTCCTTTTCGAGGGACTCGACCACATCATCGCGAACAACCTGCGCACGAAGAACGAGTACCAGCTCACCGATGCGCTGCAGTACATGATCGAGCGCGGGGACGAGATGCGCCCCTTCCCCATCGAGGGATGGCTGGACTGCGGCAAGCCGGAGACGCTCCTGGAGACCAACCGGACGCTCCTCTCGAACTACTGCACGGCGGAGGTCGCGGCGGGCTACCGCGCGCGGTTCCCGAACTCGGTGATCGTGCCGCCGGTCTATATCGGCGAAGGGGCGCGGATCGAGAACTCGATCGTGGGGCCGCATGCCGCCATCGCGCACGACGTGACCATCGAGAACTCAATCGTGTCGGACTGCACGATCGGCAAGCGCTCCTCGATCCGCCGCCTGGCCATCAGCGAATCCATGATCGGGGAGTTCGTCGAGGCCGCCGGGGCCACGCATTCGATCAACCTCGGCGACCACTCCGTCCTGACGATGAAGTAGCCCGGTTCGATTGGGCTGGACGCCGGGGGGTTGGGCCGGATGCAATGCTCGTTCTGGTCAAGACTGCCCCCTTGACGAAAGGAATCAATCAGGCATGGCACGCATCAACCTGTACGACCGTGAGCTTTCGCGCTTCCGCGATGAGATCAAGCGCGACCCGGCGACGGCCGTCCGCCTCTTCGGGTTCTCGCTCGTCCACTCGCTCCAGCCGGACGAACGCGTCCAGCTCATGAAGGCGCTCGGCAAGGACCCCGAGGTCGCGGAGGACTTCTACAACCTCGGCATCGGACAGGCGCGGCAGGGCAACTGGGCGGAGGCCGCGGCACTGTTCCGCAAGGCGGTCGAGAAGAACCCCAAGTTCGCCGACGCGCAGTACAACCTCGCGCTTTCCTACGAGCGCGCTGGCCTCAACAGCCAGGCGACCCAGGCATGGAACGCCTATGCCGATTCACTGCCTGCGGGCACGGACAAGGCAGATTTCAAGAAGCACGCATCCGAGTTGGGGAAGTAGCCCCGACCCGACGGAACAAGCCGAAACGGGCCGCAGCGATGCGGCCCGTTTTTCATTCAGCCGGATCGGGGCGCAGGAACCACTCCGCATCGGTCGGCCACTTGCGGTAGTCGCCGCCCGTGAAGAAAGTCGCCAGCTTTGAGCTGACGGGGAGGCGTGTCATGAGCACGGGGTTCTGCCAAACGCGATCGAAGATCGGGCGTGCGGCGTCCAAGTTGCCGTGGACCGAGTTGACCTCGAGCATCCGCAGGGCGGCGTCCTCCCACACGGGATGGTTCGGGTACTCGCGCAGGATGGTGTCCAAGTAGGGGATGCCGGGCCCGGGGTTCTTGGGGTCGGGAGCTGAGAGGATCGACAGGGCCGCCAACAAGTGGGGCCGTATGCGCGCGCCGGGAGCCTTCTCCACGGCCTCCCTGATGCGGGCGACCTGATCGGGCTTTGCCCCGGTCAGTGAGGCCAGGACCCGATAAGTCGCTGGATCGGCCGAGAGAATCCTGAACGCCGTCGCGTCGTCGCCGCTGGCGGGCGCGACATTCACCTGGAAAGTACCCATGTTGAGCGGAATGACGTTCTTTTTCTCCGCGTCCGGGCAGCCGAGGACGAGGTTGAATCGCCACAACCCGACCGTTTCGAAGAGGGCTCCGCTGATGCTCTCGGAGTCCATGATCATCTCTCGGTCGATGCGGATTGTCTCGCCCGGACGAAGCCTATAAATGGTGTTGGGCACAAGTTCGCCAGTGTTGAGGGGCACGTAGTTGAAGGCGGGGATGTTGGGCCCGGCTACCGTGGCGAGCAGGTCCACGCCGAAGACCAGGCGGCCTGCAAACTCCGCGGGTTCCGCCTCGGGACTGCGGTCAGTGCCTATTCCCTCGAGCTCGAGCCGAATCCGCACGATGTCTCCCTGAACGACGTCCGGGTTGAGCACCGTGATGCGCCTGCGCACGTTGTCGCAGTCCTGCCATGGGCCGGTCTGGGGCTTGCCATAGCCGGGCGGGGGCGGTTGCGCGGGGAGCGACTTCGCCTCGGCTGCCGGGAGCGCATCGATCGGCTCTCCCCGCAGGGGCTTCGGGCCGTCCTTGCCCGCAAACGCTGGGAAGGACAGTCCGGCGGCGAGGAGGAGTGCCGCGAGTGCGTTGGTCTTGGAATGGCGGGGCATGAACTTGGTGGTCGGAGATCCGTGTGCGTGGTGGGTGGCGGCGATCAGTATGACTGCAAGTTGCGCGCCGTTCGTTTGTTCGGCATCGGGGGGTCGCGTGCCAAGAAAAGAGCGCCCGGGTGGAACCCGGGCGCCCGTTTCAGGCGTCATTGCGGCGGCATGGCCACCGGCTGCTTGCTGGATCAGTTGCCGCCGACCGTGGTCGGCTCTGCGGCCGCGCCCTCGGCGGACTTGGACGTCGCGGCCTCGGCTGCCTTGGTGGCCGCCTCCGCCTGCTCCGCCATCGCGGTCAGGTCGTTCACCTGCACGCCGGCGGGCGGGGTGTAGCTGAACTGCCCCTCGTCGACCGACTCGTTGAGCTTGTAGCTGGTGATGAGGGTGGTGACCTCGCCCATCATCGGGCTGGTCATGGTCATCTTGAGCATGACGCCGGACTTGTCGGCGAACCAGTTCGTGACGGTCGTGGTCTGCTCCCCGTCCTTGCGCGCGATCTCGAGGATCGTGCAAGCCTCTCCGTTGACTTCCTCGGAGCCCTTGACGGTCGCGGTAACGCCCTCTTCCTTGAGCATCTCGCGGAACTGGCCGAACTGGGAGGCCATCTTGGGGTCGGCGGCCATCTTGGCGACCTGGGTCTGGCCCATGCCCTTCTGCTCGCTCCACATGACCTTGCCGTCGCTGACCATGAGCTGCGCGACTTCCTGCGGCTCGGAAGCGCCCATGATCGTGGTCTTGCCCTTGACCTCCATGCGCATCTTGACGGCGCCGTCGGCGGTGCGGGAAGCGACCTGCTTCATCGTCGAGTCCATCGACATGAAGGAGCCCTTCATGGTCGTGGTCCCATTGAACTCCCACGTCTTGAGTGCGGCCTCCTGCTTCTCGAGGCGGGTGATCAGTTCGTCCACCGACTCGGCCGAAACAGTGGATGCAAGGCCGACCAGGACGAACGCAGGGGCCACCCGGAGGAAGGAGGAAATCAACTTCGTCATGAAAAGTGATCCTTTGACTTGCGACAAAGCGGGAACTTCGAATCAGTATGGGCTTTGTTCGCGGATTCGCTGGCAAGGGTCGCGACTCGTTGGTCCGCCGCAAGGGAAATCCCTTGCGGTTGGGTGCCCCGCGGGTCGCTCTTCCTGCCTGCCGACCCTATTTGACGCATCCATGGGCCGGGTGGTTTGGTTCCATTCGCACGGTCGCAAACTCGAGAAAAACCCCTCACATGGCCATCTCCCAAAAGTCCAAGCAGCCTCCAGCAATCGGCGAGTTGCTCGCCCAGCGCAGGTCGGAACGCAAGCTCAGCCTCCAGGAACTCGCCTCCCTGTCCGGCGTTTCAAAGGGGATGATCAGCCAGATCGAAAACGGACAGGTAAACCCAACGCTGGCAATAGTCTGGAAGCTCGCTGCCGGGTTGGGTCTTAGGCTGCAGGACCTCCTGGATGGTGACGGTTCGGCCGCCGACGATGCCATGTTCACCTACCTGACGGAGGAGAACTGTCCGACTCTTAATTCGGCACGGAACGGCTATCGCATTCAGATTCTCTCCTCCGTGGACATGGCGGAGCACGTCGAGCTCTATCTGGTCCACATCAACGGAGATGGCGTGATGGACTCCCCGGCCCATGCGGCGGGGACGGTCGAGACGATCACGGTGATCCGGGGGGAGGTCGAGGTGCTTGCCGGCGGAGGGGACGCGCGGCCCGTCAAAGCGCTGGAGAGCGCGCGCTACCGGGCGGATGTCCGCCACATCGTGCGCGGACGCGGCAAGAAGGAGACGCTTTTCTACCTCGCGGTCAAGTTTGCAATCCAGAACGGATAGGATTCGGGGTTCGGCTGTCAGTATCCGGGGGAAGCCTCCTCGAGGAGCGCCTCAAGTTCCGTGACTGTACGGAGGACGCGGCGGGCTCCTGCAGCGAGCAGGTTGGCGGTGGATTGTTCCGGATCCTCGGCTGGCGGAACAATGCCGAGCGGCACCGCGCCGGCGGCGGACGCGGCCCGGACGTCGTCCACCGTGTCCCCAATCATCCAGGCGGATTCCACGCGCAGGCGTCGCATGGCCTCCAGCACCGGGGCCGGATCAGGCTTGGGGCGGGGTGCATCCTCCAGGCAGATGGCGTGGGCGAAGTGGTGGTCGATGCTCTCGTCGCGCAGGAAGATCGCCGCGTCGCGCCCCGGCCGTCCGGTGACGATCGCCAGTGGCATGCGCGCGGCCAGGCGTGCCAGCACGTCACGCGTCCCTGCGCCGATCAGGCGCTCCGTCGCGCGCAGGCCGGGCGTGTCCCCCACTCCCTGGTAGTACTCCTCGAACACGCGCGTCACTTCGGCGAGGCCGGGGTCGATGCCTCGCTCGCGCAGGAGGCGGTGGGTGAGGTCCCAATCGTTGTTGGCGTTGCCACGCGCCTTCGCGGCGCTGACCTCGGAGCGTGCCACTGCGGCGCCGAAGTGTTCCGCTGTTCGCAGAACGGCGACCCGGTAGGATTGCGAGACGTCGGCGAGGACTCCATCCAAGTCGAAAAGAAGCGCCTGCGGGGTTGGGAGGTTGTGCATTGCGGACCTTGTGTTCCGAGTCGTGGGGCCGCCGCGCAAGGTGCTTGCATCTCGCGCCGTGGAAGGCCAGCCTTCTGGCGCTGCAAGACGCGCGCCGGGCTGAACGGTGAATTCCCGGCCACCCCTGAGCCCCCCGGAGAAACCCAACATGTGGAGCTGGCAAGACCACGTCCTCGCACCCGGCAAGAAGCCGCGCATGAAGGACACCAAGCCCCCCAAGGACGCACCGGACCGCGCCATCGCCGAGGAGGCGACGACGCACGCGGCACAGGAGATTTCCGTCCTTCAGGAAAAGCTCCACTCTGCCCAAACGCACTCGCTCCTCATCGTCCTGCAGGGCATGGACGGCTCGGGCAAGGACGGCACGGTGCGGCGGGTCCTTGGTCCCGTGAACCCGGCGGGCGTGCACGTGACGGCTTTCAAGGCGCCAACCGCGCGCGAGCTTGCACAGGATTTCCTGTGGCGGGCGCACGTCGCGGCCCCTCCACGGGGGACCCTCGGGGTCTTCAACCGCAGCTACTATGAGGACGTCCTCATCGTCCGCGTCCATGCAGACACCCTGATGCCAAAGCACCTGCTGAAGACGAAGGACCCCTGGGGTCGCCGGTTCGGGGAGATCGCGCACTTCGAGCGGCTCCTCATGAGCGCCAACACGCGCATCCTGAAGTTCTTCCTGAACATCTCCAACGAGGAGCAGCGGGAGCGTTTCCTTGCGCGCCAGCGCGAGCCGGACAAGCAGTTCAAGCTCACCGTGAACGACATCGAGGAGCGCAAGTTCTGGCCGGACTACATGAAGGTGTACGAGGAAACACTGACCAAGACCGGGATCGATGGGGCACCCTGGATCGTCGTGCCCGCCGATGCGAAATGGTACCGCAACCTCGTCGTCGCGAGCGCCGTGCTCGCGGAACTGCGCGACATCAACCCGAGGCCGCCGGGCCCGAGCGATCCAAGGGTGCTGAAGATGGAAATCAAGTAGGGGGCGGAAACTGTTGCGGGGAGGGTGACGTGTTCCGCCTATCCAAGTGGTACCTCGACTGTGTGGCCGATGACGGTGAGGCCGGCATCGGATACTCGGGGTTGATCTCCTGCAACCGGGCGAAGCTCGGGTTCAGCGCCTTCATCCATGCACCCCGTGGCGCCCCCACAACGCAGATGGACTGCTGGACGAGCGAAGATCCCATCCTGAGCAAAGACTCGGTCAAATGGCGCTGCCGCCGGCTGGGAGTGTCGGGATGCTGGCGGCGGGGCCGTGGGACTGGAGAGTTCGAGCTCCTCGACTCCCCCGAGGGCCGGATCACGTGGGCCTGCCTGTCATCGGAGGGTGATGTCCGCGTGTTGCGTCGAGGAAGCCGGGCGATGATGGGGCGCGGGTATGTCGAACGCCTCACGATCACGATTCCGCCGTGGCGATTCCCGTTCCGGCAGTTGCTCTGGGGACGGTTCGTGCCGGACAAGCCCGGCCCCAGCGTCGCATGGCTCGATTGGCGTGGCGGCTTGAATCGCCAGTGGTGTTTCGTGGATGGATTGCGGACGGGCCCGGCAGAGGTGGGACGGCGTGGAGTTCGGGGCGAGGGTTGGCACATCCGCCTTCAGGACGAGAGCGTGATGCAGTCCGCGCGGATCGCCGAGGTCGTCCTTGGACCCTTTGCTCCCATTGCGAAGCTCCTCCCGAGTGGTTTCTCCAATGCACGCGAAACAAAGTGGCTTTCGCGGGCGGAGTTCTCCAGGCCCGGCACTCCCCACACTGAGGGATGGGTCATTCACGAAGTTGTCCAGTGGCGTTGAGCGTCTCGGGTCTCCTGGGACGACTGGCCTACGGGGCGCTGTTTGTCGGCTTCGTCCCGGCGCTGTTGTGGTGGTGGACCCTCGCGCTCCCGGTCAAACCCCCGGCGATTCAGCAGCCCGTTGCGGGAGTCGCGCTCCTCTCCTTCGGTGTCTCACTCATGCTGGCCGGAATGTGGGCCCTTTGGAGCATCGGTGGTGGCCTGCCGATGAATGCATTTCCTCCCCGGAAGCTGGTCAGCCGCTCTGTCTTTGCAATCCTACCGCATCCGATCTACCTGGGTTTCGTTCTCGCATGCGCAGGTGCATCTCTTTGGGCGGGATCGGGGGCGGGCCTGTGGGTGACGACCCCGTTGGCCGCGCTCGGTTGCGCAGCGATCGTATGGGGCTATGAGGGCCCCGATCTGGATCGACGGTTCGGGACCAACCGCCCGAGGTCCTGGCTCTCGATCCCCAGGGCCGGTGGCGAGCCAGCCTCATCGCTCGAGCGCCTCGGTGCGGGGACCCTCGTGCTCGGGCTGTGGCTCGTCGCCTACGAAGGAGTGAAACTCCTCGGCATTCCCCCGGATGCAATTGATGCGCGACTGGCCGGGGAGGCCGAATGGCCCGTTTGGGCGTGGACGGAAGTCGTCTACACGAGCTCGTACGTGGTCACCCCGGCCGCATTTCTGCTGGCGCCGACGCGCAACGCGCTCCGGAGACTGTCATTGGCCGGACTGGTAGCCACAGGGGTGCTCACGCTGGTGTATCTGTGCGTGCCGCTGATCGCGCCACCCCGGCCGGTCGAAGGTGGCGGGGTCTTCGGAGCTCTGCTGCGCCTGGAGCACGTCATGTCTGCGCCCCCCGTGGCGGCGTGGCCGTCGTTCCACGTCCTCTGGGCCGGATTGGCTGCTCAGGCAGTCGCAGTCCGGGGCCGGATCTGGGCGGCTGGTGCTTGGACGCTGGCAGTCGCGATCGCGGTGAGCTGCGTCACCACCGGTATGCATGCGCTTGTCGACGTCGTTGCTGGAGTGCTGCTTTGGTATCCTGCGATCCGATTGCCGGAATGCTGGGCCGCGATGCTGCAATCAACGGAGCGGCTCGCAAACGCCTGGCGGGCATGGCATTTGGGGCCGGTAAGAATCATCAATCACGGCGTCTATCCTGGATTGGCTGCGTTCGCAGGTGCCGTGCTTGCCGTGCGCTTCGGAGGGGACCCCGGCTCCATCCTGCTCATCGCCGTCTCGGGATTGGCGGGTGCAGCCCTCTGGGCGCAGGCCATCGAGGGGCACGCAGGGCTCTCCCGCCCATTCGGGTATCACGGGTTCGTAGCCGGCGCAGCCGTTTGCGCCGTGGTGCTGCACCTTGCGGGCAGGGGCGGATTGGACGCGGCCTACGGGCTCGCAGTCGCGGCGCCACTCGTTCAGGCGGTGGGGCGATTGCGTTGCATCGTACAGGGTTGCTGCCACGGGCGGGCGACGTTGCCGGGTCGGGGCATTTGCGTGGCCAACTCGCACTCGCGCGTCGTGGCCATGGGGCAGCTCGAGGTAACGCCGATCCATCCGACACAACTCTACTCGATTCTCGCGAACCTCGCGATCCTTGCCGTGTTGCTCAGGCTGCACACGCTCGGTATGTGGCAGGGATTCACGATCGGAACCTACCTGATTCTTGCGGGTCTTGCACGCTTCATCGAGGAGGCCTATCGGGGAGAACCGCAAACGCGAAGACTGGGCGGGCTTGCCATCTACCAATGGGTGTCGATCGCCAGCATCGCCGCGGGAATGGGGGTGTCCGTCCTGCGGGTCGGAACGCCGGTCACCAATTCGGTCCCAGTGGGGGCGTGGCTGACCGCGGGGATACTTGCGCTGGCTTTCTGGCTCGCCATGGGCGTGGACTTCCCGGGATCGAAGGCGCGCTTCTCGCGCTTGTCGGGATGAGGCCCTACTTCAGCCCCGTCTTCGCGATGCCCTCGATGAAGAACCGCTGCATGAAGAAGAACAGCAGCACGACGGGCATGATGGCGAGCGTGCTGGCCGCCATGAGCAGGTGGAAGTCCGTGCCCGAGTCCTCCGTGAAGGTCTGGAGGCCCACCATGAGCGTGCGCATCTCGGGGCGGCTCGTCACGATCAGCGGCCACAGGAGCGAGTTCCAGTTGTTCAGGAAGTTGAAGATGCCTGCGGTGATGAACACCGGCTTGCAGAGCGGCACGATGATCTGCCACAGGTACCGGAAGTGGGAGGCACCGTCGATGCGCGCGGCCTCCCAAAGGTCGTTCGGCACGGTCATGAAGAACTGCCGCATCAGGAAGATCGTGAA
Source organism: uncultured Candidatus Sumerlaeota bacterium (assembly GCA_964618855.1). Classification (GTDB taxonomy): domain Bacteria; phylum Sumerlaeota; class Sumerlaeia; order SLMS01; family JANRJK01; genus CAZUCD01. The sequence goes on from CAZUCD010000060.1 coordinate 16,564, forward strand.
CACAGACGCCAGCCACGGCACCGTCAGCGCGTAGTAGGTGTCCAACCACCCCAGCGAGTTGAGGATCAGGAAGTTCGGGATCAGGAGCACCTGTCCCGGGACCATCATGGTCATGAGCACGACGTAGAAGAGGGCGCCCTTGCCGGCGAACTCGAACCGCGCAAAGGCAAATGCCGCGAGCGCGCCTGTAATCAACGTGCCGATCGTCGCGAGCACGGAAGTCGAGATCGAGACGAAGAAGTAGCGGGTGAAGTTGGCGCGCCCGCGCGTGTTCTCCTCCGGCGAGTACCACGCCTCGCGGAAGTTGCGGATCGAGAGGTTGAGCTTCTCGACGCGCTCGAGCTTGTTCTTCGGGTCCTCGACCTTGTACTCCTTCGATTTGTCCCAGTCCTCCTTGTGGACGGTGAAGCCGCGCTTGGAGTCGGCGCCGAACTTCACCTCGGAGACGGGGACGACTGTCTGCGGTTCGGTGTCGCTGCGTCGGACGCCAACCAGCTTGACCTCGACCTTGCCCGATCCGTCGGGCCCGGGCGCGAAGTAGGTGGCGCGCTTCGGAAGCCACTGCGGCACGAGGCTGATCGCGGTTTCCTTGTCCTTGAAGGAGGTCGAGATCATCCAATAGAAGGGGGCGACCATGAAGACTGCCCCGAGGGAGAGGGCCTCGTAGATGAGCGCGCGCTTCGCGCGGTGCCTCCACCGCCCGAGCGCATTCTGGTCGACGTGGTCCTCGAGGAAACCGCCCAGGACCACGAACATGATCCCGAGCAGGTTGAGCCCCATCCATGCCCAGATGGCGTAGCGGACGGCCTCGGTGCTCATTGGTACACCACCTTGCGGCCGAGCACCTTGTTCTGGATGACCGTAAGGGTCAGGATCATGAATGTGAGGATGTAGGCGACGGATGCGGCGTAGCTGAGCTGCCAGTTGCCGCGGAAGCCCGAGTCGTAGATGTAGAAAACGATGGGCGCCGTGTCGTATGCCTGCCCTCCATTCGGGGTCATGATCAGCATCGGCACGAAGACCTGGAACGCTCCGATCAGCGATATGACGAGGAGGAAGAACGTCACCGGGCTGAGGAGTGGGAAGGTGATGTGCCAGAACCGCTGCCATGCGTTGGCGCCGTCGATTTCGGCGGCCTCGTACATGGACTTGTCGATGTTCTGCAGGCCGGCGAGGAAGATGACCATGAAGTAGCCGATGTCCCGCCAGACGCTCGTTATGATGATCGAGAACATCGCCAGAGATGGCCCTGCGAGGAAGGAGCCGCTGCCGAAGGGAAGGTTTCGCGGAGCCTTGAACCCAAAGATCATCTCCCAGATGCCCCGGGACTCAGCCAGCCACTTGAGGGACCAGGGCTTCTCCATCCCGAGGACATCCACGCTCACGAAGCGAAGGAACCAGTTCGCAAGCCCGTAGTCGCGGTTGAAGATGTAGAGCCAGACCACCGAGATGGCCACCCACGTCGTCACGTAGGGGAGGAAGAACGCGGTGCGCCAGAAGCCGACGCCCTTGATGCGCGAGTTCAGGAGCATCGCCGCGGCAAGGCTGAGCGTCAGCGCGATCGGCACATGGTAGATCGCGTAGTTCACCGTGTTCCAAAAGGACTGCTGGAACTGCTCCGAGTTGAGCGCGCGCTGGTAGTTGGCGAGGCCGACAAACTTCGCCTCCTCGATGGGGGCGAGCGCCGTCAAGTTCATGAAGCTCATCGCGAGCGACACGATGACCGGCAGGAACCAGAAGGTAATGAGGATCGCACCCGCCGGCGCGAGGTACGCGTACGCCGTCAGCGATTCGTTGAGCCTGCGTCGTCCGGACGGGGTCATCAGTCGGGCCCGCGTGCGTCGGGGATGGGATCTTCCTGCGAGACGCTAGGAGCCCCGCCCCTAATGGCACGGCGCAACGGAAAGATTCCGGCGCCTTCCATGCCGACGCGCCCGCCGCGCAGCCGGGTGTCCCCGCGCAATGCGTCAGGAATAGCGCGCAAGGAGGAACGCCTGCATGGCGAGGGCGCAGAGTTTCTCGGTCTGGTAGTCGCGGTCGAAGGGCGGGGAGCACTCGCTGAGCTCGAGGCCGCGGACCCGATCATCCGCCCCGGCGAGTGCCGCGCAGCGCACGAACTCCGCGGGGTCGAGCCCTATCGGGGAAGCCGCGCTGGAACCGGGTGCCTCCCCGGAACGAACGGCGTCCACGTCGAGCGAGAGCACAACGTGGGCGCAACCCTCGCTCGCGAGTTCCGCGGCAAGCGCTGCCGAGGCGCAGAAACCTCCCCCGGCCGCCTCCCAGTGGATGTCCCCGCCGGACTCGAGCACAAAGTCTGCATAGGCTGCGGCATTTGCCGTGATCCGCGCGCCGAGGCACGCGTAGCGCATGCGGCCCGCCGCGGCATCCAGGGCGAGCCGGAAGGGATTGCCGCTGGTCGGGCGGTCGCCCGGCATGTTCCTCACGTCGAGGTGCGGATCGACGTTGAAAACGGAGACGGCGTGGCCGAGGGCCAGGTGGCCAAAGAGGTGGCCGGCGGCGGTCTCGTGGCCCCCGCCGAGGACAATCACGTCGATGCCCCTGCGCAGAAGCCGCTCGACGACCGCGGCGAGCCGGCGCTGCGAGTCGGCAAGGTCGGCGGCAACCTCGATGTTGCCCACGTCGCCAACGGACTCGTGGGGCACCCCGCGGCGAAAGGCATCCACCGCGTTGAGGCGATAGAACGCCCTGCGTATGGCGCCAGGCGCGAGCGCGGCGCCGATGCGGCCGTGGTTGCGGCGGACACCCTCGTCCGTGGGCAGGCCGAGGATGACGCAGCTCAGGCCCTCGAGTTCTTCCGTGCGAGAGACCCGGCGGACGACGGAACCGAACTTCACTTCGTAGCCATCGTGCCCTCCGCCGAACAACTCGATGGGGGCGGGCGCGCAATGTTCGAGCGGATTGGTCATCCGAGGTGCTCAGCTCCCTTCCATGCGAAACGCAGGGGATTCACGCCGAGGCGGTAGAGGAGGTCCACGGGCGCCTCCGCGTCCCAAAGGGCCAGGTCCGCCTCGAACCCGGGTGAGATGCGGCCAATGCGCTCCCCCATGTTGAGTGCGCGCGCCGCGTGGTGCGTCACGGCGGCCAGAACCTCCGCCGGCGGTATGCGCCAGCGGAGCGTGGCGAGCTGCATCATCAGCAGAAGGTTCGTCGTCATGCTGGTGCCCGGGTTGCAGTCCGTGGCGATGGCGATGGGAACCCCCTGTTCACGGAGCGCATCGACGGGCGGATCCGGCAGGTTCAGGGTGACGAGGGCGCCGGGGAGGAGCACGGCCACGGTCCCGCCGAGTGCGAGGAGGCCCGCCTCCTCCGGGCGCAGGTACTCGAGGTGGTCCGCGGAGAGCGCCCCCTGGCGCGCGGCCATCGCGGCCCCGCCGGTGTGCGAGAGCTGCTCGGCGTGGATGCGGACGCGCAGGCCGTGCTCGCGTGCCGCGGCGAAGACTTCGGCGCACTCGTCCACGGTGAATGCCCCCGACTCGCAGAAGGCATCCACGCTCCTCGCGAGGCGGTCCTTGGCGACGCGCGGAATGGCCTCCGTGACGATGGCCCGGACGCAGGCGGCGCGGTCGCCGTTGAACTCCGGCCACATCGCATGCGCGCCGAGGAACGTCGGCACCAGCGTCGTGCGCACGAATCCGCCCAGCGTCGAGATGAGGCGCAGCATCCGCAACTCGGCCTCGACCGACAGGCCGTAGCCACTCTTCACCTCGATGGTGGTGACGCCTTGCGCGGCGAGCTCGCGGACGCGCCTCTCCGCTGAGAGGAGCAGGTCGTTGTCCGTCGCGTCCGCCGTGGCGCGCACGGTGGACATGATACCGCCGCCCGCCGCGGCGATTTCCTGGTAGGAGGCCCCGTGCAGGCGGCGCTCGAACTCACCCGCACGGTTGCCGCCGAAGAGGATGTGGGTGTGGCAGTCGATGAGCCCGGGCGTCAGGAGCAGCCCGCCGGCATCCACCTCCTCGCGCGCGCGCTTCGCGCGTTCCGGGTCGAGGTCGTCATCCGGACCGACCCACACGATGCGCCCGAGGGTGCAGAGCACCGACTGGCCCGCGACGGGTGCCGCCGTCTTTTCGCCGGTGAACACCCTGGCATTGCGGATGAGCAGGCTGCTCACAGGGTCAGCCCCGGTATCCGCACGCCCTTCTCGCGGGCGACGTCGCGCGCGATCTCGTAACCCGCGTCCGCGTGCCGGACGATGCCCATGCCCGGGTCCGTCGTGAGGACGCGTTCGAGGCGGCGATCCATCTCGGCCGTGCCGTCGGCCACGACCACCATGCCGGCGTGGAGGGAGTATCCCATCCCGACGCCACCGCCGTGATGGAACGAGACCCACGTCGCGCCCGCCGCCGTGTTCACCAGCGCGTTCAGTATCGGCCAGTCCGCCACCGCGTCGGAGCCGTCCAACATGCCCTCCGTCTCGCGGTTGGGGGAGGCGACGGAGCCGCAGTCGAGGTGGTCGCGGCCGATGACGATCGGCGCCTTTACCCTACCCTCGCGGACGAGGCGGTTGAACATG
>CAZUCD010000061.1:0-2168 GCA_964618855.1 uncultured Candidatus Sumerlaeota bacterium
GAACAACGAGGCGTCGAAGGCGAAGGAGTACCTGTTCATCTGCTCGCGCAAGGGCTCCGGAGCGCAGGCCGATGCGACGGACACCGCAGATTCCGCCGAAGGGCGGCGCATCGAAGACAACCTCGCGGCTCTCGCGGACGCCCCTCTCGGCGAGGCCGTAGATCTGCTTTCGTGCACGGCCGCCGACGCAGACTCGGAGCCGGTCCGTGTCACGGGCTACCTCGGCAGCAAGTTCGTCCTGCTCGGCTGGATGGAGAGCTGTTCCCGAAGGACGCGAAGAGCGTTCTCGACGCCTTCTCCGGCGGCGCGAACGTCGCCTGCCATCTGAAGCGCAAGGGACTGAAGGTCTACGCCAACGACCTGCTCCGCTTCCCGTACCATCTTGCGCGCGCTGTGTTCTAGAACTCGACGGAGAAGCTGACCGACGAGGACATCGACCGGATTCTCGCGCCGACCCCTGATGCTGGGTCGTTCATCGAGAAGACCTTCCACGGGTACTACTACACGAAGCCCGTCCTGCGCTGGCTCGACCAGGTCTGGGCGACCATCCAGCGCCTTCCCGGCTACAAGAAGGACATCGCGCCGCCGGCGCTCGGGACGACCGTGAAGGCGAAGAGTGCATTCGGCCACTTCAGGCGCTCGAAGATGCAGCGGAAGGGCGAACTCGACGCCTTGGCGAGCCTGGAGCAGTCGCAGCTCTCAAATCTGCCGGTGGCTAAATTCGTCGACTCGTTCCGCCGGTCCGCGAGGCGGCTCATTGCGCTCGTGTTCGACAACGGGCAGGAATGCAATGCGTTCAATCTTGAGGCGTCGGAGGCCGTGAAGGCCGCTTGATGGTTCCCAATCAACCTGTTTATTGGAAAGCGGTCCAGTTCTCAACTGAAGCAGGCGGGCCCTGAATCAGTAATGACATCGTGGAACCGCCGGCATTCGTGATCGCGAGATCCACCAAGCCATCATTGTTGAAATCAGAGGCTATGATGCCGTACGGTTGATTGCCTGCCGTGAACTCTTGCGCCGTCTGGAAAGCTCCATTTCCGTTTCCGAGGACAATCCCTACTTTGTTCACGTTGCCCATAGTCACGGCGAGATCGGCGTTCGAATCGTTGTTGAAGTCGGCAACAGCGATGAACAGAGGATGTCCGCTGAGGGCGATCAGAGTGGGAGCCGAGAGGCCTCCCACTCCGTCTCCAAACAAAAGTCCAACGGAATCTCCTGATTGATTTGCGACAGCAAAATCAGGCTTCCCATCCTCATTGAAGTCCCCTGCGGCAACACCTGCCAAAACCGTCGCACCCGAGGGTGCGCCACTCGGATAGTTGGTTGGGGCCGCGAATCCGCCCACCCCGTTTCCCAACAAAACGGTCAAGGCCCGCTGGGGGCCGTTCGTGATCACGAGGTCAGGGAATGCGTCCGCGTTAAGAAACGCCGGGATAACTGCATTCCCGCCAAAGCCCAATGAGATCGTGGAGGCGCTGCCGAATGCTCCTCCGCCCGTGCCGAGCCGGACGCTCATGTTTGAGGAGAGAACGTTTACAACGGCAACGTCAGGAATCGTGTCTTGATTGAAGTCTGCCACGGCGATGTCGACCGGATTGTCCCCGACCGAGTAGTCTGTCCTCGCGCCGAAGGAGCCAGTTCCGCTGCCGAGGCGCACGGAAATGCTATCTGAGGAAGCATTCGGCGTCAGAACGTCAATCAGTGCGTCGCCGTTCAAGTCGGCTATTATGGCACCGCGTGGTAGACCCCCAGTCGGATAGCTCGTCTGGGAGAGAAACGTGCCCGGACCCGAAGCCAGAAACACCGAAATCGTGTTCGAACTCCAGTTGGAGCATACGAGGTCCTCAAGCCCGTCTCCGTTAAAGTCCGCTGATGACATGACGAACGGAGTCGTGCCGGTCGAGTAGGTGTTTTCTGGCAGAAAGGTGATGTCGGCGCGAAGTGGGTCTGCTAGGAAAGCCGTCGCAAGGAGAAGCAACCCGACGAGGCGATTGTGCGGCTTGGCGACCATCATGGGGCACCCTTCGCATAGTGAGTCGGCAAGCCTTTTGGAGCCTGCCCATTGTTTGTTCTTTGTTATTACTGCGGAGCGGGGGGGGGGGAGGAGGCAAATCGAATTTGATCACCGAGGCGCGGGCCCGCACCGACACCGAGGTTGCTGTTGGCGA
>CAZUCD010000061.1:2178-20763 GCA_964618855.1 uncultured Candidatus Sumerlaeota bacterium
CCCCCCCCCCCACAAACCCCCCCCCCGGGGGGGGCGGGAGGAGTCAAATCGATTTTGAGCACGGAGGCGCGGACACGCACGGACACGGAGGTTGCTGTTGGCTACTGTTGCTGCAGAAGAACCAGATCGCGTGCAGCAGATGATGAAGAGTCCCCCGCTACAGACCGAGCCGTAGCGGGGGCTTTCTGCCTCGGGATGGAGCCAAACTCCCTCAAGGCGTGACCTGGATCAGGATCGCTTCGAAGGTGGTGCTGGGGATTCCGGCGGGGCTGAGGATGGTGGCGCGGACGTCGAAGCGCGCGCGGCTGGCGAGCTGGCTGCGGGTCGGGGTGATCACGTAGTTCGTGGTCGAGTTCACGAGCGCAGGGAAGCTGTTCACGTTCACGCCTCGGGCAGAGCGGTCGCCCGGCTGGGGCGAGCGGGCGGGACTGGCGAGCGGGTTGGTGTTCTCGATCAACATGCGGTGGCTGGTGAGGACCGTGTGCACCTCCGAGAAACTTCGGGACGATTATCCTGCCGGTCCACCGGAGACGCGCCGCGTGCTGCGCGGCACCTTCAAGCCACATTCCGGATCCGGATCGAGGGGCGGACCCTCGCAAAGGACATCATGCAGGAGGTCACCGAGTTCGCCTTCGAGGGCAGCCATCGGGACAGATGGACTTCAACCCATGACGACCATGGGATTGACACGCGGGCCATGTTTCGCTTTTATTTCGCCATGTCCTTCGAGATGCTTCCGCCCACCCCCCGCGTCTCCCCCGCCGTGCGGCGAGCGCCGTTGGCGTTGGTGCTCGAGGCGCCGCGCCGGGCGACGGCGACGATCCTCGGCAGGCTGGCGCCGGTGTTCCTCCCCCGGGAGCGGCGGCTCTACGTCGTCGATGGCGCGAACAGCTTCGATCCCTACGTGTTTGCGCGGGAGGCGCGGCGGCGGGGGTTGCGGGAGGATGTGCTGGACCGCGTGTTCGTGACGCGCTGCTTCACGATCCACCAGCTTGCGGCCGTGACGGGGCGGATGATGCCGCCGCTGCTGCGCGGGGGTTCGCCGCCGGCTTTTGCCGTGCTGGGCCTGGACCACCTGTTCCTTGAGGAGACGCTTCGCGCGGCGGAGAGGGGGCGCGTGCTGGGGGAGGTGATGGCGGACCTGGCGGTGCCGCGGCGCCATGGGGCCCCCCTCGTGGTGACGCATGCGGCAGCGCCGGCGGGACAGGCATGGTGGAGGCCGATGCTCGAGTTCGGGGATGCCCGGGCCCGGGTGCTGCCGCATGGGGACGACGATTGGAACCTGCAGATCGAGAGGTGCGACGATGGGGCGGACGCTGCCGACCTTCAATACATGGCTTCAGGGGGAGATCGATTCCTGGAGGGACTTCCGCCGGGGCCTGCGGGCGGAGCAGCGCCCGGCGTTTGACCGCCTGTTCACGCGCGCGCGCCGCCACACGGCGGAGGCGACCTGTGCCGCGCGCCCCGTGCCGTTCGACGCCATGGTGATGGCGATCCTCCTCGAGCAGGAACTGGAGCTGGAGCGGCTTGCCGCGGAGCTTGAGGCGCTGCGTGCGGGGGATGGGGGTGCGAAGCCCGGCGGGGCATGACGCGCACCCCTGCACGCCAATGGGGCTCCCGAGTCAGAAGTCAGAGCGAAGCCACGCGCTCGCGCATCAGCTCCGCGGGCAGCGGGCGCACCAACGCCTGGAGTGTCGCCACGTCGTTCACCTTCGGGTCGAGCCACGTCCCCCAGTCGGCGGGTTGCAGGATGACCGCCATGCGGTGGTGGAACTGCGCAACGAGGTCGTTGGGCGTGGTGGTGACGATCGTGTAGGAGAGGAGGTCCTCCCCCCCGATGCGCGCGCGGTCCCAGAGGCCGGCCATCATCATGGGGGACCCATCGGCGAGGCTGAAGAAGTGCGGGACCTTCTTCTTCGAGCCCTCGACCTTCGCCCACTCGTAGAATCCCGCGCACGGAACGAGGCAGCGCTGCTGCGCGAAGGCGCGCCGGAACGCCGGGGAGGTCGCGACGGTCTCCCCCCGCGCGTTGAAGGTGGCAAAGGTGCCGATCTCCTTCGCGAAGTGCGGGACGAGCCCCCAGCGCATGGTGCGCTGGACGGGGACGCCGTTCTCCAGCACGACGACGGTGCCCTGCATCGTCGGGGCGAGGTTGCCCGCACGGGGCGACTCGAGGGCGACAAGGTGCTCCATCCCGTGGATGAGCACGGCGATGGTCGGGACATGCCCGGTTTCGGCGTATCTGCCGCACATACGGGGCCTTTCCGCGGTGCATCCGCACACAGCGGAGTCGATGCGTCGCACCCGCGACGCGCAACGGCAATCGGGGAGGGTTGGCATTGACGCCGGCGGCTTGTTTCGCTTTTTGTTCGTCAAGCGCCCTCCCCCATGAACCACCCCGCCTGGCTCTTCGACTACCATGCCCTCGGCAACACGATGGTGCTTTGGTTCATCATGGGGGACGGCTCGCGGCTGCGGCTGGTGGACGTGTTCGAGCCGCTGGTGTACCTGGATGGGCCGGAGGGGGAGGTGGGGGCGTGCGCGCGGGGGATGCGGCGGGCGGGGGATGCGGCGGTGGAGGGTTGGACGGAGCGGCGCGACTTCTGGACGGGGGAGCCGCGGCGCGTGCTGGCGGTGCGGGTGCTGCGGGTGGAGTCCTGGCGCCGGGCGCTGGACCGCCATGCGGACCGTTTCCCGCAGGTGTCCTGGCACAATGCGGACCTGCTGGCGGAGCAGGTGTATGGCTTCGAGCGCGATGTTTTCCCGCTGATGCGCTGCCGGGTGGAGCACGAGGGGGGACGGCTGGTTTCGCTCGTGCCGGAGGACGACCGCTGGGCTACGGACTACGCGGCGCCCCCGATGCGGATTGCGGAGCTCTCCGGCACGGGGGTGCTGCACGGGGGGCGGCCGGCCCTGCATTCGCTGGTGTATTCGCAGGAGGGGCGGACGATTGCGTGGGAGGACCCGGGGGCGATGCTGGCGGGGCTGCAGGGGGCGCTCGATGCGCTGGATCCCGATGTGCTGCTCACGGACCACGGGGATTCGTTCCTGCTGCCGTTGCTGTACACGGTGGCAAGGCGCGCACGGTTCGCGCTGCGGCTCGACCGGGACGATCCGCCACCGAGGGACATCAGGGTGGACGGGCGCTCGTACTTCTCCTATGGGCGGATCCTCTACCAGGCGCCGGAGTACGCACTGCGGGGGCGCTGGCACCTGGACCGAGGCAACTCGTTCTCGCTCTCGCACGACGGGATGGACGGCCTTTACGAGGTGGCGCGCCTCTCCCGCATTCCGATGCAGCGCATCGCACGCAGGAGCATCGGGACGGGCATTTCTTCGATCCAGCTCGACCATGCGTGGCGGGAGGGGTTCCTGGTCCCGTGGAAGAAGACGGAGCCGGAAGCCTGGAAGAGCGCGCGGCAGCTCCTGGTGGCGGACCGCGGCGGGCTCGTGTACGCGCCGGAGACGGGGCTGCACGAGGACGTGGTGGAGCTCGACTTCGTGGCGATGTACCCGAGCATCATGTCGCGGTTCAACGTCTCGCCGGAGACGGTGAACTGCGGTTGCTGCGACAACGCGCGCGTGCCGGGGATCGGGTACACGATCTGCGAGAAGCGGGCGGGGCTGGTGTCGCGGGCGCTGGCGCCGATCATAGCGAAGCGGATCGCGTACAAGGCGCTGCGGCAGGAGGCGAAGGCGGCGGGGGACGCCGCGGCGCATGCGCGCTGGAACCAGCGCCAGGACGCGCTGAAGTGGATGCTCGTGTGCTGCTTCGGCTACCTCGGCTACCGCAACGCGCGCTTCGGCCGGATCGAGGCGCACGAGTCGGTGTCGGCCTGGTCGCGCGAGATCCTGCTGCGCGCGCGCGAGGTGTGCGAGGAGCACGGCTGGCGCATGCTGCACGCCAACGTGGACTGCGTGTGGATCGTCAAGCCTGGCTTCCGCGACGGGGAGGTCGCCGAGCTGTGCCGCGCGATCGAGGGGGCGACCGACCTGACCATCGCGCTCGAGGGCATCTACCGCTGGCTGGCGTTCCTCCCCTCGCGGCAGGTTGCCGACCGCCCCGTGCCCACGCGCTACTTCGGCGCGTTCCGCGACGGCACGGTGAAGTACCGCGGGATCGAGTGCCGCCGCCACGACCTGCCGCAGTACGTGAAGGCCGCGCAGCTCGCGCTGCTGCAGCAGCTCGCGCAGGCCGGCAGCGCGGCCGCCTACCGCGCCATGCTCCCAACACTGCTCGAGCGCATCGCCGCAATGGAGGGGGCCCTGTGGCGCCACGAGGTGCCCCTCGACGAGCTTGTCATCCGGCAGTCGCTGTCCCAGGAACCCGGGGACTACACCGGCAACGGGCCGCAGTCGCTCGCCGCGCGGCAATCCGTCGAGGCGGGGATGAACCTCCATGCCGGGCAGTCGCTCTCCTACGTCATCACTTCCTCGGACGACCCGGACCGCTCCCGGCGGGTGCGCCTGAAGAACCTCATCGACCACGAGACCCTAGCCGATCCGGTGGCGAACATCCGCCTGCTGCGGCGCGCGATGAATGCGCTGCTCTGGCCCGGTGGAATAGAACTGGACGAGAAGAGGATCACGCCGCCCTGGGCGCCCCCCGCGAAGCCGCGCCGGGAAAGCAGGCGCATCCTGCGCGCGCGCGCGGCCGCCATGCAGATGGACCTCTTCGCGTGCGGACCACCATGAAACAGCGCATCCTCGCGGGAACCTCGGGCTACGCCTACGATGAATGGCAGGGGGTTTTCTATCCGCACGGCCTGCCTCGGGGAAGGCGGCTGGAGTACTATGCCGGGGTGTTCACGGCGCTGGAGATCAACGCAACCTACTACGGCACGCCGGGGCGGGAATCGGCACGCCGCATGGTGCGAGAGGCGGGCGGCAGGCTGGCATTCTCCGTCAAGGCGCCGGGGGACATGACGCACCGCGGCAGGACCGGCCACGACGTGGTGGGCCCGTTCCTCGACTACCTCGCCCCGCTTCGCGATGCGGGCGTCCTCGCGGCGGTGCTGCTACAGTTTCCCAACGCGCTGCACGACACACCCGCCTCCCGGGAGCAGCTTTGGCGCGCATTCGCCGCGCTGGACGGACTGCCGATCGCGGTGGAGCTGCGCCATGCGTCCTGGGACACAGGGAGTGCCGACGGATTCCTGCGGGAGAACGCGGCCTCGCGGGTCGCGATCGACCAGCCGAACATGCGCGGCCTCTCGCAACCACTGAGGTTCGTGGCGACCGGTCCGCTCGCCTACTTCAGGTTCCACGGGCGCAACGCGGCATCGTGGTACGCGGGCGAGGGGCCGTCGGGGGATGCGCGGTACCGATATCGGTACTCCCGCGGGGAGTTGCAGCCTTGGGCGCCCATCCTCCGCGAGGCCGCCGCCGAGGCCACCACGACGCTGGCCTTCTTCAACAACCATCCCGACGGAAACGCCGTGCTCGACGCGATGGCGTTCGCGGAAATGTGCGGCATCCACATCACTCCGCCGGACTCCGGTGACCTCTTCGGGTAGGGACCCGTGCCCTACCTGCCCAGCCCCTTGCCCTGGAACATGTAGATGTCCCCGCTGCTGACGGTGCCATTGGTGGGGTCGTAGAGCGCGGTGGCGAGCTTTGGCTCCGAGCCGTCGAGGCTCTCGTCATGGTCGAGGTCGGGGCCGAGGCTGAACATCCACCAGCCGAGCGACTGGCGGCTGCCGAGAAGCACCTCGTGGAAGTCCTCGATCACCTCGGGCTCGCCACGCAGGATCGTGGTCTTCCGGTCAAGGTAGTGGAACGGCTCGTTGTCGCGATGTTCGTCCTGGCCGCGGACCGGGAAGGGATCGACGGGGATCGAGGTCATGTACGCGACCGGAGTCGTGATGAGGCGCGAGATGGCCCCCTCGAGGACCTCGTCGGTGGACTGGAACATGAACTCGCCGGGATCGTCGATGACGACGGCGAGGGGATAGGTGTTGTGGTCGACGGCGTATGCCTCGATCGCGGTAGCGACGGACCGCATGTCGGCCTTGGCGCGCGAGACCTTCGAGCGGGTCTGGGCCTCGAGGAAGTTCGGGACGGCGATCGCGGCCAGGATGGCGATGATCGCGACGACGATGAGGAGCTCGATGAGTGTGAAGGCGCGGCGGATCGAGGACGAGACCATGAGGAATTCCTGATAAACGAGAATGAGAAAGCGTTCTCATTAATGACGGCGTCGATTCGGCGGTCAAGGACGAACGCACATGGAATCCCGTGAACGAGGTGCTGATATGGACGCGGGAACCGCAACCGCGACGGCGTGTACTTGCCTGTTGCCGAAGAGGGCCCGGGCGGTGCACCTTCCCGATCGATGACTAGGCCGAGCCTCTCGATTCTTATCGCAACCACCGTGGCCCTCGCGGGTCCCGCGGTTGCAGCTCCCGACAACCGGGAGGTCGCCGAGGTACGGCCGACGGGGCGCTGGCTGACCTGGTTGCCATCCCGGTCCGATGCGCCCGCGAGGGAGCCTGTTGCCGCGGTCCGCGGGCCCATGATGGCTCTCGCCTGGACTTCCCCCGACGACACGGGAAGGTCGCGCCTCATCGTGACGCAGGCAGCCGGGAAGCTCCCGGTCGTGGGCGCGCCTTCCCCGCACGCCGACACCCCGGATGGGGACGAGCACTCCCCCGCCATCGCCTTTTCTCCCGATGGGGCGAGCCTGGGGGCCGCGTGGGTGAATGCCTCGAGCGAGCGTTCCGTCCTGTTTTTCTCCGAGTCCGGAGCAGTCGACAACGGCGCAGCGTCGGGAGCGTTCGCCATATCCGCGACCGGAGACGCCTCCATCGAGGCGCCGTCGATAGCATGGCTGGACGAAACGACGCCCATGGTCGCGTGGGCGGAGACCACGGGGAGCACGTCGTCCGTGTTTGCGGGTTGGCGGTTCGGCAATGAGTGGCAGGTTCGCCGCGCCTCGCAGGGCGAGCATCCGTTCGATCTCGGCCCGACGTTCCTCACGGAGCCCTCTCCCGCACTTTGGTACTACTCGTTCGACGAGAGCGACGTCAGTTTCCGCGCCACCCAGATGGGACTTTGGGGGCTGGCCCGGGAGGGCTCGGGAATGGCGCATCCGGCACCGGCGGGCCGGTTCCCGCTGCTGTTCGATGCAGCGGGTGCCCCCCTCCCTGGTGCGGTCTGGCTTGAACCCGTGCAGGGGGACGAGGCCCTGCTGCTGTTTGATCCAGCCCGTCCCATCGAGGATTCCATCCTCGTCGAGGCGGGGGCGCTCGGAGGCCGCGTCATGGACCCGGCGGCGGACAACGGCGCGGTGGCGTGGATCGAGGAGCGCGGGGGCCTTCGCCGCGTGCACGCCCGGACGCCCGACGGCGCGCGGGAATCGATCCCGGTCGGCGCGGCTGCGCGCCACCTCAGGATTGCCGCGGATGCAGGGGTGCTCCTGACCGTGTGGGTCGAGGAGCCGAAGGACGGCGGTGATGGCGCGTTGAGGGCGGCCGTCAGGCGGGACCGCGCCGCGGCGCCGTGAGCCGGGACCCGCACGAGGAGGCCCGGGAGGCGGCGATCGCCCGCCATGAACTTGGGTCCAGGCTCGGAATCCTCGCCATTTTCCTGATCGGCGTCAGCGTCGGCATCTGCCTCGCCATCCTCTACCAGGACGCCCCGAAGCGCCTCCGTGAGGTTCGGCGCGCACCCACGCTCATGCAGGAACGGGACATCGAGGTCGAGCCGGACCCCGAGCCGCGGAGCCGCGAGGGGGGCGAGTCGTAGTCCAGGGGGTCTACGCGCGCTCCCCGGCGCTGCCCGCGGATGCGGGGGGCGCCATCCTCATCAGGCCGAAGTACGCCACCGCAGCAATCGCGAGGCTCAGGAACCACGCAAAGTCGTAGATTTGCACGAACGCCGCCGGCGCCTTGATGCCTCCATTTGAGGCCGCGTGCAGGAAGCCCGGGACGTTTGGCGCGATGCCGAGGGCGAGGGCGACGAACGCGCGCCAGTTCCATCCGCTGCCGTAGGAGTACTCACCGCGGGGATCGAAGAGCGCATCCACGTCCAATTCCCGGCGCCGGACGAGGTAGTAGTCCACGAGCATCACGCCCGCGATGCCCCCGAGCAGGGCCCCATAGCCGATGAGCCAAGTGAAGATGTACGCCCCCAGGTCCGACAGGAGCTTCCAGGGCATGATGATGACGCCGATGCCCGCGGCGATGAGGCCCCCCGTGCGGAAGCTGATCCTGCTGGGCGCGAGGTTCGAGAAGTCGTTCGCGGGAGAGACGATGTTCGCAGCGATGTTCGTGGTCAGCGTCGCCACGGTCAGGGCGAACAGCGCGAATCCGACGACGAACGGGCTGCCGAACTTGCCGAGCAACTCGACTGGATCCCATATCGCCTTGCCGTAGATGACGACGGAGGCGCACGTGACGGAGATGCCGATGAACGAGAAGAGCGTCATGGTCGGCGGCAGGCCGAGGAACTGGCCCATGACCTGGTCGCGCTGGGACTTCGCGAAGCGCGAGAAGTCGGGGATGTTGAGCGACAGCGTCGCCCAGAATCCCACCATGGCGGTGAGGCTCGGCACGAAGACGCGCCAGAACTGGAACTCGCCGGCGTCCGCGCCCCGGACCTTCGCAAGGGTCTCCTGCGAGAAGATCACGTGCCAGCCGCCTGCCTTCGACACCCCCCACCACAGCAGCGCGAGACCGACCGCGATCAGGAACGGAGCCGCCAGGTCCTCGAGCCACTTGATCGATTCGGTGCCGAACACGATGAAGAACACGTTCACGGCCCAGAAGAGGAGAAAGCACGCGAGCTGTCCCGCGGATATCCCGAGCAGAGGGAGCATGTCGCCCGGCCCTGCGGGCTGGAACCCGAAGATCACCGAGTGCAGCGTGTAGATCGCCATCCCCCCGATCCACGTCTGGATGCCGAACCAACCGCACGCGACGAGGCCGCGCATCACTGCGGGGACGTTGGCGCCCACAGTCCCAAAGGACGCCCGCAGCAACACGGGGAAAGGGATGCCGTACTTCGTCCCGGCGTGGGCGTTGAGGACCATCGGGATGCAGACGATCAGGTTGCCGAGCGCGACGGTGAGGGCCGCCTGCGCCCACGACATGCCCTTGGCGATCATCCCAGCGGCCAGGTTGTAGGTCGGTATGCAGACGGACATGCCCACCCAAAGGGCGGCGATGGTCCACATCCCCCACGTGCGGCGGTCCAGGGGAACCGGAGCGAGGTCGGGGTTGTGCAGGGACGAGTGTCTGACCACGTCGGACATGCGGGGATCCTGTCGGGGTGTGGGTTCGAGTACTCGCGGGATGGGGCGAACCCGCCCCATCCCGCGACCACTTTGATTCAGGGGGCGACGAGCCCTCCGTAGGTTTCAGGCCTGCGGTCCCGGTAGAACTGCCAGCCGTTCCGGACTTCGCGGATGCGCTCCATGTTCAGGTCGGCGATGACGACGTCGTCCTCGGTGCGCTTGCCCTCGGCGAGGATCTGGCCGCGGGGGTCGGCGAAGTAGGAGGTGCCGTAGAACTCGCCGATGTTCCACGGCTGCTCACGGCCGGGGCGGTTGATGGCGCCGACGAAGTAGATGTTGTTCGCGGCGGCCGCGGGCTGCTCCAGCTTCCAGAGGTACTCGCTCAGTCCGGCCACCGTGGCCGACGGGTTGAAGACGATCTCGGCCCCGTTCAGGCCGAGGGCGCGCCAGCCCTCGGGGAAGTGCCGGTCGTAGCAGATGTAGACGCCGACCTTGCCCACGCGCGTCTGGAAGACCGGGAACCCCATGTTCCCCGGACGGAAGTAGAACTTCTCCCAGAAGCCGGGGTCGCAGTGCGGGATGTGGATCTTGCGGAACTTGCCGAGGTAGGTGCCGTCGGCGTCGATCACGGAGGCGGTGTTGTAGTACACGCCCGTGATATCCTCCTCGTACATGGGGACGACGATCACCATTTTGTGCTTCTTGGCGAGGGACTGCATCAGCTTCGTGGTGGGCCCGTCGGGGATGCGCTCGGTCATCTGGTACCACTTGGTCTTCTGCTCGGCGCAGAAGTACGGCCCATAGAAGAGTTCCTGGAGGCAGACAACCTGCGCGCCCTTCTTGGCGGCCTTGGCGATCAGGTCGACATGCTTGTCGACCATGGCCTTCTTGACGACCTTGCAGTCCTTCGATGGATCGCAGCAGAGGGTTGCCTGAATGAGGGCGCCGCGGACGATACGGTCCATGCGGGTGCTCCTTGGGGATGGGGATTCGATCGGTCCAACCGGGAAGTTTGACGGGTAAATCGTTTGACCCGAACGGTCAAGCGGGATGGTTCGCCGCCGACACGTCGACCGAGGAGGGGGGATTGGGAGGGGAGGGGCGCCTGCGGCGGCTTCGCGCTTCCGGAATCGTGTTCACGAAGATGCTCCCCATGAAAACCGCCATCAGGCCCAGCCGGAGAACCTCGACAAACTCGGTGTGCCCGAAGGTCCTCGCATCTCCCGGGGACGTGCCATTCCATCCCTTGATCTCGATCACGAGGAGGGCGATGCAGAAGAGGGTCGCGATGATCGCGCTGCACCGCGGCCACTGCCCGCAAGCGACTCCGTGCACCATTGCTATGAAGGCCCCGCAAGTCGTGGCCCCCCACAGCAGGAAGAGCAGCGCGCCGGCGAAGGCGACCTCCTCCATGGAGCTGAACCACGGCAGGCAGTCCACGATGATGTAGCGAAGCGCCAGCACAAGAGATGTGAGGAAGAGCACGGCGCACACGCGGGCGTGCGCGGCGATGCTCGCAAGCGGCGCCCCCCCGTCCGATGCCCGCGGGCGCCTCCTGCCGAACAACCCGGCGGCGATGGCCCACATGGCCCATGCCATCGCCGGCAGCAGGATGGCCGTGGTCCCGCTTCGCAGCAGCGAGACGGCCACCTCACCCGGGCTGATTGCGTCGAAGGACTGAACGCCGGGAGAGTAGGAGTAGCGATTCTTCAGCAGTTCGGTGTACCCGACGGCGTGGAAGAAGAAGCCGACGGAGCCGATGAAGAGGGCGGCCGCGACCATGGCGAGGAATCGCTGCTCCAGGCTCGGCAGGAGAAAGGCGCGCGACTTCACCATCTCCCGGGATTCACGGAGAATCGTCGAAATCGACTCCGGGGACTCGGTCGGTTCGGGTTCCTCCATGGCATCGATGAAGAAATCCCGAGGAGCCTCGCGCGCGAGCCGCCTCGCCAGAACCGCGAGGGAGACGAGAAGGGGAATGCCAAACAGCATGATCGACAGGAACGCCGCCGGGATCGCAAGCCACTCATCATTCGGGAGCACACGTTGTAGCGAATCAACGATGCCGCCCACGACCATGAATGAGACCGTGATGCATGCAATCGCCCAGCCCACGTGGAAGGCGGCTCGGACCGGCGTCCATGCCAGGGACCTCCACGGCGAGCGCTGCTCGCGCAGGTACCCGCGCGCACCGTGCACGAGGGCGTAGGCTTGGGCGAGGAATGTGAGGGCAAACAACACCGCATAGATGGAGAGCGCGACGACGAGGTTCTCCAGCTTGTCGCCGCCGCCGGACATCGACACGGTGAACACCGTGAGGAGTCCGACGGAGGCGAGGGGGATGCTGACCCCGAAGAAAGTGCGCGTGGCTGCCCTCATCCCCCAATACAGGTGGCCGAACACAACCTCCTCGTGCGTCAGGGGGGTGAGCATCAGTTCCTGAAGGCGCTCACGACCCGGGTTCTTCGCCGCGAAGAGCAGAAATGCGAACACCGAGATCGGAAGTGCGCCGCACCAGATGACAACCATCAGGCTAAAGCAGTAGATGGCGAGCAACTCGGACGGGTCGGACCGCCATCCCGCACCAAAGATGGGCTTGGCCAGTGGGATGATCCCGGCCCCGATGACGATGAGGAAGGGGGTCCAGTAGTAGAACGCGCGATGGATCCAACCCTTCCGATCCGGGCGATGCAGCTCCACCACAGGGTTCTCGCCCGCGTGGCGCCAGAGTTCGGCGAACCTGCCCTCCCCGAGCAGGACTCGAATCAGCAACTCTACCACGGCAGTTCAGGGTGCCTGTGTGGGTTGTGCAATCTACGGTCACCGCGCGGGTTGGCTTTGACTGCAATCGAGAACGCGAACCCCGTCGATGGTTTGGCGGGCCGCAGGGAACGCCAAGGGAAACATCCGACTTTTTTTGTGCCCGGGGCGTAATGTTCCGCTCCCGCACCGGTAAGTAATGGTCATCAGGGCGCGAAAGCGCCCAATCCTCCCCCCGGAGATCCACCATGCACCATACCCTCCACGGCTCGTGCCTCGGACTCACCCTGATTGCCCTGCTGGCACCCGCCGCCCGGGGCGCCGACCCTGTCGAAACGCTGATTCCCGCGGACGCGCAGGTGTATGTGACTGTGAACACGCGCCAGTTCATCGACTCAGACCTGTTCCAGCGGTTCTACCAGCAGAAGATGGACGACCAGAAGCGGGCCCAGCTCCAGGTGCTGAACCAGTTGGTTGGCACGGATGTGCTCAAGAACATCGACCGCGTGCACGCGTGGGGGCAGGTCAACCGCGAGGAGACCATGGTGGCCGCGATCGATGGCAGGCTGGACCAGGAGAAGCTGTCGACACTGGTAAAGGCGAACTCCGCCTATGAACGCATCGAGGAGGGCGGGGCGGTCGTCCACAAGTGGGTGGACGACAAGAACGGCGAGGCACGCTTCGGCACGTTCGTGTCGGGCGACCGCCTGCTGATCGGCAACTCGCTGGATGCGCTGAAGAAGACGCTCGCGGCGAGGTCCGACCGTTCGGCCTCGATCGCTGCCTCTGGGGGGGCTGAGAAGTTCAAGGCTCCGGCGGACAGCACGTTCTACTGCTTCATGGTGGCCCCCGACACCATGTCGGCGCCCACGGAGTTGGAGGCCCTGCGGGACCTGACGAACGCGACCGTCTCCGGCAAGTTCACATCCTCCGGCCTGTCGTCGAGCGCGCTTCTCGAAATGAAGTCCGCCCAGGCCGCGAAGGACATGAACGACGTGGTGACGGGACTCCTTGCGCTGGCCCGCATGCAGAAGGACAACCCGGAGCTGCGCGACCTGGTCTCCGGCATCAGCGTCAACCCGGCACCCTCGCCGAGTTCCGTCTCCATCGGCCTGACGGTCGACCAGGGGAAGTTGTTCAAGCTCATGGACGAGGCGGAGGTGAACTGAGCCGGCGCCCATCGGCGCACTCGGTCGCCGACATCGGTTGCACGAATGGGGGTCGGGACGCAGGATGCCGACCGTGAACTCAACGGGGTTGGCCATGGGCAACGCAGCAGAGACATCCGCCCTGCCGTTCCCGCTTCCCGACACACGGGGAAGCGGGAACGCGCACGTCGTGGACGCTACCCCCCCGACGGATGCCGAGTTGGTCGCGCAGACCCTCGCGGGGGACAAGTCGGCCTTCGAGGAACTCGTCCGCCGCCACGAGGGGCCCGTGTACGCGCGACTCCTGCGCATGACCGGCCGGATGGAGGACGCCGAGGACATCGCGCAGGAGGTCTTCCTGCGTGCATGGCGAAGCCTGCACACCTTCGATCCGCAGTATCCATTCTCCGCGTGGATCAACCGCATCGCTTGGAACGCGGGGCTTTCCGCGATGAAGGCGATGCCGAGGCACGCTGCGCTGGACGATGGGTGCGAGCCGGAGGCGCCACACACCTGGAGTCCCCTGCATGCGGCTTCACTCGGCGAGTTGCGCGCGCGGCTGTTCTCCGCGGCCGCAAGCCTCCCGGACGAGGCGGCCGAGGTGTTCAGGTTGCGATACGAGGAGGACCTGTCGCTTCGCGAGATCGCACAACGGCACGGCAGGACCGAGAACTCCGTCGCGGTGATCCTGCACCGCGCACGAAAAGAGCTGAGGCGGCTGCTGGCGCAGCCCGGAGGAAAGCCATGAGCAACGACCGCACCCAGTCCGAGGCCCGCGAGGCCATGCAGGCTCTCGCACGCGATCCCGCCGCCGCCGCCGAGTGGGAGGAGATGCGCCGGATAGAGGATGCGCTCGACGCGCCATGCCCACCCGAGGGCCTGCATGCGAAGATCATGGGCCGCGTGGCCGCAGACGGCCCCGCCCCGTGGATGTCGCGGCAATCGGGCGATGGACGCCGGGATGGCCGACGAATCCCCGTGTGGGCCCTGGCTGCGGCGATCCTGCTCGTCGTCGCAGTCGTGGGGTTCGAGCTCCAGCGTTCGGGGAACACGCCGGCGCCAGGGCCGGATGCGCTGGCGAGCATCACCGCCGCCGTGCCGGCGCGGCTCGACTTTCCGGCGCGCATGGTGGAGGCGGCGGGTCCCGCGCGGCTGCAGGAGGAGGGACGCGGCATGACGCGCTTCGCGGCGACCGTCGTCCAGACCGCCGCATCCCCACTGCGCGCACTGCCGGCCCAGGTCGAGGCTCAGCCGGGCGGCGACAGCTCGATGATCGAGCGCGAACGCTCCTCGTAGATCACGCGCCCGAGCCGGCTTCGCTCGAACAGCAGCAGCAACGCGCGCGAGCGTTCCGGAAGCATGGAGTCCGTGTTGATCACGATGAAGCGCAGCCCGTCTTCGGCGGCCGAGGCGAGCACCGCGTCGCGGTCGCTCGACGTCACGATGCCGTCCGGGATGTTCGCGAAGTTTCTGAACACGATCCCCCACGGGCGCGACTCGATCCAGCGATCGTACCCGACGGGATCCCGCGAGAGATAACCGCCAAGGAGTGGCCGCGCGTGGATCGTCTGGTGGAACATGGCCCTTCCCTGCATCACGTAGCCGAAGTCGGGATACTCGCGCACACCACCCGACCCCGGCCAGTCGCGCAGGAACTCCATGCCCTCGTCGTCGCGCCCCGGCTCGGCCTGAAAGATGGTGGGGCGGCTCTCTGCGACGACGATGCCGACCGCGATGATCGTGGCGAGCCCGGGCCGGATGCCCCGTGAGGACATCAGGCCTCCCAGCCTGCCGACGCCCGCCTCCATGGCGGGTCCCGCAAGCAGCAGCAACGCGGCCAGGAAGAAGAAGCCCGCCCGGTGGTTCCCGCGGATCTGGCGAAACACCGGAAGGTTCGCCACCACGGCGTACGGTGAAGGAAACGAAACTCCCTGCCACTCCGGCGGACGGGATGGACCCTTTGTGAACTCGACATCCGCGGGGTCCCTCGCGGTCACGACCTTCACCTCGGGTCCCAGCGCGATGAGAAACGACGCGGCCAGGACTCCGCAGAGTGCGATCCGCGCCGCCCTGCCGTGGGTGGGCCGGCCCGGGGCGCGCAGCCCGAGGAGCACGAGGACCGCGGCGACGACCGGCGGAGCGAAGGACATCGAGCGCAGGGGTGCGGCGAACTCGCGGTAGACGCGCTCAGGGACAGGATTGCCCGTGACTGTTTCGCGCAGCCACACGGGGGCGGCGAATTGCGCCAGTTCCGCCGAGCCGCGCACCTGCACCCAGCGGTCAAAACTCGAAACGGTGCCGAGGCGCCTTCCCGTTTCGCGAATCCCATCGGCCACGAACACGAGGGGAATGATCCCGACTGCGAGGGCAGCCGCCCCCTGGCGCGCCCAGCCGATCCATTGTGCGCGCCCTGGGCGTGCAACGACTGCGGCAAGCACACCGGCCCCGCCGAGGAAGATCGCCGCGAAGAACAAGTAGTACAGGTTCGAGAAGAGCAACAGGACGCTCGCGCCCCCGAGCACCAACCCCCTCCGGATGCGGCCCGGATCACGCCAGCACTGCACGGCCGCCCATGCCAGAAAGAACGCGTTTCCCGTGCACTGCAGCGTTAGGGTCGGCGCCGTGACCATTCGGTAGGAGCACAGGGAAATCGCGATCGCACCCAGTCCGCATGCGCGATGGCTGAGCCCGAGTGCACGGCCAAGGAGGTGAAATGCGACCGCGGTCCAAAACGCGTGGATGAGCAGCCCGACCTTCCACGACAGGAACAACCCCTCCGATCCGGGGAAGACCTGCCGGATCGGCATCGTGATCAACGCGTCCACGACCTCGAACGTGTGGAGGAAGAGCTTCGCTCCGTACGGCCAGAAGAGGATCGGGCATTCCCACGGATTCCTGCCCGAAAGGAGGGTCCGGTCGAACCACCAGAAGTTCCAAAGTGTCTGTGCAAGATCACCCCGCGGAACGAGAAGCGGCGGATCGAAGGGGTGCAGCAGCAGGGTCAGCGACGGGATGAGCGCGCACGCCGCATAGACAAGCAACCATGAGGGCCAGCCATGGCCCGGGCCCCCGGGTTGCAACGGAGCAGGGGCGGGAGCGCGATCAGTTGGCATGCTGTGCACGGTTTTGGAGTTTCCACAACTTACCCGTCTGTGGGAAGGGGCATCGCACATTTTTAGTGCGTTGGGTACGCTTTGGCCCGGCTTCGAGGAGCCCCGCAGACACCCGATCGGACAGCACGAAGCACCTCCACCGGCTTGGCCAGTGGGACAAGACGAGTGGATTCAACGACGACGGGGTCGAGATTGGAGTTTCGTCCAGCCCTGTAACCCGGTTTGCTCGTTTTTCGCTTTCCGACAATTTTGAAAGGCGGTTGGGCACAAAGCCCGCAACGCCGATTGACGGGAAGACCCCCAGCCAGCATGGTGAAGTCGGCTGAGGCGACCCGAGGGGGTCGACCGCACGAGGAACTCCGATGGCTGTGAAGGTCGCACGCGAGTCGTTCTCAAAAGAGGAGATCATCGACATCCTCAAGAGGAACGTCGCGCTCTACAAGAACGAGCGCGATTTCGTGGACTACATCGTCAACCTCGCGATGTTCCTGATCGACCAGCAGCACGAATCGCACGTGCGCGATCCCGAGGGACCCCAGATCCAACAGGATTACAGCCCACTCGAACACGAGGCGCTCGCGGGCCTGACGCCGATGCCGGTCACCGGCTTCATCCCCATGGCACAGGGCAGGGCCCAGACTGCGGGCGTCTATCCGCCAGGACAGCCCAGCGGGGAGTACAACGTTCCCCAGCAGGTCTTTCACGGCGGGAATGCCTCGGGCGCCTACCAGAAACCGCCGACGCCATTGCCGGGCCTGTCCGGCCACACTCCGGTGCCGGGAATGCCGGGGCGTCCACAGGGACTGCCTGTGGGGACGCCCGTGGCAGGGGTGCCGATCTCACCATCTCCGCTGCCGGGACAGGCCTACCCCTCGCCATCGGTCATGCAGACGCCGATGATGCCGCCCTCGGGTTCGCCGCCGCCCTCGCTCCGCTCGCAACCGCCGGCGTTCGCGCCTCCCTCTGGATTTTCCCAGGCGCCCGCTCAGGCCGAACTTCAGCAGGGCCAGCAGCAGTTTGGCCAGGCCGGCCCGCGCTACAGCGCGGGGGGCTCGCGATTCGACGTCGAGTCCTCGCCCCTGAACTCCTCAACGAGCGACGTGAGTTCGCGATTCCCATCAGGGCAGACGCCGTTTCCGGCCCAGCCGGGCGCCCCGAGGCCGATCCCGCCCGCGGCGCCTCCGCAGTCCCCGCCCCGACCGCCGGTCTCCCCGCAGCAGGTCCCTCCTCCCGGCCAGCGCCAGGGCCCTTCGCTGGACCAGGGGATGAACAGCCGCACGAAGGTGTACAAGGTGTTCCGCAGCTACGCGTCGGGCCAATCGCAGGCCGCTGCGACGTACTGCCCGATCTGCGGCACCGAGGCATCCGGACAGCGCAAGTGCCCGAGTTGCGGACACCTGATCTGATCCGCCTGCGAGGGCGTTGCCCCCTCTCGCCCGAAGTCCTCACACTCGGCCCCACTTTTTCAGGAGCGCTGACGGCATGAGCGGGCCGATTGAGTTCACGGACAACTACGAGGACCTTTCCACGGACAAGGGGTTCCAGTTCAAGTTCCGCTGCGAGTGCTGCGGCAACGGGTACATGTCATCGTACCAGGTGCGCGCGCTGGGGGTGGCGGGCAGCGCGCTCGACGTGGCGGGGAAGTTCTTCGGCGGGATGTTCGGCACGGCGGCAAGCAGCGCCTACCAGATCCAACAGGCCGTGGGCGGCAAGGCCCACGACGAGGCGCTGCGCGCGGCGGTCGCGGAACTGCGCCCGAAGTTCGTGCAGTGCCGGCGGTGCGGGAACTGGATGTGCCGCGAGGTGTGCTTCAATCAGGTCGCCAACATGTGCAAGCGCTGCGCACCCGTCGCGGAGCAGGAGGAGACGGCCCTGCGCGCGCGGCATGTTCAGACGGAGGTCTCGAACGACCTCGCGGCAGAGGAGGAGGCGCGCCTCGAGGCCAAGAAGGCGAAGGTGCAGGCCAAGTGCCGGCATTGCGGGGCGCCCACGTTCGACAAGAAGTTCTGCCCCGAGTGCGGGAAGCCGACAACCGAATCCACGGCGAACTGCCCGCAGTGCGGCGCGAAGGCGGCGCCCGGGGCAAAGTTCTGCGGCGAATGCGGCGCAGGGCTTACGCCCGCGGGGAAGTAGCGCCGGCTACACAACCATCCGAACGCGCGGCTTGCCCGGAAGCCGGCGAAGCTCCCGCAGCGTTTCGTCGTTGATCGCAATACGCACGGCCCCGTTGGTCGTGAACTCGGCGCGGTGCCTCCCGTCGCCGGTGCCGATTGCGACCTTGATCCCGCGCGATCCCCGGTGACGCTCGCACAACTGGCGCAGTTGCACC
>CAZUCD010000062.1:0-332 GCA_964618855.1 uncultured Candidatus Sumerlaeota bacterium
GAGCCCCGCGAGTGCCTCGACGCTCTCGGCCACCGGCGCTGAGGAGGCGCCGTCGAGTTCCTCGCGGATGTCCAGCGCTTCCTTGTGGATCGTCTGCGCCTCGGAGTAGCGCCCCTCGCGGCGCTTCAACTCGCCGAGCTCGAACTTGATGTTGGCGACGGGGTGCGAGACCTCGCCGTCGGACTTGATGCGGGCATCGATGGCGCGCTGGTAGTACTGCTGGGCATCGGAGGGGCGCCCGCGGGAGCCCAGGACGCGGCCAAGCGCCACCATCGCGTCGGCGACCTCCGGGCTACCGGCGCCCAGGATGCGCTCGCGGATGGCGAGGGCGC
>CAZUCD010000062.1:342-20555 GCA_964618855.1 uncultured Candidatus Sumerlaeota bacterium
AGCAACTGCCGCGCGAGGACCGTCGCCGCGTCCGCGGTCATGATGTCCTCGTCCCCGCCACGCGAGACGGCGAGGAGGAGCGTCGGCGACGAGAAGGCCACGGCGCGGTCGAGGTTCCCGAGCGACTCGTAGGCGGAGGACATGTCCAGCGTCTGCCGCGTCCACTCGGGTTCGAGGATGTTGAGTGCGCGCTCCGCGACGAGGGCCACGTCGCGCTTGTCCGCGCCGGAGAGCCGCATCGCCTCGGCCTCGAGCAGCATGGCACGCGCCGCCTCGGGGCTTCGCGGACCTCGCAGGTCCGCGACGGCTCGCGTGGACTCGGTGAACGCACCCAGCGCCTCGGCCGGGTTGCCCGCGCGCAGCATTGCCAGGCCGAGCGCCCGCCATGCCTCGGGATCCTCCGGGGTCTGCCGCGCAATGTTGGCGAAAAGCTGTCCCGTCTCCGCAATGGAAGCCGCGTCGTTCGAGGTGCGGAGCTTGAGGGTGGCCTCGGCTGCAAGGAACTCGACCGGCTCAGGGTCCGGCGTGTTCGCCCCGAGGGCCTCGACGAGGAGGGAGCGTTCGGCACGGAGCGACTGCCGCTCGGAGAGGAGCTCCTCCATGCGCGCCCGGTCCTCGGGGGAGGGCGCGCGGGCGGCTTCCGCCAGGGTTGCGGGGAATGGCACCGCGCGCGCGAGCCGGGAGGCCAACTCCCGCTCGCGGCGCTGCAGCGCAAAGAGCCGCTCGAGGGTCTCGCTCTGCCGCCCGGCGTCGGCCCGCAGGCGGTCCTTCCGCTCGCGGTCCATCTCGGAGATGGTCTTGCGCGCGGAAACAAGGGCGCCCGTGCTGGAGGATTGCGTGACAAACAGGAATCCAATGGCGATTGCCAGCGGCATCACAATGACGGCGCCCAGGACGACGCCGCGCCCCGCCTTCATCGGCGGGGGCTCGGAGTAACGGGATCGTGTGTCGGACATCCGCGCGGTCGGCCCCAGAATCGGTCGGTTGGTCCTGCATCCCGCCCCCCGGGAGGGGTCTGTCTCCCACGGGTGGGGAGACGCCGCAATCTTAAGGAACGGGGAATCGGGGGCCATGGGTCGGGGGACGGAGCCCGGAGGTCAGGGACCGTGGTCCTTCTCCCGTCCGTGCCGATCACTGATCCCCCGCCCCCGATTCCCGCCTTTCCCATTGCCTGATGACGCGGGGGGGGCGTTCTGATTCCACCAACCGCATCGCGCAGGGCCGCCTTGCCTGGGGTTACCCGGTTGGGCAGGCCGCGCCACGCCCGAGAGGCTCGATCCACATGGCACGCGCCGTTCCCCAAATGGCCGACCAGGCACAGCTCCGCCTGTTCATGAAGAAGCTCATCAACGACGTTCACGCGCTCGAACGCATGATCGCCGAGGGCATGATCGAGAAGGGCAAGCGCCGGATCGGCGTGGAGCAGGAGTTGTTCCTCGTGAATCGCTCGCTGCGCCCGGCTCCCCTGGCGATGCCGATGCTGGACCACCTGAAGGACCCGGCATTCGTGACCGAGCTCGGGGCGTTCAACCTCGAGTTCAACTCTGACACCTACCTGTTTGAGGGCGACGCGCTAAGCCGCCTGGAAGGCGAGCTCAACGCCAAGCTCGCGAAGGCGCGCGAGGCGTGCGCCGCCGTCGGGGGCGAGGTCGTCCTCGCGGGCATCCTGCCCACGCTCGAGAAGGCGGACCTCGGCCTCGACATGATGGCCCCCGTCCCGCGCTACCGCACGATGAACGAGGTCATGACGGCCCTGCGCGGGGAACCCTACGAGTTCCGAATCACCGGCATAGACGAGCTGATCATGGAGCACGACTCCGTGATGATCGAGGCGTGCAACACCTCGTTCCAGGCGCACTTCCAGGTGGGAGCGGACGAGTTCGCGGAGCTATACAACGTCGCGCAGGTTGTGACGGCGCCGCTGCTTGCTTCGGCGACGAACTCGCCGCTCCTCTTCGGCAAGCGCCTGTGGCGCGAGACGCGCATCGCCCTCTTCCAGCAGTCCATCGACACGCGGACGCTCCCATCCTCCATGCGCGACATCGCCCCGCGCGTCAGCTTCGGCACGTCCTGGGTCCGCAAGTCCGTGATGGAGATCTTCCGCGAGGACATCACGCGGTTCCGCGTGCTCCTCGGGAGCGAGTACGACGAGGACCCGTTCGAGGAGATCCGGCAGGGGCGCGTGCCCTCGCTCAAGGCGCTGCGATTCCACAACGGAACCATCTACCGCTGGAACCGCCCGTGCTATGGCTGGACGGATGGAAAGGCGCACCTCCGGATCGAGAACCGCGTCATGCCCGCCGGTCCGACGGTCCTGGACGAAGTGGCCAATGCGGCGCTCTTCTGCGGCCTGATGAGCTCGGTTTCGCGCCACTGGCAGGACGTGACGGAGGCCATGTCCTTCGACGACGCCAAGGCGAACTTCATCGCCGCGGCCCGCATGGGCCTCGAGGCGCAGTTCCGCTGGTTGGACGGCTCGATACAGCCGGCGCAGAAGCTCATCCTCGACGTCCTCCTGCCCCTCGCCGAGGAGGGCCTCCGCATCAAGAACGTCGCGGAGCAGGACATCCGGCGCTACCTCGGCGTCATCGAGAAGCGCGTCTCCTCGGGGCAGACGGGGTCGGCCTGGCTGCTCAAGTCCTACGCGGCGACGAAGGGGAAGGCGAAGCGGAGCGAGCAGATGGCCGCGCTGGTCGGGGCCATGCTCAAGAACCAGCGCGCCGGGCTCCCCGTGCACGAATGGCCCCTCGCCGAGGCCCGCGACGCGGGCGACTGGCGTGTCAACTACATGCGCGTCGAGCAGTACATGGCCACGGACCTGGTGACCGTGAACGAGGATGAACTCGTTGACCTCGTGGCGTGCCTCATGGAATGGAATCGCGTTCGGCACGTGCTCGTGGAGGACCGCGAGCACAGGCTGGTCGGCATCGTGTCGCACCGCTCGATCCTGCGCCTCGTGGCGAAGGGCTTCCGCGCGGGGGACACGTCCGTCATGCCGGTCCGGGAGATCATGGTGCCCAACCCGGTCACCATCCCGCCGGAGACTACGACGCTGGAGGCGATCCAGGTCATGCGGCAGCACAAGGTCAGCTCCCTGCCCGTGGTGAAGGAAGGCCGCCTGGTCGGCATCGTGACGGAGCGCGACTTCATGCCGCTCGCGAGCATCCTACTCGAGGAAAAGCTGAAGGAACTGAAGTCGGATGAGGCCTGAAGCCGCACGGGGCGCCGCAACGCACGAGATTCCGCGCATCCTCGGCTCCTACCGGGGGGAAAAGCCCGGCCCCACCGTGCTCGTCGTGGCGTGCATGCACGGCAACGAGCCCTCCGGCATGCAGGCGTTCCGCCGGGTCCTGGCGCACCTCGAGGAACTCCGGCCGAACATGCGCGGCGAGGTCGTCGGCCTTGTCGGCAACAGGGGCGCCCTCGAACAGAACAGGCGCCACCTCTCCACGGACTTCAACCGCCTCTGGACGCGGCAGCAGGTGGACGACCTGCGGGCCGGACGCATCTCCCCCGACAAGTCGCCCGAGCACCGCGAGCAGGTCGAGATGCTGGAGGCCATGGATGAGATTTGCGCGCGGCGCCGCGGCACCCTGTACTGCCTGGACGTGCACACATTCTCGGCCCCGGGGAAGCCGTTCGCCTGCCTCAGCGACACGCTTCGCAACCGCAACTTTGCGTTCTCTTTCCCGATTCCCGTGATCCTCGGGCTCGAGGAGGCGCTGGACGGCACGCTGCTCGAGTTCATGAACAGCGAGGGGCACATCGCGCTGGCATTCGAGGCTGGGCAGCACGACGACCCGCTCTCGGTCGAGAACCACGAGGCGGCCATTTGGCTCTCGCTGGTGTCTGCGGGCTGCCTGCCGAAGTCGTCGGTGCCGCAGCACGCGAGGCACCTGGCGCGCCTGCGCGAGGCGGGCCGCGGCCTGCCGCACATCATGGAAATCCGCTACCGGCACGCCATCTCGGAGGCGGACAGGTTTCGCATGAGGCCGGGCTACTCGAACTTCCAGCCGATCGTGAAGGGAGAGCCGCTCGCCGACGACGCGCGGGGCGAGGTCCGGGCACGCGAAGCCGGCATGATCCTCATGCCGCTCTACCAGCCTCTCGGCAACGACGGGTTCTTCCTCGGGCGCGAGGTCCGCGCGTTCTGGCTCCGAGTCTCCGCGCTGATCCGCCACGCCCGCCTCGACGCCTTCGTGCACCTCCTCCCCGGCGTGTCCCGCCACCCCGACTGGGAGGGCGCGCTCCTCGTCGATCCGCAGATCGCACGCTGGTACGTGATGGAGATCTTCCACCTGCTCGGGTTCCGCCGCGAACGGCCCGTCGGCGACTTCCTCGTCGTCAGCCGCCGCCTCTACGACTTCGAGCCGCGCGGGTTGCATTAGCTGCAGCCGGGGTTCAAGGCTCCCAGTCGAGAACAAAGTAGGCTTCCTCGAATCGTCCCATGTATTTCTGGGTGACGCTTTCCAGGCGGACCATCGCGGCAATAGCCGCAAGGACGACGACCCAGGACATCACAGCCGTCGCGATGCCATCCCCTCCCCGCAGTGTGAGGATGAGCCCGAAGATCGCGAGCACGGGAAGGCCCGAGGCCCACGAACAGAGGATGGCCTTCAGCGCTGCGGACACGGGGTTCATCGCGTTGGGCCCCTTGCAGGCAACGGTTGCGGCCGCGAGCATCATCGATTTTGCGGTGGCGTGTTGTGCTGAAAAGTAGGTGGGTATGGCGGTCCAGATCAGAGCCACTTCGCCGAACTCGAAAGTCGCCCTCGGATCGTGTCTTGCCGCGAGGGCGAACCCCACCAGCATGGCCGCCGAAAACACCTGCACAAGCCTCAAGCCAACGTCCGCCAGAGCATAGTTGTTCTCGAGTTTGGAGCCGAGAAACTCGGCCGGCCTGACGGGGGTCACCGCCAACGCGGCCCGCCGTTGCGGCTCCGTGAGGACAGCGAGTCGTTGCCCGAGGACGATTGCCATCCAAACCGGGTAGCCCAGAAGTGCCGTGAGCACTATGTAGAGGGCGATGTATCCCGGCATGGGTCGCGGTTCCTCGGCCGAGGCGATCACCTGATATTGGATCGCAGATCGAGCACGAACGTCCTGCAGCGACCCTGAGACCTTGGCTCTTCCTTCTTACTCCACGATGGCCACAAGGAACGCCAAGACTACAGGCAAAACTGCCTGTTGGGCGGTCAGGCATTCAACTGAAGATCATCGGAATGGACCGGGCCTGCTGTGGGTGCTTTTGGCCGGGGATCGGATGGAGTTCGGCGAGCATGTGGCATTAGGTCCTCGGACACTGGGGCCGTCTTCCCTTCACGCGTCCCGCTTGCCTACGCCCGGGGGATGATTGAGCATCCGGTTCATGGACACACCCGCCCCCAAGGCTGCACACGAGCGAATCCCGACTCCTGATCAGATCGCCAAGGCGAGTGTCCAGCGCGCACACGTCGATCCCACGCTGCTATCCGAGACGAGCCGTCTCTCGGCGGCGCTCGATGCCGGGCGCGTCATGTGCTGGGAGTGGGACATCGCAGAGAACCACTGCTACTTCACGACCGACCACGTGGCATTCTTTGGACTGCCCCCAACCACGGACCCCGTGGAACTTGCGAACCCAAACGTCGGGGTGGTGGACGAGGATGCCGAGAAGGTCATGGAGGCTGCTCGGATCGCCCTTCTGGGAGGGCCGGAGCTGATGATCGAGTTCCGCGGCAAGGTCCCCGACAACCACGGACAGACGCGCTGGTATGCGGCGAACGCTCGCACGATCCGCCGGCCCGACGGCACGCCCATCCGCATGGTGGGCATCACGCGGGAGATATCACAGCGCAAGCGCCTCGAACTCGCCCTGGCCGAGCGGGAGTCGCTCCTGCGCTCCGTGGCGAACAACATCCCGGACGCGGCGTTGTTCCAGATCATCGCGCAGGGAGGCGCCGCACCGCGGCTGAGCTACGCGAGCGGCAACCTCAGCCACCTCATGGACAGGAACATCCCGCTGGGCGAGGTCGGGGTGACGGCGCTCCTCAAGACGATCCCCGAGCCTACGCGCGGCCAGTTCCGCCGGGCACTCGCCTCGCCGGACGAGTCGGGCGAGCCGCTCGACTTCGAAGTGTCCGTGGTCCCGGACGTCGGGCACAGGCGGGTGGTGAGGCTGAGGGCGGCCGCGCGAGCGATCGGCCCGGGAGTCGCCGCCTTCGATGGCATCGCCTCCGACGTGACGGCCCTCCGAAACGAGGAGGAACGGCGCCGCACCTTCGAGCGCGGCCTTTGGGAAATGCAGCGGCTGGAGAGCCTCGGCCTGCTTGCGGGGGGCATCGCACACGACTTCAACAATCTCCTGACGGGCATCCTCGGCAACGCGAGCCTGCTGGAGCGCGTCATTCCCCCGGACTCCCCGCACCAGGATGCGATCGACCAGATACTCCGCGCCTCGCTCAGCGCAGCGGACCTCTGCCGACAGATGCTCTCCTACGCCGGCAGGAAGGAAATCCGCATCCGGCGCTGCATCCTGTCCAACCTGATCCGGGACACCGTGGACCTCGTCAGGGCGTCGATCCCCCGGTCTTCCAACGTCGTGCTGCAACTGGACGAGGACATCCCCCCCATCCGCGCCGACGTCGTACAGCTCCAGCAGGTGCTGATGAACCTGATCATCAACGCGGCGGAGGCGCTTCCCGCAGGGAAGGGCACCATCCAGGTCCGTACGTCGGTGAACTCGGCCCCCGATGGCTCCGGCGTTCCCTTCGTGAAGCTCTGCGTGGAGGACGACGGGTGCGGCATCCCGGCAGATGCGATCCCGCACCTTTTCGAGCCGTTCTACTCGACGAAGTTCGCGGGCCGCGGACTCGGGCTTTCCGCCGCGCAGGGCATCGTCTCGCTCCATGGTGGGCGCATCGACGTGGAGTCCACCGTCGGCAGGGGGAGCTGTTTCTGCGTCCAGATCCCGCTCGTCCTTTCCGACGACGAGAGCGACCGCGCCTCGGCGGACAACGAGGCCGAGGGCCTGCTCGACGGCAAGGGCACGATCCTGGTCGTCGACGACGAGGAGTGGCCGCTGCGCGTTGTGGAGAAGATCGCGCGGTCGCTCGGGTACCAGGTCGCGCTGGCGCACGACGGTCGGGAGGCGCTCGCCCTGCTCGAAGCGCTACCGGACGTCGTCCTGATGGTCCTCGACATCACGATGCCCGTCATGGACGGGATCGAGGTGCTCAAGCGGCTGTCCATGCAGCACCGCTTCCTGCCCGTGGTGCTGATGAGCGGCCACGCAGGACCGGGGCTGGAGAAGCGCCTCGAGGGCTTGTCCTCCCCGGTGTTTCTCCCGAAGCCCTTCACGCGCGCGACCTTCATCGAAGCCGCGGCGCGGGCGCTGATCCTCGCGCGCGACCGGGGCAAGCGCGGCAGCAGCGAGTCGATCCCCCCGCTCACGCCATGAGCAGCAAGGGCGGGCGCGGAGCACGGCTGGTCCGTGACGCGGCGACGGGGGCCATGGTGCTGCTCGCCCCCGGTCGGAGCGCGCGCCCCAGCACCTTCATCCCCGGGGCCGTCAACCCCTTCGCGGAGGGCAACGAGTCCCAGACCCTGCCGGAAACCGCGTGCGTGCGGCGCAGGGGTTCCTGCCCGAATGGCCCGGGCTGGATGGTTCGCATTGTTGGGAACAAGTTTCCCCTCACGGTCGAGACCCGCGTGGGATCGATGATCGGCGCGCATGAGGTCCTGATCGAGTCCCCCGATCCGGAGCGCGACCTTGCCGACCAGTCCGCGCGGCACCTTGCCATGGTCCTCCGGCTCGCGCGGGACCGCATGCGCGAGCTGGAGTCGATGGAGGGCGTGGCGTGGGTGGGCATGTTCCGCAATGCAGGTGCCGCGGCGGGCGCGTCCATCGCGCATCCGCACATGCAGATACTGGCGCTGCCGTTCACGCCCCCGCTCGCGGACAGGGCGCCGCAGGGCGCGCGCCGCACGCGGGGAGTCGCCGGCGTGGTGCTGGAGCGCACCACCCACCATGCGGTGGCGGCGGCAGGCGCCCCGCAGGTCCCCTACGAGTTGCAGGTGCTGCCGCGTGGGCGCTTGGGGGCGTTCACGCGCGAGTCGGACGCGGGCATCGTGGACCTTGCGCGGCTGCTGCGAAAGTGGCTCCGCGCGATGCGCCGGCACCTCGGCAATCCGCCGTACAACCTCGTCTTCGCGCCCGCGCCGGGCCACGGCGGCCGGTGGATGCTGAGGGTCCTGCCCCGGCTCGGGCAGTTCGGCGGTTTCGAGTTTGCCACGGGAATGTGGGTGAGCTCCGTGACCTCGGAGGAGGCGGCCGCGGCGCTCAGGCGCGCGGCGTCACGCTGAAAACACGGCGCGGGGCCTGCGGCACTCGCCGGAGGACTCTCCCGCGGGCCGGGACCGCAGCACCACGAGCGAGACGTCGTCGTCCAGCGCCCGCCCGCGTGCATGCGTCCTCAGTGCCGCCTGCACCGCCTCGACCACGGCGGCCGCGTCCTCCGCAGGCTTCGAAACGGCTGCGAGGAAACGGTCCATTCCGAACAACTGGCGGTTGGGGTCGTGGCACTCCCGGATGCCGTCCGAACTGAGCACGATGACGTCCGAAGGGCCGAGCGGGACGATCGGCGACGGCTTGAACTCGAAGGTGTCGAAAACCCCCAGCGGGGGATTGTTCGCGCGGATGATCCGCGCGCTGCGCACGGAGCCGGAGACATGCACGACGGGCTCGTGTCCGGCGGATGCCAGATGGAGTTGGTGGCGCTCCAGGTCCACGCACGCCACCGCGCAGGTGAGGAAGTTCCCGTCGCGGAAGTCGCGGGAGAGCAGGCGGTTCAGAACGGTGAGGATGCGCTCGGGCTCGCGCTCGTGCTCGATGATCGTGCGGAGCATGGCGCGGGCCGTGGCCATGATCAGGCCCGAATCCACGCCGTGGCCGACCGCATCGCCGATCGCGAGGAACAGGCGGCCATCGCGCTCGACGAAGTCGTAGTAGTCCCCGCTGACCTGCGCCGAGGGGTGGTACCATGCGGCGACGTCGAAGGCGGGGATGTGCGCCGGGGCTTCCGGCAGCAGGTTGCGCTGAATCTGCGCCGCGACGGCGACGCCCGCGGTCAGCTCGCGCGAGCTCTCGATCTCGTCCATCATCGAGTTGAACTGCTTGGCGAGCCGCCCAAGCTCGTCGTTGCTCACAACCCCCTCGACGCGCACGCCCTCCCGCCCCTCGGAGACCTCCGACATCGCCTCGTAGAGCTTCCTGACCGGCCTGTTGATGCGGAAGGTCATGATGATCGCGACAACCATCGCAAGCAGGGTTGAAAGGACGAGGATGCCGAAGAAGATGAGCTTGAGGAGGTAGGTGCGCGCGAGCAGGCGCTCGCGGGGGAACTCAGCGACGATGGCGGCGCGCGTGAAATCCGCCCCGGCGAGGCGCGCGCGCTCCGGGAGCGAGTCGACGTCCACCGGCTGGCGCAGGGGGCGCACCGAGAGGATCGGGTCCGTGGCGACGTTGAGGCCGAGCATGGGTGGATTGTCGGCTTCCTGGCGGCGCCTTGAGAGCTCCGCGATGCCGTCCGCGTCCGCGATGTTCATGACAGTGAACTGCCCGCGTTCGTTGAGCGCGTTGTCGAAGGCGCCGCGGTCCGCCAGGTACGCGTCGAGGTAGTTGCCCCAATCGAACGGCTTGCCGACGAGCGCCGAGTCCGAGCTGAGCCAGCGGACCCAGCCGTGTGCGGTCGGCACAACCAGCGAGAACTCGAGGATGAACTCCGAGAAGTCGCCGTTCTGCGCTAGCGTGTCGAGCTTTTCGCCCGGTTCCATCCTTGCGGGGGCCATGGTGGCGGCGCGGGCGGCGGGAACCGCCTCCGGCGTCGGTGGCGGGGGGGGGCGCTTGCCGCTCGAGTATGCCGGGGCGCCGTACAGGCGGCGCAGGTCGCGCATCGAGGGATCCGCCACGCGCGCATCCACCTCCGGGCCAATGCTCGCCAACACCGAGGGGTCGAAAAACCGGGATGCGGTCTCCGCGGCGGACATCGCCGAATAGACGCGGCTGACATTGAAGACGCGCCGCTCGACATGGGGCCACGTGTACGCGCCCAGCCCCGCCACAATGGCAAGGATGAGCATGTAGGACCCGAAAAGCTGCACCCAGAACGGGATGAACAGGCGCCTCTTCGGGCCGGCGCTGGCGGTTCTCTCGGACATGTTGGCCCGCGTGCAGGTCAGCGCGTCACCCGCGCGATCTCCTCCACCGTGGTGAGCCCCTTCTTGACGAGTTCGATGCCGTGCTGCCGAAGCGTGATCATGCCGGAACGGATGGCGAGGTTCCGGATTTCTACCGTTGTGAGCGTGCCCGATTCAAGGGCGGCGCGGATTTCGTCCGTCGCGAGCAGCAGCTCGAATAGCCCCGTGCGGCCGAAGTAGCCCGTCTGGTTGCAGAGCTGGCATCCCGCGGCGTTGGCGAAGTCCACGTTGTCCACGCTGCGAGGGTCGATCTGGAGGCTCGCGAGCTCGTCCGCGGTCGGCTTGCGCATCTTGCGGCAGTCGGGGCACACGAGGCGCCCGAGCCGCTGCGAGATGATGAGGTTGAGCGAGTCCGCGAACCGGCGCGGGCCGATGCCGAACTCCATCAGGCGCGACATGGCCGCGGCGGAGTCGATCGTGTGCAGCGTCGAGAACACGAGGTGCCCCGTCGTCGCCGCCTCGATCGCGAACTTGGCCGTTTACGTGTAGCGAAAATAGCCCATCATGATCACCTCCGGGTCCAGGCGCAGGATAGAGCGCAGGCCGGTGGCGAAGGTGAGTCCCGCCTGCGGGTTCACCTGCATCTGGTTGATGCCGGGGATGCGGAACTCGATCGGGTCCTCGATCGAGAGGATGTTGCGGTCCTCGTCGCGGATCTTCTGGAGCGCGATGTAGAGCGTCGTCGTCTTGCCGGAGCCCGTCGGCCCGGTGTTCAGGATGAGCCCGTGCGGCAGCCGGATGCACTTGTCGAAAATCTCCCGCTGGCTGACCGTCATGCCGAGCTTCTTGCCGCTCATCGTGAGCGACCGCACGTCCAGGAGCCGCAGGGAGAGCTTCTCCCCGTTTGGGCTAGGGGAGGACGCAACGCGCGCGTCGATCTTTGCGTCGTCCACGGTGAACGTGAAGGCGCCGTCCTGCGGGCGGAGCTTGTCCGCGACGTCGAGGTTGGCGCGCGCCTTCATCGCAGACACGATCGAGTTGGCGAGGGACTTCGGGAACGCGACGAACTCCGTCATGATGCCGTCGATGCGCAGGCGGATGCGCAGACCATTCTCCTCGGGCTCCGCATGAAGGTCCGACGCGCGCTTGCGCACCGCCTCCGTCAGGATCACCTGGATGATGCGTTCCATGCGCGTTGTCTTCAGGAACTCATGCAGGCCGACGGCGCCCTTCTCCACGCGCTCCCCCTCCAGCCTCAGGGACTGGCCGAGGTCATCGAGGTACTTCTTCGCGTTGTGGACGGGCTGGACCGCCTTCTTGCAATGCGGGCACTGCGAGAAGTTGAGGTCGTCATAGAGGTCCGGGTTGTCGAGCGGCATCTGGCAGTGCGGGCATGCATGCTGCGGCGCATTGCCGGAGAGCGGGCTCGCATCCTTGAATGCCAGCAGGATCGCGATGGGGCC
The DNA here is from genome assembly GCA_964618855.1 of uncultured Candidatus Sumerlaeota bacterium. Taxonomy (GTDB): domain Bacteria; phylum Sumerlaeota; class Sumerlaeia; order SLMS01; family JANRJK01; genus CAZUCD01. The sequence continues at coordinate 11,982 of CAZUCD010000062.1, forward strand.
GAGGAACTTCACCTGCTTGCGGCGGTTTGCGGCGAAGATGTTTCCCGAACGCTCGAGCACCCTGAGCACGATGTACGGGATGATCCAGAAGACGAGCGCGAACACACCGGCCGGGAGGGCCCAGCGCCCGATCTGGACCTTCACCTCGGGTGGGATCTCGATGCCTGCGTTCTTGAGCAGGAGTTCCGTCTGGCTCGGCGGGGGCACCGGCGTGGGCTCGGGGGTCGGCTCCGGGGTTGGGGCCGGCGTCGCGATGACCGCGGGGGTAGGCGTGGCGATCACGCGCTCGGTGGTGAGGCGCACCCCTCCCTGCTCCAGGTCGGCAAGGGCCTTCGTCGCCTCCGCCTTGACTTGGGCGGTGGCGCTGGCCGACTCGCGGATCGAGCGCAGGGCGAGGATCGCCTCGTCGTACATCTGCGTCTGGGTGGGCTTTTCCGCCGGCGTCGTAAGGCGCGACGCGCGCTTGATCGCCGTGCGCGCAAACAGGAGCCGCGCCTCCGACTGCGCAGGATCCTCCGCTGCGAGGATCAGGGAGGCTTCGCGCAGCTTCTCGATCGCCTCGGCAGAGAACGAGTCGCCAACGATGATCGTCCGGGCCTCGGCGAGGAGCCGATTGCCGCGTGCCCGGGCATGCAGCACTCGGATCGGCGCCTCCTCCACCCCGGCGAGGTTCATCAGGACCCGGCCCGAGTCCGTCAGGATCAGCGACAGCCGCTCCTCCGCTGGTTGGAACGTCCCCGCCTTCACTTCGCGGTCCGAGGTAGTGTACATGGCGGAGCCGACCTGGAGGATCAGGGCCGCGTGCGGTTCGAGCGCCTTGGGTTCCGCGGATGCGGAAAGCAGTTCGCGCCAGGCACGGGCCGGGTCCCCCGCAGCAATGGCGGAGGTGGCGTTGGCAATGGCCTGGTCGGTGGCGCCGGGCTGGACGGCGCGGTCCACGGACTCGACCTGCGACTTCTGCAGCTTGAGGAGCGTCCCGCGCGTCTCGACCGTATAGGTGGCTGCGTCTTCGGAGACGACGGTGCCGGTGACGATCGTCCCGTCCTTGAGCTTGATCGTGTCGCCCAATGCAGCCGAGGCGAGCAGCAGGAGCGCGGTGGCTGTGGCAAACCCTCTATCGAGGGCGGGGAGGCATCGGTTTCGTTGGCTCATGGTGGTTGAGTGACCACATCCGTGCTTGGCGTGGCAAGACGGGAGGGTTTCGCGACGAACGAAAACAGTGCCCTCCCGCATGGGGCATGCGGGATTGCGGGGCCGATGCTATTGGTGTTCCGCGGGGGATTTTGGGTGGTAGTCCCAAGGGGATTCGAACCCCTGTTTCCGCCGTGAGAGGGCGGCGTCCTGGACCAGGCTAGACGATGAGACCACCGGTGAAAAATGGCTGGGGGGGAAGGATTCGAACCCTCGACCTTCTGATCCAGAGTCAGACGTGCTACCAGCTGCACCACCCCCCAGCAGGGGCCGCCCGGTGCAAGGCACGCGGGCGAGACGGAAAGCGTCTGGATGCCCCCCCCGCGCGTCAACGGTTTTCCGAAACCCGGCGAGGCAGCAGAAGGGGCGAAGTCGAACCACGGATGCCACGTTGGGGCACGGATGCAGTAGCGGTGTCGACTTGTCGTCTCCCCCGGCACGGCGCACCGCCCGTGCCGGGGGAAGTTGGTTGGACTGCGGGAGGTTACTGGAGGAACCAGTCTCCCACCGATGCAGCCGGGCTGACGATCACGTCGAAGTTCGACTGCGCGGTGTTGCCGCAGTTGTCCGTCACGGTGACGGTGATGGGATAGGTCGCCGGGGCGACGCCGGTGGTGTCGATGGTGACCTCCCCGGTCGTGGCATTGGTGACGGAGACGGAGCCTGCGCCACCGAGGGTGGCGGGGGAGGCGACGACGCTCGCGATGGAGGTTTCCGGGTCCGCCGGGGCAGCAAGCGGCGAGTTCGTCGTCCCGGAGTTCGAGGCGATGGGAACGTTGGCGTACGAGCCGATCGTCGGATTCTGGTTCGCGCCGATCGTGATGGTGATCGTGCCGTCTCCATTGTGGCCGTCGGCGTCCGTTACCCGGAAATCGAGGTTGAAGGGCCCAACGGGCGCGACGCAGGTCGCAGTGACGTCCGCGATGACGTTGGAGCCGGAGGTGGACAGGTTCACGGTGACCCCGGCCGGCGGGGCCGGGGGAAGTGCCGCGACGGTGAAAGTGCCGGGAAGGGTGTCGCTGATCGAGGCGACAGTCGCCCCAGTGGTCGACGAACCGGCGGCCACGGTCGGGCCGGAACCGGGAGTGACCGCAGGAGCATAGGCAGCGAAGTTGAACTGGCCGGGCGAGCCGTTGGTGTTGCCGACCGCATCGGATGCCCAATTCGTGGCGACGTTGCCGGCGAAGGCGGGATCGCGCTTCTCGAGTGACGCCCCCGTCCCCACATTGACCGTCGGCCACGGCGCGATGTTCTGGTAGTCGACCTGGTCCAGTGTGCCCGCAGGGGCATTGTCGTCATAGATGACGACGCTGTCCCCGGGGGAGTTCCCGAAGTTGGGTCCGAAGCCGCCGATGATCGCCGTGCCGCTCGACATGGAAACCCACGCCGGGACGCTGTTGAAGCCGGCCGTGTCCTTAACGAGGAGCAGGTACCCACCGGGCGGAATGGTCGTTCCGATTGGAAGGGTCAACCCGGCCCCCGCCGTGTCATCGTCCAGCGTGTAGAGGGACACGTCGCGGACTTGGGCCGCGTTGTTCCGAAGCTCGATCCACTCTCCCGTCGCATCCGGCGACTGCGTCACGTCGTCGGGGTTGTACATGATCTCATTGATGACCACTTCCCCCGACGCGGGGCGGCGATCATTGACATACCGCGTCGCTGGGGTGGACGAGGAGAACAGCTCGCTCGCAGCCGAGTCGTCGTCGACGGCCTCGAAGTAGTAGTTGATGTTGGACCCGGTGACGAGAGTCGTGGCCGCATCCAAGTCGAGGCTCCACGTGCCGCTCGAAGCCGTTCCGGAGGTGAGCGTCATCGGGCTGCTCGTGAAGCCTCCGCTGCCCCCGACCCGCCAGTGCAGGTTCACGCCTGCAACCGTTCCATCGGAGTCCGACGCATCCACGGAGACGTTGAAGGCCGTCGTCGTGCTCTGCGGCGGGGAAACCACCCCATTGGTGACGACGGGCGGCACGTTCCCCGACAGGACATCCGAGGTGATGTTGATGTCGTCGACCCGGAGCTGCGGGCGGGTTCCGGATCCGGCGATGAAGTAGTACTTCCAGCGCACCTGGACGACTGGTTGGTTGTTGACGGCCGGGGGAAGAGCCACGTCCGTGAACGTGGTAGAGTGCCCCGCAACCGCGTTCGAGGTGTACTCGGTCACCGGGGTCGTGTCGAGCCAGGCACCCGAGTTGCCGATGCGGTATTGCATGCGGACGCGGTATTCGCGCGCGCCGACAGTGTTGGTGCCCATGACGCAGTCGATCAGGACGTTCTGGCGCCCAGTGGTGTCCAGGCCGACGAGCGCCTCCCCGAGGAACCCGTTCGTGCCCGTGTTGATCCAGGCGAAGCCATTGGTGCCCAGGCCGTTCATGCGCGTCCCGGACGTACCGTTGTACACCCCCGTGTAGTTGGCGGTCGAAGCCGTGGCCAGCACCGGGTCCTGCGTGGCGCTCGTGTGGAAAACCATGTTCGCCGGGTATGTGGACGCCGGGGATGTGGAATCCCAGTTTGTGAACGTGAAAGGCGTCGGCCACGCATTGTGCGGAGTCGGGTCTGTCTGCGCGAAGGCCGGGCCGGCGGCTGCGGCGAGGATGGCGGCCAGAAACGGGACGCGATTGCGTAGGACCACGGATCACCTCGTGAATTCAGAGTTTGGCAAGTTCGCAAACCGGATTCGTGCCTGCCTGCGCAAAAGGCCGTCGCCGAAGTCCCGGGGGGCTCACTGAGCCATGGGGTCGTTCATATCCGCCTCCGAGTCAACGGGCGAGTCGGGCCCGGAGGTCTTCCCCGGCGGCCAGAAAGCGGGAAAACGCAAGACCGGACGCGCCCACGGACGTCGCAGGGGCGCATCCAGGGTGTTCGATTTGGTACATGTTCGGCCGCTCAGCCGTCCGAGTACATGCACTCCTTGTAGCGGGCCGCCCAGCAGGTCAGTCCCACGCAGATCGCGGGCACCAGCACGATCACGAGTCCCGCATGGAACAGCGTCGGGCCCTCGACCACCATGCCGAAGACGGTCTGCGCGGCGCGGCTCGAGGGGGGCAGGAAGGCCTTCACATAGTACCCCAGGGACCACTGCTGGAGCGATTCAGGCATGAGGTTGGACACCGCCTCCCATCCGTACATCATGAAGCCGGGGATCGGGTTGCGGATCAGGTTGCTGATGCCCAACAGGAGGGACGAGTAAACCGCAAGGCCGAGGCCGATGGCCACAAACTCACGGAGCAGGATTAGCAGGCTCGTGGGTTCGAAGAACTTGACGATGCCGCTCTCGCCGAACGGGATCAGCATCAGGAGCTTCACGCAGATCAGCGAGACGGCGTAGCACGGCATCGCGACGGCGACGAAGCCGGCGAACTTGCCCACCACGATCATCCAGCGCGGGATGGGCTGGAGGTAGAGGTAGTGCAGGGTCTGGTCCTCGAGCTCCTCGCGGAACACGGAGCTGGCAAACGTCATCGCGCTCAGGATGACGCCAAAGTAGAGGTAGCCTCCACGGAAGATGTAGGCGAACGCCTCCATCACCTCGCTCATCTTGCGCGAGGCGGAGATCTCGAGCGCGGGAAACTCGATGTTGAGGGGATGCGAGAAGGCGAACCCGCTCCCTATGAGGTGGACCAGCGAGAACACGAAGGCCCCGAGCACCGGCAGGAGCGCGAGCACGGCGGACGCGTAGAACACCCGCGAGCGCCTGTATCGGATCGCCGAGAGACGGACGGTCGCGAGGAACTGCGCCGCGGGCGTCCCCATGTCCAGGTCAGCGCGGCTGCTGCCCGCCCCGGTTTCCGCTGAGATAGTCGAAGATGCTGGTGATGTTTTCATCGGCCACGGTGACGAGACTGACATCGATCCCGCGGTCGAGGATGAGGCCGGAGAGGTCATCGTAGAAAGCGGAGATGTTGCGTGTTTCGACGACGAGGGCATTGTCTTCCTCCTGGAGGCGGACGCTGAGGGTGGACGGGCAGGTCATGAGGTGCACGGCGGCGTCGCGGGCTCCGGCGCAGCGGATGAGGACCTGGTGCGGGTGCTCGGAGAGGTTGCCGCGCACCTCGCGCACCTCCCCCTCCGCAAGCAGGTAGCCCCCGTTCATCATCAGGATGTTGTCCGTCATCGCCTCGATCTCGTGCAGGACGTGCGACGAAATGATGACGTTTCTGCCCTCCTGCCCGAAGTTGCGGATCAGCTCGATCATCTCGTGCCGGCCCATCGCATCGAGTCCGTTGAGGGGTTCGTCCAGGACGAGGATCTCGGGGTTGTGGGCGATGGCTAGCGCGACCTTGGTCCTCTGGCGCATGCCCTTCGAGTAGCCCTGGATGCGGCGGTTCATGTTCGGGGTCATGCCGAGCTGGTTGAGCGCGTGCTCCGCCGCGGCGCGCGCCCGCGACTTCATCCAGCCGCGGAGCTGCAGCAGCGACTGGATGAAGTCCAGCCCGCTCATCTTCTCGTAGAACGCGTCCGACTGCGCGCAGTACCCGAGGCGGACCATCTGGCGCGGGTTGCGCCACACCTGGTCCCCGAAGACGAGCACGTCACCCATGCTCGGCTCCAGCATCCCGGCTATCAGGTTCATGACGGTGGACTTGCCGGCGCCATTCGGGCCAAGGAGCCCCGTGATCCCCGGCCGGAGCGTCACCGTGATCCGGTTGATGCCGATGATCTCCCCGTACCAGCGGGAGACGTTGCGCAGTTCCACCATTGGAATGTCGTTCATGGGGGGGCCTCTCGGTCAGTCCTTGTGGATCTCGACGGGACGAACCTTGTACACCGTGACCGCGAGGGGAATCGCCACCCACGCGAGCACCCCGGCGAACGCGAGCACGGGGGAGAGTGTCGCGCTTTCACCCATGCCGAACAGGTGCTGCCCGACGCTCGTCAGCGATGGGAGCAGGGCGAGGCAGTAGAACGCCTGAGCCAGCTTTTCCCCCAGGAAGGCCGCGACCGCAGAGGCACCGTAGAGCATCATCAGGATCGCGTTGGTGGCGACGGGGATGCTCGGCGAGAACGAGGACCCGCCCACCGCAACCGCGCTCAGTGAGAGCGAGATCAGCATCCCGTACGCCATCGAACCGGCCAGGAGCGGCAGCGCCGTCCCCGTGAAGTCCGTGTGGAAAGCGTGCGTCGAGGGGTACGTCGCGAACATCACGACCCAGACGGCAACGGCCTGTATCCAGGTCAGGAAGCTGATCGCGGCCCCCATCGTGACGAGCTTGCCCAGGATGTACTGGATCCGCGTGATGGGGCGGGCGAACAGGATGGACAAGCCCCCGTGCGCGCGCTCCGGCGCGATCAGGCGCGGGCCCGCAAGCAGCAGCGCGCCCTGGCAGATGAACGTCTGCGCGAACAGGAAGCTGCGCAGGATCCGGTCGGGGGGGATGCTCGGCGTCTTGCCGATCTCGAGGAGCTTCAGCAGGTACTCGTTGTTCGTCACCGCGAGGAACACGAACAGGACGAGGAAGTAGGCGGAGCCCAAGCCGAAGAGGGACCAGTTGAAGGCGCGGCCCGACAGCGCCATGAACGAGAACTTGGGGACGGCGAGCCAGCGCCACGGCAGGGGCGTCAGCGCGCCCTCCCATGGCTTGTAGCGGACCTCATAGACCGGCATGGGCGAGACCCCTTTCCGATTCCTCCAGCGCGTTGACGAAGATCTCCTCGAGCGTGTCCTGCTTGTGGTGGAAGTGTCGGAGTTGGACACCGACCTCGCGGGCGAGCGCGAACAGCGAGCGTGCCGTCTCCCCCTCGGGCAGGCTTATCTGCAGGCCGCGCCTCGTCTCCGAGCACGCCCACCCGCGCGCGGCGACGGCACCGACGAACTTCTCCCGGTCCCCGTCGAGCGCGACCTCGCAGGCGCGGTGGTCGGCCCGGCGCAGTTCCGCCAGCGGCCCGCTCAGCACCGCCTTCCCCCGGTTGATCACCGTCACCCAGTCGCAGCAGAACTCCACGTCCTGCAGGATGTGCGAGCAGATGATGACGTGCGAATCCGAAATGCGGCCAATGTCCCGCACGAGCTGGAGCATCTCGCGCCGCCCCTCGGGATCGAGCGCGTTCGTGGGTTCGTCGAGGATGAGCAGCTTGGGGCCGTGGACGAGGGCTTGGGCGAGCTTGACGCGCTGCTGGTTGCCCAACGAGAGCGTCTCGACGGGGCGGTAGCGCATCTCGCCCAGGCCGATGTAGAAGAGCACCTCGTGCGCCCGCTCCATGGCATCGCCCGGGGAGAGGCCGGAGAGCTCCCCGACGTAGCGCAGCAGCCTCACGGCGGAGAGGCCCTTCACGTACGATTCCGACTCCGGCATGAAGCCGACGATCTGGCGGATGGCGCGCGCGTCGCGCCGCACGTCCATGCCGAGCACGCGCACCGTCCCCGAGGCGGGGGGCACGAACCCGAGGATGGTCTTGATGAGCGTGGACTTTCCCGCGCCATTGGGGCCGAGGAGCCCCGCCGACTTGCCGTCGATGTTTGCGTGCATCCCGTCCAGGATGCGCCGACGGCCATAGTTGACCACGAGGTTGTCGATCTCGATGACGCTCATGTTGTTCCAGGGGCCAGGGGCTGGGTGTCGGAGGTCAGGGTTCTGGGGTCAGGGGCCGGGGATCGGGGACTGGGGCCCACTCCGGCCCCCGGTCCCCGATCCTCGGCCCCCGCCTTCCTACTTTCGCTTCTCGATCCATTCCGCCACGACAGGGACTGCGCTGGCGAGGCGGTAGTCTCCCACCCGGACGCCCTCGACGAAGAAGTCGATGGCCGACTCCTCGGCGATGGAGTAGACGACGAGGCCCTTGCCGTCCGCCGCGCTGCTGCGGATGGACTGCTGGAGATTCGCGTCGTTGAAGGCCGGGTCGAACTGCGCGAGCAGCGGGAGCGCGTCGGCAAACTGCTGGTCCACGGCGAAGTAGCTCAGCGAGGAGACGTGCGATCCCGAGCTGGCCGGGAGCGACTGCGTGAAGGCGTACTCCTGGTCGATCGACCGGTTGTCGAGGACCGTGTCGAGCGTGCCCTGGACGAAGGCCTTGCCGGGGCCGAAGACGGCGATGTCGTCGACGACGGCGTAGCTGACCGACCAAGGCTGTCCGGCGAGGTTCATCTCGACGATCATGTGGTTGCGGTAGTCGCTGGTGGTGACGGTGAGCTGCTCCGTCGCGCCGGGGACCTGCCACAGCAGGTCCATGACGTCCACCATCGCGGAGTGGAACTCCTCGGGATCGAGCACCTCGGTTGCGAACTTGAGGTTCGGGATCGGAAGCACCGGGTTGTCGAGGCCGAAGGCCACCTCGTTGCCGAGGGAGGCGGCGAGGCGCTTGGCGGCGGCGAGTTCCTGGGCCGTTTCGGGCGCCCGGAAGTTCTCCGTGTCCTCGTCGATCCAGGCAAGGACCTGGTCGAGCATCTGC
>CAZUCD010000063.1:0-20210 GCA_964618855.1 uncultured Candidatus Sumerlaeota bacterium
GTAGTACGTAATAGAGAGGATAGTCATGAACGCGCCCCCCACCATGACGTAGTGGAAGTGCGCCACGACGAAGTAGGAGTCGTGCGCCTGGATGTCGAAGGGGATGTTCGCCAGGTACAGGCCCGAGATGCCGCCGCACGTGAACGTCGCGATGAAGGCCAGCGCGAACTTCATCGCCACCGTGAACCGGATCGAGCCGTCCCAGATCGTCGCGAGCCACGAGAAGATCTTCACCCCCGTCGGGATCGCGATCAGCATCGTCATGAACCCGAAGAAGTTGCGCAGCCACGGCGCCATGCCCGCCGTGAACATGTGGTGGCCCCAGACCAGGAACCCGAGGATCCCAATCATCGCCACGGCGTACACCATGCCCTTGTAGCCGAAGAGCTGCTTGCCGCTGAACGCGGCGAGCACGTGCGAGACCGCGCCGAAGCCGGGCAGGATCATGATGTAGACGGCGGGGTGGGAGTAGAACCAGAACAGGTGCTGGTACAGCACCGGGTCGCCGTTCATCGCCGGGTTGAAGAAGCCCGTCCCCATCATGCGGTCCGTCAGGAGCATCGTGAGCGCGCCGGCGAGCACCGGCGTGCCGATCAGGATCAGCCACGAGTTGACGAGCCACGCCCACGCGAACATCGGCATGCGGAACCACCTCATGCCGGGTGCGCGCATGTTCGCGATCGTCGTGATGAAGTTGATCGCGCCCAGGATCGAGCTGATGCCGGCAAGGTGGACGGCGAAGATCCACATGTCCACCCCCAGGTTCGGGGAGTACGTGATCGAGGTGAGCGGCGGGTACGCCGTCCAGCCCGCGCCCTGCGAGCCCCAGCCGAACGAGCCGAACGCCAGGATCGCCGACGGGATGAGCAGCCAGAAGCTGAACGCGTTCAACTTCGGGAACGCCATGTCGCGTGCCCCGATCAGGATCGGCACGAAGTAGTTGCCAAAGCCCGCGAACGTCGGGATCAGCACGAAGAAGAGCATCAGCGAGGCGTGCATGCCCACGGCAACGTTGTAGAACTCCGGCGTCACGAGGTCGGGCACACCGCGGCCCATGGAGAGCTGGCCGCGGATGACCCCCGCCAGCGCCCCGCCCGCGATTGCGGAGAACAGGGCGAGCCAAAGGTACATCACGCCGATCAGCTTGTGGTCGACCGTCGTCAGCCAGCGCATGATTCCGGTGTGGCCGCGGTGCCCGGGGGCGTGTTCCCCGCCGGGGACGTAGACCTCGGGCGCCTTGGCGCCCGACTCAAGCGTTCCGCTCATCGCGTCGCCTCCTTGCCGGCCAGCGCGGCCAGTTCCGTGCCATCAGCGCCCGCGGACTCCTCGTCCGAGGCGGCAACGGCAGGTTCATCGAACTTTGCTGCGGGGTTCTTCGACAGGATGAACTTCCGGAACTCCTCGTCGGAGACCACCTTGACATGGATCAGCATGGCGGCGTGGCCGGAGCCGCAGAGCTCCGCGCACTGGCCCTTGAAGAATCCCTCGCGCTCGACCTTCACCCACCCGCGGGCGATGCGCCCCGGGATGACGTCGAACTTGACGCCGAATGCGGGCACCCACCACGCGTGGTTCACCTGCGTGGCGCTCCCGCGCATCGTCACCACCTTGTCCACCGGCAGGACCAGCGGGCTCTTGCCGGAGCCGTCGTCCACCACCGTCACGTCGTAGCGCGGGTACTCGTACTGCCAGAAGAACTGCTGGCCCACGACGTTGACGCGGAGGTCCTCCTTGCCCGGGTTGTCCATCTTGACCAGGACGGGGTAGGCGCGGAACGCGACTATGACGAGGATGATCGAGGGGATGATGGTCCAGGCGATTTCGAGCGGCAGGTTCTCGTGCCACTTGGCGGGGACGGGGTTGCGGCGAGCGTCGAACTTGTGGATCGCGTAGAGGAGCGCGATCACCGGGCCGAAGAAGAACGGCAGGATGAGTATCGAGGCGAAGATCGTGAGGGAGCGGACCTCGTGCGCGATCGGTGTCACGGGGTCCGTGAGCCAGTTCGTGATCGGGGGCATGTCGGGCGAGCCCTCGGCCATCGCGACCGCGGCGATTGCCGCGAGTCCGATCGTGAGCACGGGGGCGAGTTTGCGGTTCATGGCGTAGCCTTTCAGTGCGTGGCAGCCGAGGCGGTCTGGCGGCCGGAGGCGAGCGCGGCCGTATGGCTGTGCAGTGCCTCCATTTCCTCGCGCGTGAAGATCGCGATGCCGGGCTTGATCCGCCCGGGCATGCCCTTCGTCACGATCGAGGTGAACTCCTCCGTGCTCGACTTCCATCCGCCGGTGGACTTGGCGAGGTCCTGGGCACGCATGCGCACCTTCGGGACGTTGTTGATCGTGTCGTAGGGGATGCCGCCCTTGCCGTCCGGCCCGTGGCAGGAGGCGCAGTGCGTCAGGTAGAGGCGCTCGCCGAGCGAGTGCGCCTTCTCCGGGTCCACCTTGACGGGCTGGTTGTAGGGGCGGTCGTCGGGGCGGACATACTGGGTCATGGCGAAGTCGATGGCGATTCGCGGGCCCATGTCCGGGACGGTGAGGGGACCGGAGGCGGCGGCGGCGGGGGCGGGGATCGCGGCGATGGCCTCGGCGGAATCGTCGCTCTTCTCGGGCATCCACTCGCGGACGTAGTGCGCCACGGCAAGTTTCTGCTCCGCGTTCAGGACGGGGAACGACGGCATGTTGCCCCCCACGCCCTCGTTGAGAGTCTTGAGGATGGCGAGAGGCGCATTGCCGTTCTTGTACTCGGCGCTCTTGGCGGTGGTGAAGTTGCGGGGCTTGACCGTGAGGCGCGCGGCGCCGGTCCCATCTCCGTGCCCGGTGTCTCCGTGGCAGGAGGTGCAGTTGGCCTCGAAGACCTTCTTGCCGAGCGCGACGAGTTCCGGGGTCGGCTTGCGGAGTTCCTTGATGTCGAAGACGCGCTCGGGTTCCGCCGCCTTCCTGACGACGGGTGGGTTGATGACGCGCTCGACCTCTCCAGTCTTCTTGCCGTGCTTGAACGCGGCCGTCGCCGCGGAATACACTGCGAAGACCGCCACGAACGTGATCGCCGTGAAGATCAGGACGCCGGAGCGCTCGCTCTTTTCGTGCTCGCCGCCGCCGTGGCTCATTGCAGGTGCTCCCCGTTGACTGCCCCGAGCAGGTGCGGATCGCCCACCGCCACGAGGGAGTTCTTCTCGTAGAACGAGAGGATCGTGAAGCCGAACAGGCCCCCGACCCCCAGGAACACGAGGATGTCCGAAACCCCGGGCAGGCGCAGCGCCTCCGAGACCGTCGGCATCACCATCCAGTAGATGTCCAGGTACTGCCCGACCAGGATCGAGACGCAGACGAAGATCAGCGCCTTCGGGTGCGCGCGCATCGAGTGCGGCATCAGCACGAAGAACGGCACGATCCACTTCAGCAGCGGCAGGAGCACGAACACGTACTCCCAGCCCTGCTTCGAGCGCTGCATGAAGTAGAACGTCTCGTCCGGCAGGTTCGCGTACCAGATCAGCATGAACTGCGAGAAGCCGACGTACATCATGAACGTCGCGAACGCCATCAGCCACGTCCCGAGGTCGCGCACGTGGATGTACTTCACGAATGGCTTGAGCTGCCCCGAGCGCTTCAGCGCCAGCACCAGCAGCACGATCACCGCGTTGCCCGACAGGTACATCCCCGCGAAGCAGTAGATGCCGAACATCGTCGAGAAGAACTTCGACTGGAGCGACATCAGGATATCCATCACGAACAGCGTGAAGGACATCGCGAAGACGATGATGAACAGGATCGACTTGCGGACGTTGTTCGCGGAAATCTCCGGGTCCTTCGTCGTGTCCTGGCGGACCGAGCCTCCGACGATGACCTGCCGGAAGATGAGCCAGATGCCCACGATGCCGAGGCACCGGATCCAGAACCCTGGCGTCGAGAGGTACATGCCCTTGAGGGAGTGGCTGTCCGGGTACGTCGCGCCGGGCATCGCCCAGTCATAGAGGTGCGCGGCGCCGAAGAGGACCACGACGAGGAGCACGGCCCCCGGAATCAGGAACGTCGAGAGGCCCTCCGCGATGCGGCGCACGGGGATCGACCAGTGCGCCCCGGAGGTGTACTGCAGCGCCGGGAAGAAGATGCCGGCGACGCCGAGGAAGAAGAAGAAGCAGAAGGCGACGAGCAGGATGGCGAACGCCTCGCGCGGGCTGTGCGAGTAGGCGAGGGCGAATCCCCCCGCGCCGAGCGCCGCTGCGACGAGGCAGGCCACCTTCAGCCCACCCTTGGCGGGGAGCGGGCCGGGGTCCTTGATTTCGGTCAGTGCGGGTGCGTGCATGGTTGGTCGGTGCGCCTCGTCAGTGCGATTTCGCCACGGTCTGCGGGGCGCGGGGGTCGTCGTGGTCGAACGTGATGCCGGAGGCCTTGAACGCCTCGAGCTGCTCGGGGCTGGGGCGCGCCGCAATCTGCAGCACGCGCACGTAGTGCACGATCGCCCAGCGCTTCTCCGGCGAGAGCTTCTCCGCGTATCCGGGCATGTTCCCCTGCCCGTGGGTGATCGTGTGGAAAATCCGTCCGTCCGGCCACTCGTTCATCACCTTGTCCGAGTACAGCACCGGCGGAAGCGCCATGCGTCCCGGCTGCGTGACAGGCGTGACGCCGTTGCCGTTCCAGTTGTGGCAGGTGATGCAGATCGTGTTGTAGTACCGGCGCCCGGCATCGACCACTTCCTTCGTCCGGGGCAGCGGGTTCTGCATCTTGTCCGACTCCTCGGGCTTGCTCCAGGGAATGTGGTTCGGCTCCCAGTTGACCGGGATCGTGCCGGGGACGGGGTGGCGGCTGCCGTTCTTGTCGGGGAAGAACGGTGTCTCCTCCTGAGCCTTCACGGCCGGGGAGTAGTACATGTCCGGCATCCAGGCGATCTCGCGCCGTTCCTCCGGGTTGCCGCAGCCGGCGGTCAGGACGACGAGGAGGCACGCGGCGGCACCGAGGCCCCAGCGGATCATCCGGCCCCCGGCCCCTGTTCCCCGAACCCTGTTGTCAGTGTGCATGCGCGGGTGACAGCCCATGGGCTGCGTCCTCCTTGCCCGTGCGGATCATCGCGGGGCGGGTAAGGTACTCGACGTTCGCCATGTCGGCTCCCTCGACGACGATCAGGTCCTTTCCGCCGTTCCTGTCGAGGAAGGCGGCAATCTCGGACTCCTCCGCGCCCGAGGCGACCGGCACCACGAGGGCGAACCGGTTGTCGGTCAGGGCGGGATCGAGGACGAGCGTCTTCGGCCGCGGGTACAGGCGGCAGATCGCGAGCATGACGATGAGGTTCGTGATGCCGGCGAGGAGCACGCCGGACTCGAAGGTCACCGGGATGAACGCGGGCCAGGAAACGAAGGGCTTGCCGCCGATGTTCGTCGGCCAGTCCACGGCGGACGTCCACGCCTGGAGCAGGAACCCGAGTCCCCATCCCGTGACGAGCACGTAGCGGGTGACGGTTGAGACATGGCTGCGCTTGAGGCCGAGCGCGTCCTCCAGTCCGTGGACGGGCCACGGCGTGAAGGCGTCCATGTTGCGCTTGTTGAAGCGCAGGCGCGTGGACTCGGCGACCTCGGAGAGGTGGTGGCCGTCGCTGAAGTATGCGACGAGGGCCGGGTATTCGATCTTGGCCATGGTCAGTGTGCTCCGGAGGGCGCCTGCCCGAGGCCTGCGTGGCCCCCGTGCGCGGGCGTGGCATCATGGCCGGGCGCGGCGTGCCCGTGCCCGTGGCCGTCCTTGCCGTGCGTGCCGCACGGGTCCACCAGCGTCGTCTTGATCTCCGCGATCGCGATCGTCGGGAACGTCCGGCAGAACAGCAGGAACAGCGTGAAGAAGAGCCCGAACCCGCCCGCCGTGATCGCGTAGTCGTACGGCGTCATGATGTACATGCCCCAACTCGCGGGCAGGAAGTCGCGGTGCAGCGACATCACGATGTTGAACCGCTCGAACCACATCCCGATGTTCACGAAGATCGAGATCACGAACATCGCCCCGATCGACGTCCGCACGCTCTTCCACCAGAACGCGTGCGGGATCACCGCGTTGCAGAAGAACATCACCCAGAACGCCCACGCATACGGCCCGAACGCGCGGTTGTAGAACGCGTACTGCTCGTACTGGTGCCCCGAGTACCACGCGACCAGGAACTCCGTCACGTACGCGTACGTCACCATGATGCCCGTCGCGAGGATGACCTTGTTCATGTTCTCCAGGTGCTTGATCGTGATCAGGTGCTTCATCTCGAAGACCTCGCGCATGATGACGAGCAGCGTCACCACCATCGCGAAGCCGGAGAAGATCGCGCCCGCGACGAAGTACGGCGGGAAGAACGTCGTGTGCCAGCCCGGCAGCAGCGACACGGCGAAGTCGAACGAAACGATCGAGTGCACGGACAGAACGAGCGGCGCGCTGATCCACGCGAACTGCGCATACCCGCGCTCGTAGTGGTTCCAGTCCCGCACCGACCCCGTCCAGCCGAAGCTGAGGAACGAGTAGATCGTCTTGAAAATCTTGTTCTTCGCCCGGTCGCGCGCCGTCGCCCAGTCCGGGATCAGGCCCTGGTACCAGAAGAGGAGCGACACGGTCAGGTAGGTCGTGACGGCGAACACGTCCCAAAGGAGCGGGGAACGGAAGTTCGGCCAGAGCTGGCGTTCCGCGGGGTACGGGATCAGCCAGTACGCCACCCATGAGCGTCCGACGTGTATGAGGGGAAAGATGCCCGCGGTCATGACGGCGAAGATCGTCATGGCCTCCGCGGACCTGTTGATGGCCGTGCGCCACTTCTGGCGGAAGATGAAGAGGATGGCGGAGATGAGCGTCCCGGCGTGGCCGATGCCGACCCAGAACACGAAGTTGACGATGTAGACGCCCCAGCCGATGGGGTTGGTGATCGCGAAGATGCCGAGGCCCATGACGAACTGCAGGCCGACGACGGCGAAGAGCAGGACCGCCAGCGCGTTCGCCAGGCCGAACAGCATGTACCAGCTCATGCCGGGCCAGCGGCCCATCGGCTTGAGCACCGTGTCCGTCACGTCCGCAGCCCGAAGGTTCGGGTCGAGCAGCGGCACGCTCTTGGGTGTGAGTTCCAGGCTCATGGTGGTGTGGGCTTGGTTCCTTTAGTGTCCGGTGCTGCCGGCGGTTTCGGCCTGGGCGTGGTCGCCGCCCGCGTGCTCCCCGGCGCCGTGGCCGGAGTCGTGCTCGTCGTGCCCCCCGCCGTGGTGCGCCCCGCCGTGCTCCCCGAGGTACTCCGCGGGAACCTTCTCGTCCCGGTTGCGGACCAGGGTGAGGTACCGCACGCCGGGCTGCGTGTTGAGGTCCGCCAGCACGCCCTGCGCGCGCTTGTCGTTCCAGACCTTCATCAACTCGGAGTTCGGGTCGTTGCGGTCGCCGAAGGTGATCGCATGGGAGGGGCAGGAGAGCTGGCAGGCGGTCTGCATGTCGCCGTCCACGAGGGGGGTGCCGCGCGTGCGCGAGGCCTCCTTCGCCCGCTTGATCTTGTGGACGCAGAACGTGCACTTCTCCATCACGCCGCGCGAGCGCACGCCCACGTCCGGGTTCAGCGCAAGCTCCAGCGGGCTCACGCGCTTGACGTTGTCGTGGAAGCCCGTGCGGTAGTCGCTGTACTGGTGCCAGTTGAACCGCCGCACCTTGTACGGGCAGTTGTTCAGGCAGTAGCGCGTGCCCACGCACCGGTTGTAGATCATCGTGTTGAGTCCCTCGTCGTTGTGGAGCGTCGCGACGACGGGGCAGACGGTCTCGCACGGCGCCGTGCCGCAGTGCTGGCAGAGCATCGGCTGGTAAACGTGGTCGGGATTGTCCAGGTGGCCGCGGTAGTAGCGGTCGATCCGGATCCAGTGCATCTCGCGACCCTTGATGATGTCCAGCTTGCCGACGACGGGGATGTTGTTCTCCGCCTGGCACGCGACAAGGCACGCATTGCAGCCGGTGCACTTGTTGTAGTCGATCACCATGCCCCAGTGGTGCCCGGCGTACTTGTGCTCCTGGCCCCACGCGTTGATGAAGTCGTTCTTCTGCTTCCCGGTGTACCAGTGCGCGTAGATGTGCGTGTCGAAGTCGGGGGTGTTGAGCTGCGCGAGGGTGGTCTCGAAGAAGATCGGGCGCCCCTCGAGGTAGTTGTGCCCCTGCGTGTTGGCGAAGGGGTACTTCGAGCCGCGCAGCATGGCGGAGACGGAGGGGTTCGTCGCGCCGAGGCGCGGCTTGCGCACGTCGTTGCGCTCGGCGAGGCCGTCGGTGATCTGCGACACCTTCACCCGTCGGCCCGCGAACGCCACCGTCCCCGTCGCGCCGTCGATCCGCGCCATCGGGAAGGCGTCCACGCCCGTGTTCAGCCCCACGTCGCCGGCGTTCGTCCTCCCCCAGCCCAGCATCAGCGCCACCGTGTCGTCCTCCACGCCCGGCCAGACCCAGACCGGCGCCTCAACCTTGGCGTCCCCGTCGGCGAGCGAGACCCAGTCCCCCTCCTCGACGCCGAGCTTCTGCGCCGTCGCGGGGGAGAGGCCCGCGTAGTTGTCCCACGCGACCTTGGTCATCGCGTCGGGAAGCTCGATGAGGAACGGGTTGCTCATCGACTCGCCGTCGCCGTGCACGTTGCTGGCGTAGAGGACGAGGGACATGCCCTCGCCGCCGCGCGGTGTTTCCGCGACCTCGGCGAGCGCGGCCGGCTTGAGCGCGGGCCTGGCGGGGAACTCCGCCCGGCGTGCGGCATCCGCCCTGTCGAAGATCCCCACGCGCAGGAACGAGTTCCAGAACTCCTCGAATCCGGCCGCCACGTCGTGCTGCTTGTGCATCGCGGCCCAGGTCTCGCGCAGGTACTCGCGCATCGTGGCGGGACGCTTGGCGAGCGGCTTGGCCTTCTCCTCGTCCGTGGCGGTGTCCGGGTGCGGGATCTCGCGGATGAAGACGTCGCTGCCGGCGGCGGTCGCGAGCGCGATCAGCGATTCCTCGAACTGGCGGACCTTCCAGGGCAGCTCGATCATCGGCTGCATCACGCCGAACAGGCCCTTCTGCGGCTCCGTGTCGCCCCAGCACTCCAGCCAGTGCCGCGAGGGTAGGTGGTAGTCCCCGAGCAGACCCGTCTCGTCGAGCTTCATCCCGAGCGAGACGACGAGCGGGACGCCCTTCAGGACCTTCGCGAACTCCTCGCGGTTCGGGAGCGTGTAGGCGGGATTGACGTTGTAGGTCAGGAGCGCGCCGACGCGGCCCTCGCGCATGTCCTCCATCAGGCGCGCCATCGCGGCCGAGGACCCGCGCATCTGGTGCGAGGGGGACGCCGTGATGTCGATGGTCGAGCCGACGTTGCCGAGGTGGTCGTTGATGGCGAGGCAGACGGCGGCCAGGGCGCGGCCCGCCTCCCCCGAGAGGAGGGTGGACTCGCAGTAGACGATGCCCTTGCCGGCGTGCTCGCGCAGTCGCGCGGCGACCTTCGCGATGGTGCCCGCGGGGAGCTTCGCCGCGGACTCGGCGTCCCCCGCCGAAACCGTGGGCAGACCGCGCACGCCGATTTCACCCGCAATCGCCAGTCCAACGGAAACCAGGCTCGCCGCGTTCACGCGGAAACGGTAGTCCGCAAACGCGCCGGAGATCGTCGGGACGGGCTCGAACGCGTAGATGCGCGACATGCGCTCGTCGGGGGTGCGGCGCTCGGCGATGCCGCGCTGGTACTCGTTGCGCGAGATGCCCTGGCCGATCGGGTCGCCCCCGAGGAGCACCACGGTCTGCGCGCGGTCGAACAGGTAGCGCGGTCCCGCCTCGATGCCGTAGGCCGCGCGGTAGAGGTCGTTCTCCAGGCCGCTGTTGAGCGGTTCGTACGTGACGTGCTCGAACTTCGGGAAGGCCCTGGCAAAGTCCGCCATCAGGCGCGCGCGGGTCGGCCCGTGCATCGTGCCGGTCAGGAGGACGATCTTGTTGTCCGTTGCTTTGAGCGCCTGGGCGATGCGCGCGTCCGCGGCCTCGAACTCGACCGGGATCGCCTTGCCCGTCGAACGGTCGATCTCGGCGGGGAACTGGCCGCGGTCGGGATTGTAGAGCTGCAGGAGGCTCGCCTGGCCCTTGGCGCACAGCGACCCCTTGTTCACCGCGTGCTGCTTGTTCCCCTCGAGCTTGATCGGGCGCCCGTCGCGGTTCGTCGAAAGGACGCCGCAGCCGGCCGCGCACTCGAGGCAGCTCGTCGCATAGCTCACCGGGACGCCGGGGATGATCTCCTCCGGCGCAGTGACGTAGGGGAGGATCTTCTGCACCGGCCGCTCGCAGCCCTGCAGCGCGGCGAGGACTGCCGCGAAGCCCCCGAGCTTCAGGAACGTCCGCCTCTCCAGCGGCGTCTCCAGCACGGAGGGGTCCTCACCCTTGGCGACCGCGTCGAAGAACTTCTCCGGCTTGGCGTCGGGGTAGAATTCCTCCCCCCGGCGCGCCTTGTAGTCGGGCGTCTGGTGGTACTGCTCGAGGGTGCTCCAGTACAGGGGCGGCTGGCCCTGCGGGGCGTCGCCCCCGGCGGCGTGGCTGTTGTCGGTCATCTCGTGGCCCATGTCGGTCTCGTGCTCAGTGGTGGCAGGTCGTGCATTCGACCGAGGCGTTCTTGTTGCGAAGCTGGTAGCCGCGCCCGTGGTAGTAGATGTCGCGGGAGGCGAGCAGGTTCACCGCCACGGACTTCTCGTCGAGCTTCTCGCCCGGGTGCAGGTACTTGCGCGTGGCCTCCAGGGCCGTCCGCCAACCCGGGTCCTTCTTCAGCGACTCGAGCTGCCCGTCCCCGATGTGGCCATCCTCGAACCCTGCGGTGTACGAGGGGGGATGGTTGATGTTGTCCGTGTACGTGCTCTGCCTGTGGCAGACCATGCACTCCTTCATCTCGAGCTTGATGTTCTGTGCGACCACGGCCATCTTCTCGACGGGGCCGTGGCATGTTTGGCAGGCGACGCCGGCGGCGACGTGCCATTGGTGGCTGAAGTGCGCGTGGTCCGGCATGCGGTGGATCCGCACCCATTCGATCGGCTTGCCTTCGGCGTAAGCCGTCTCGAGCTGCTTGATCAGCGGGCTGTTGTTCACCTTAACGACGGAGTGGCATCCCATGCAGGTGCTCATGGGCGGGACGGTGGCGTGGGCGGCCTGCTCCGCATTGGTGTGGCAGTAGAGGCAGTCGATTTGGAGGGCGCCGGCGTGGAGCGCGTGGCTGAAGGCAATCGGCTGCGTCGGGCCGTAGCCTGCGTTGGAGAAAATGCCGTAGAGCTTCATCGCTCCGAAACCTAGCAGAACGAGAAGCATCGCATAGACGCGCCAGTACTGGAGCATGATCAGCGAGCCTCTTGGCCGGACGTGGCGCGGGCTGGCACCGGCGCATGGTCACAGGCAACTGATTTTGGGGATTTTGCGTGGGACAAGGAGGGGACGCAGCCTGACCGACGGGCGGTCATTGGGGGGAATGCACTCTCACCATCGGGCAGGAGGTTATTGCCGCCCGGTGGGACGACGTGGTCAAGGGCGAGCGTGCTGGGGACGCTCCTATTTGTGAAACTTTTCACAATTGGCCCCGCCCCTGAGCCCGCTTGGGCACAAGAATTCAAAGCTACTCCTATCGGCGCTGGAAGACCTATCGGCCAACGCGCACCATGACAAGGGTTTTTGAAAAACAGGGGACGGAGGTCGGAGGCCAGGGGTCAGAGGTTGGAGGCAGGGGCCTGAGGCCCGGGACTGGGGCCCGATGCTGGTCCCTCGCTCTACGGCCCCTGGCCCTTCCTTCACACCGGCCCCTGCAGGTCAATGACATGCCCCGCCGTGGGGAAGTCCGGCACATGGCGGATGGTCCATCCCTGCGCCTCGTTCCAGGCATGCACTTCGAGGCGCGTGCCCCCGTTCAGACGGACTATCCTGTGGAATCCGAGGTCCGGGGGATTCCCTGACCGCCGCATCAGGGGAGCCCCGGCGTTTAGGTAGAGCACGCCGCTCCCCCGGTTGCTACGGTAAAGCCAGCGGTGGTGGTGGTGTCCATGGAGTTGGGCAACTCGGAGTCCGCTCGACCAGAGGAGCGCCAGAAGGGGTCCGGCGCCGCGGAGTTCCTCCTCCCGGTCGGGATGCAAGGGACCGGGGGGGTCCTCCATCGGGAAGTGACATAGCACCCACAGGTCCGTGAACGACCGGGCATTGGAGCCGAGCCAAGCCTCAACGATTTCGAGGTCGCCAGCGTGGACCCGGCCAAAGCTCCCGAGCCCGTTCGTGGTGCCCGCGTCGAGCCGGAGGAGCGCCACGCCGTCGCCGAGGTCATGGAACGAAGGGAGGGGGGCCTGCGGGGCGCCGAGGTGCAGCCGGCGCTCGAACGTCTGGCCAGCGATCGCGCGGCGCGTGTAGCGGTCGTGGTTCCCCGGCACGGCCAGCATCCGCCCGATCGGGGAGGACTCGACAAGGCCGCGCAGCGAATCGGACGCAAGGCGGAACTCGGAAGGGAGCGCGGTCGTGGTGAAGTCGCCGCTGAACAGGATCCAGTCGGGGCCGAGGGAGGCGATGCGCTCGACCAGGATGGGCGCGAGCTCGCGGCGGAATTTGCGAGCCCGGCGAAGCACCAGATTTGCGGTGCCGAGGGCGCGCTTGCCAAGCAGCCCGAGCGGGTTCATCGCGAACGACCAGAAGTGGAGGTCGCCGACGTGCACGGCGGAAAAGGCGCGGTCGGAGCTCACACCGATGGGGTGGCGCGGCACGGAGGCTCGGGGCAGCAGGAATCGCTAGGGGGATTGCGCGTACCCAGGAGCCGAGGCGTCCCCCTCGGTATCCAGGATTTCCGGCTTGGCAGGCGTGGTTGCCCGTGTCAGTTTCACCGTGTCTCCTAATCAGCCTGGAAACTCCTATGTGCCGACATGTTCGCCAGCTCCTCATGTTTCTGTGCCTTTGCGCAACCGCGCTCCTCAGTTCCTGCGCCCAATACTACGAGTCCGAGAGGCAGTGGGCGGACATGCTCGTCTCTCCGCAGGCGGAGGCCGCGTTCGGAGCTTACTTCGCCAGCCAGAACGAGGGGACCAGGTTCATTTTGATAAATGACGCCGAGTCGGATGCCTACCTGACCCGCCTCGGCGAGGGCATCCGCGCAAACTCCGCCCCCTGCCCGCAGCGTTTCACCTACCACTTTGTCGCGGACCCAGCCCCGAACGCATTCGCTGCGCCCGGTGGGTACGTCTATGTGACTTCCGGCTTGATCGAATCGATGGACGAGGAGAGCGAGTTGGCCGCAATCATGGGACATGAGGTCAACCACGTGGTGAATCGGCACGGGGTGCGCGCCCTCCTGAGGTCACAGTGGATTGCGGGAGCGGCGAAGCTCGCCGCGCGAGCATCGGGCGGGAGTTCCGAGGATGAGCAGGCCGTGGGTGAAATCACGGGCGCCGCCATCTCCATGCACTTCAGTCGCGATATGGAACGGGAGGCGGATGACACTGGCGTATCGGCCTCCTTTCGCGCGGGTTTTCACCCTGCTGGAGCCGTTAGCATTTTCCAGAAGTTCAGGGCCATGGAGGCGGCGAGCGGCCTCTCTGCGCAGGAGCGGACATTCTCCTCGCATCCCGACTCCCTCGAACGTGAGTCCGCCGTGAGGGCCAAGTTCATGGCGGTGCCACTCGGCGAGGGCCTGAAGCGCGATTCGGACGAGTTTCACGTGATAAGGAAGCGCGTGATCGCACTCGCTGCAAAGATGCCGAAGCCCTCGGCTGCCCCAGAAGGCTCTTCCGCATGGTGCGGACTCCTTCCAACGGTTCGGATGCCGGCAGGTGGCCTGGCGGCATTCGGCATCTACGGCGTCGAACAGTATGCCCCTGTCGAGTATCGCCCGGCCGAGCCACCGAAGTACAATTGGGACGGCGCGAACGGACACGATGATGACGAGGATGACGAGGATGACGACGACGAGGGCATGGATGAGGACGACGAGGAGGACTGGTGAAGGAACGGTTGCGCCGTAATCTGCGCGGCCCAGTCAGGTTGCATCTCACGCCTCCACAAGCACCCACGAACCATCCACGCAACACTCCGCGCTCCCGAGCCCGCTCCGGCGGGCTGGTAGACCTTGCCACCGGCTTCAGTCGGAGGTTGAGGGCCCCGCGGCCCCTGGCGCGCCTCGGCGCACTTGCAGCGGCTTCCGCCATCCGCACCACGCAGAATCCTCCCCAACCGTGAACGGGCGGGCGCGGCTCATTCGCATCCGCGCGACATTGCCGTCGGATTTCGCCGGATAATCGTCGCGCAGGGTTCGGGCACGCCGATTGCCCTGACGATTTTCGACGTCCCCGCCAATCCCTTCGCGGGGTTGCCGCGTCGGGTACCTACAATCCCCAAGCATCTGGAGGCCACCATGAACCGGACAACGCTTCGCGTGCTCGAAGTACTTGGAGTCGCGGCTGTCATCGCGGGCCTGGCATGTCTTGCCACGCCGAACTTCATGGAGTCGCAGTCGCGCAGCATCGCGTCGCGGCGGCAGGCGGAAATGCGGCTCGCAGGCGCGAGCATGACCGCCCGCTCCGCCCAGGAGATGCATGCGCTCCGCACCGTCGACCACAACGCGCCCGCAAAGTGGACGACGGTCTCGTCGGGCGACGTCTGGCGCGTGAAGAACGGCTCCCCCACCGCGCCCCCGATCTGGGTGACGCCGGGCACGGAGCAGGAGTTCGACCGCGAGCGCTACTCGCGCATCGACGACAACCCGTTCCGGCTCGCGCAGGCCGCGCCGCTCTCCACCTTCTCGATCGACGTCGACACGGCGTCGTACTCGAACGTGCGGCGCCTCCTCTCGGCTGGCCAGGCGCCCCCGAAGGACGCCGTGCGCATCGAGGAGATGATCAACTACTTCCCGTACGAGTACGCGCCGCCCACCGACGGCAACCCCTTCGCCGTGCACGTGGAGGCGGGGGGCTGCCCCTGGGAGCCCGAGCACCGCCTTGTCCGCATCGGCATCAAGGGGAGGGAGATTTCCACGGACCAGCGCCCCCCCGCAAACCTCGTGTTCCTGGTGGACGTATCCGGCTCGATGAACTCGCCCGACAAGCTGCCGCTCGTGAAGGAGTCGCTCGGGCTGCTGGCAGGGAAGCTGCGCCCAACGGACCGCGTGAGCATTGTCGTGTACGCGGGCGCGAGCGGGCTGGCGCTCCCGCCGACGGCGGGCAACGACACCGCCACGATCGGGCGAGCCCTCGGCGGCCTCGAGTCCGGCGGCTCGACAAATGGCGGCGCAGGCATCGAACTCGCCTACAAGACCGCCGCCGAGAACTTCATCAAGGACGGCATCAACCGCGTCATCCTCTGCACCGACGGCGACTTCAACGTCGGCACGACGGGGGACGGGGACCTGACGCGCCTCGTCGAGGAGAAGGCGAAGTCCGGCGTGTTCCTGACCGTGCTCGGCTTCGGCACGGGGAACCTGAACGATGCCATGATGGAGCAGATCACCAACCGCGGGAACGGGAACTACGCCTACATCGACACACTCGCGGAGGCGAAGAAGGCGCTCGTGGAGCAGGCGTCCGGCACGCTCCTCACCATCGCCAAGGACGTGAAGATCCAGGTCGAGTTCAACCCCGCGCAGGTCCAGGCGTACCGCCTCGTCGGCTACGAAAACCGGCTGATGGCGAACGAGGACTTCAACAACGACAGGAAGGACGCGGGGGAGATCGGCGCCGGGCATACCGTCACCGCCTTCTACGAGATCGTCCCGGCGGGGGTGGACATGGGGAAGGCGCTGCCGACGGTTGATCCGCTCAAGTACCAGGACGACGCGACCACGACGGGGAGGACCGACGAGTTGCTGACGGTGAAGGTGCGCTGGAAGGCGCCGGCCTCCGACACGAGCGAGAAGCTGGAGGTCGCCGTGCGCGACGACGGCCGCGAGTTCGCCCGCTGCAGCGACGACTTCGTGTTCGCCTCATGCGTCGCGACGTTCGGGCTCGTCCTGCGCGGGGACGAGGAGGCCGGGGTCCTCTCCGGCGAGCTCCTCGCGCAGCTCGCCGAGTCCGCGCGCGAGAACGACCTCGAGGGCTACCGCAGCGAGTTCGCCGAGCTCGTCCGCAAGTACGACAAGCGCACCGCGAGCGCCGATTGATCAATCGTGGTTCGGGGTTCATTCGAGGCAGGGCTGGGACTTTCCCGGCCCTGCCACCATGCAAACCGATCCTTCAGCGCCACAATGCGACACACAGGAAGGGTGGCACAGGCATCTTGCCCGTGCAGGCCACGCTGGCGCCATTCCCAGTATCACCCGCTACTCCACATCTGCCGCGATCTGGGCTGGCAGACGGAGTGGTCCCCGTCCAGGAGGAGGGCGCTTCTCCGGCATACACGGGCATCTTGCCCGTGCAGGCCACGCTGGCGCCCTTCCCAGTATCACCCGCTACTCCACAACTGCCGCCATCTGGGCTGGCAGACGGAGTGGTCCCCGTCCAGGAGGAGGCCGCTTCTCCGGCATACACGGGCAGGATGCCCGTGCCACCCTCGCCTCCGAAGCCCCTCACACCGCGACTCCCCGGCTACGACAATCCGGCGAGTGCCCTACTCAACCCTGTAAGGGTCCCAGCCCTGGGGGATCTCGTCCGAGCAGTTCAGCTTCCGGCACCAGAACCAATCGATGCCGAGTTCGATGTCGCCGAGGTTCTCCGCCAGCACGACGAGCGACATCTCCTCCGCGCCGCCGGGGATGAGGATGCCTTCGTCCCCGAACTTCGCGGCGGAGGTGTAGTCGGTCCAGTCCGCTGGAAGGCTCCCGGGGCCCAGGCTCGCGAGCTCGGCGAGCCCGAACGCGGCCGGGTCGGCCCCGGTGCCCGAGGCGACAAACTTGCGCACAGCCTCGTCCACCGAGTACGCCGCGCCGACGTGCGCGAGCAGGCGCACGCGGGCCGGCGCGCGCTCGACGCTGAGCCCCGGCACGTCGAACTTGAGGCGCAGGCCCACCTCGTGCCGGTCCGCCGGCGTGACGAGGACGGGTCGGTAGATCGCCGCCACGCCAGAGGGAATGCGGAGGGATTGGTAGGATTTGTCCTCCTCGGGCTTGTCGAGGCGCGAGCCGCGGGACTTGCGGATGCGCGCGCTCTCGGCCTCGCGGGCCTCCTGCGCGAGCCTGAACTCCTTGCGTGCAACGGACTCGAGGTCCCGCCCCTGGATGTAGGCGTAGATCACCTCCTGCGGCGCGTCCTTCGCGGGCCGGACGAGGGCGCTCTTGAATTCCTCCGGGGGCAGCTTGGGCGCACGCGAAAGCGAGGGGGCCGCCTGGCCTGGAAGGTCCACCCGCTGCCAATTGGGATGCAGCCCAAGCACATGCGGTGCGTCGGCGGTCTCGCGGAAGGTGCAGCGGTCGATCTCGATGTGCGCGGGCGCGGAGGGACGCCAGCCTTGGTAGGCGTAGACGACAACCATCTCCTCTCCTGGATCGAGTGCGCTGTGCCGGTCTAAACTGAGAACGGGATAGCGCGCGTGGTCAGCCGACGGCGCCAAGTAGGGCCTATGAGGATAGGCGGTTGGCGCGGCGATGACATTGTAGTCCGGGGCATTGCGCCACTTGTAGTGCACGCAGCTCGTTTTCCAGTCCACGAACCCGGCCAAGGCGCGCGGGGTGGGCGTAAAACCAAACCCGGATTCCGTTCCGCCAATACCATAAAAACTGCGGAACAGGTTTTCCCGTTTGGTTTCGCTCGTGTCTCCCGGAGGGCCGAAATCGGAAGAGTCCAGCATCGTCTGCCGAATGCGGGCAGTCACTTCTTCCCCGGTTTCTCCGGGTTTGGTTTCAACGATGTATCGGCGGCCCTCCATGCGACGGAATGTGTCGACGACCTCGATGACTCCGCCTTTGGCAACACCCTCCAATCGGATGAGAGGATTCTCGTACAGGAGGTACCCCATGTACACGGGGTCCCCTTCGTCCTCTTGCCACACCTGGGGATCGTTGAACGCAGGACGGGCTTCCTGGGCCACCGCGCATCGCAGGAGCGTCGCCAGAATCAGGATGGCGCAGTTTCGGTTGGGGGAGAACATGGAGCCGTTGCCTCGCCTGAGTTGGTGATGTGGTTCGTGATACGCGCGAAGATGTTCACATCGAACGCCTCGTTCTTGACGTACCGGCAGCTTCCGGGGTTCTGCGGGTCCTTTATGCACTTAACAGAGGATGTGCCATAGTAAACGGAGTACTCCTCCGGCGGGGCCGTCTCGCCTGCGTACGCCCGGTAGCGCGTGACTCGGAACTTGTACATGCCATTCGGGCAAGGCCACGGAGACTGCACCAGATGCATGGTCTCGGCAATGCGAGACTTTCCGCCGCAGCGCGCGGGGACTTCCTTCGAATAGACCGCGTTGCATCCCTTCGGAAAAATGCAATGGCCGATCTGCGTGGCTCCCGCGCGCGCAAAGAGGCGGTGGTGGAAGAACAGGTCCGTCTGGGGATCAGGAGTCCCTTCGGTCTTGCACTCCATCGTCAGGAACTCGCATTCGCTGCCCGGGTGGACGTAGGTGCTGGATTCGTAGTGTGACACGGCAAGCGGCAACCCCTGCGGCATGAACACCATCGGCTGCCACTGGTTGCACGGGGTGCCCCCGCCGGGCCCCACGCACTCCGGGCACTCGCGGTAGGGAGGGGATTGTCGCTTGAAGGCTGTATCTTCCACGAGGACCCGAAGTTCTTCCCCCTCCTTGCACCAAGTGCCGCATCCCTCCTTCACGATGACGCGGACCGATGCGGAGAGTGCGCCGTCGTCGGTGCGGCAGGTGGGCGACCCGTCGGGATTTGTGGCGGGGCCCTCCGAGGCCGTGAACGTCACGGTGAAGGCGCCCAGCGATTGCGCATTGATTTCGAAATCCTGTCCATGCGAGGGGAATGGATGCGTCTGGACTGCGGATGGCCGACCAATGAGCGGGTCCGCAGTCCAATTGAATGCGCTCGACACCTGAAAGTCGTACCAATCGCACGGCGACGCGCCGGGCTCAGGCTTGGCGCACACGTCGAAGTCCGTGCAATCGTCGGCAACAAGGATGTTCGTCTCGCCGAGGCAGACCGTGATCTCGCCAACGGGTCCATCGGATCGTGCAACCACCTTGCCCCCAAACTTGAGGACGATGGGCCCGCGGACCCCGCGCGGGCCATCCGGCTTGCCGGGGCAGGGCAGGGCGACGTGCGTTGCCTTCTGCACCCACCCGGTCGTGCAGGGGCAGGGGACGGCACCCATCGCGTCGTGCAACGTGAGCATCATGATTGCCACGAACCAAAATCCACAACGCATACCCTCCGCACTCCCCGCGCCGGGACCGCCCGGGCGCGTTCATGGAATGCGGTTAGGTTGGTTGGTTGGTTGGTTGGTTTTCAAACGAGTTAGCACGTCCTTCCCGTCACCCGCCCGGTGGGCGGCCGTCGTGGAGCCAGACGAGCGGCTCCGCCTTCGGGAGCGTGCGGTGCCACGAGCGCAGCGGTTCGCGCGATGAGTGGATGGACCACTCCGCGTTGCGCCAGAAGCCCCGCCGGTTCTGCACGATGTGCGCGTCGTAGGGTGGCTCTCCGTCGAAAGTGATGTCGCGCCGCAGGACCCCCCAGCGCTGGAGGATCGCGAAGCTCTCGGCGTGCAGCGCGAGCGTCTTCACGCGCGCCCCGGGGGGCAGCATCGTGTTGAGGTCCGCGACCACGGTCGGGTCGATGGCCTCCCCCCAGTAGGTGCGCTCCAGCGGGAACACGTCGGCGCGGCTCCCCGCCAGGAGCGTGGGGACGTTGTAGAACGACAGGGGGTGGGGCGCGGCGGCAAAGCCGTAGGCCTCCAGGACGATGGCCCCGCCCAGGGCGGCGATGGCGAGGCGCCACACGGGGGCCCGGCGGCGCACGCGACGACGCGCCGCGACGGCGGCGGCCGCGAGGACCACCATCGGCCCGAGCGCCGGCTGGAACAGCCTGATAGCGTCGTAGCGAGGCGTCGTGGGCAGGCAGGCAGCCGCAAGCGGCGCGAGCGCAAGCGCCGCCATCAGCGTCCACGCCCGCGGCAGCCGCCGCCGCCCCGCCGCCACCCATGCAACCCATCCCCATCCGAACCCAACCGCGCCCAGCCACGCCACTGGCGCCGTCGCTGCCAGCATCACGGGCACGTAGTGCCAGGGGACCGGGCTCGTGTCGGGATCGTTCAGCCGTCCCATGTACCACACGCCGTAGAACCTGTGCTCCGTGACGAACCGCGCGTACTCCGCGAGGCGAGCCGCGGTGTCGTGCCACATCCACGG
>CAZUCD010000064.1:0-19843 GCA_964618855.1 uncultured Candidatus Sumerlaeota bacterium
CTCGATCCCGACGAGGCGCAGATGGTCCATGTGGGCAAGCTTCTCGGCGGCATCGTGGAGGATTGCGCCGTGGGCCGTGTCGAAGGGCTCGGCCGTCCACCTCGCGTCGGACCGGGTGCGGAAAAGCACGGCGTCGCAATCGCGGAGGTGGACCTCGAGCCTGCGCACCTGCGCGATATCCACGTTCCGGCCGGGTGGTTCCGCGGTTGTGACGAGGGCGCGGAAGAAGAGTTCGGAGGGGCGAAACTGGTCGATTCGGCGCGCGCCCGGTATGAAGTGCGACGGGGCGTCCAGATGGGTTCCGGCGTGGGCGGACAGTGTCCAGTGCGTGACGCTGACGGGCTGCCCGGGCCCCGGCTCCATCGCGAGGATGGATGCGGTCTCGCAGTCGCCGGGATACACGGTCATGCCGGGCCACACGGGGACGGAGATGTCCTGTGCCCGCGAAAACACCCTCTTGAGGTCTCGGATCATCTTGGCTCCATCGCGGCCCGTGGCGCATGCCGTGGCAGCGTGGAACACGCTACGTCCCCCTCCCGCAGGAAGGGAAGGGGCCAATCGAGGAAAGTGTTTGATTGGGCCGCGGGGGCCCGCCCGGGCTAGCGATCAACCTCGCCCATGACGGGGTCGAGGCTGGCGATGATGGCGACAATGTCCGCCAGCATGTGCCCACGGCTGATGAAGTCGAGGCACTGGAGGTTCAGGAAGCTCGGGCTTCGGACGCCCAGGCGGTAGGCCTTCGGACCGCCGTCGCTGACGAGGAAGAACCCGAGCTCCCCCTTGGGTCCCTCGATGGCGTGGTAAACCTCAGCGGGGGGAACCTTGAAGCCCTCGCTCGCGAGCATGAAGTGGTGGATGAGGTCCTCCATCGACTTCTTCACGTTTTCGCGGTTGGGGAAGAACACCTTGGGGTTGTCAATGTTGACGGGCTCGTTGCGGGCGGCGCACTGTTCGAGCTTGTCGAGCGCCTGGATGGCGATCTTGTGGGACTCGCGCAGCTCCCCCATGCGGACGTAGTAGCGCGCCATGCAGTCGCCCTTGGTCTCGGTGACCACGTTCCACTCGAACTCGGGGTAGGCGAGGTAGGGCTCGTCCTTCCGGATGTCGCGCGCGACGCCTGATGCGCGGAGCGCCGGGCCGGTGAGGCCCCAGTCGACCGCGTCCTTCGGGCCGATGGCCCCGACGTCGATGAGCCGCCGCGTGAAAATCTCGTTCTCGTTGAGCATGAGCTCGAACTCGCGGTGCTGCTTGATGTACCCGTCGAGGAACTCGCGGACCATCTGCCGCCAATGGGGGTAGTCGGCGCGGGCGACGCCGCCGACGCGCATGTAGGAAACCGTGAACCGCGCCCCGGCGATCCACTCGAAGATGTCGTACAGCTTCTCGCGCTGGCTGAACGCCCAGAGGAACGGGGTCATGGCGCCGAGTTCCAATGCGTTCGTGCCGAACCACAGCAGGTGCGCGGACATGCGGGCGAGTTCGCAGAGGAGAGTGCGCAGGTACTTGCAGCGGGGCGTGATCTCCAGGCCCAGCGCCTTTTCCACCGTCATCACGAAGCCGGTGTTGTTCGACATCGGCGCGAGGTAGTCCATCCGGTCCGTGTAGGGGATGAACTGGTGGTAGGTCTTGTACTCGGCGTGCTTCTCCTTGGCGCGGTGGAGGTAGCCGAGGTGGCAGACAGCCTTGTTGATCGTCTCACCGTCGAGGTCGAGAACGACTCGGAGCACGCCGTGCGTGGACGGGTGCTGCGGACCCATGTTAATCTGCATGGATTCGAGGTTCTCGTAGAAGTGCTCAACGGTGCGTGTGGCCATGGGTGTCCCGTGGAATCCTGACTGGCTTGCGCTGCGGGAAAGATGTTGGGGACCGGACGGGGCTGAAGGCAACCGCTTTGCGGGCCGCCCCACCGCCTCAATCCGTGCCTATGTGCGGCGCCACGACCTCCCGCGTGTCCTTGCTTGGGACCACGGGGACGATCTCGAACTCAACCCCGCACCCCCGCCACTGGAGCACCCACTCCTGGAGCAGGCGCAGGTCGCTGCACTCCATGAGCTGGAAGCAGCGCGCGAAACTGGGCTCAATCCAACTGTCGATGTACAGGAGACCCTCGGGGAGCATCCTCCCCGCGTCGCGCACGCGCCTGTAGACGGGGATCATGTCGTTGTCGCGGAATCGCTCGATCACCATGAATAGCATGCGTGGTCCCTCGATCGTTTGGCGCCGCAGGTCGCGGACTACTGGAGCGACCGTTCGGGGTTTGCTGCAATCTGCTCGTCGATGGCCTTCTGGGCCGCGCGCGCGACGCGGATTGAGTCGCGGAGCTTCTCGAGTTCGCGCTGGGAGTCCTCGACGGCTTCCTCCCCGAGGCGGGGCATCTCCTTGGAGATCTGGTCGAGCGCCTCCATGAGGAGCCGGACCTGGGCGCTGAGCGCCTGCCTCTCCTCTCGCAGGGCGCGGACGGCGTCGCTCGACGCGGCGTTGCGTCCGGGACCGTGGTCGAGGAGCCGCGTCAGCTTGCGCTGGAGGAATGCAAGGCGGCCGAAGATCCGCAGGGATTCCTGGTGGTTTTCCTCGGCGAGGAGCTCGATCTCGGCGCGGCGCAGGTCCGAGAGTTCCGACCGGGTGAGTGCGTCGAGGAGGACTTCGCGCATCGCCTCAAAATCGTCGAAAAGCCGGACGAGGTCGTCGGATCGGCGGGCGGTGATGAGCTCCTGCCGGGTGGAGACCTTGGCGGCCTCCCGGGCGGCGGCTTCCTCGCGGTCCCATCGAGCGAGGATGCGGTCCCGCATGTGCTCGCCCCGGATGAGCAGGTTGTAGAACGCGCCGACAACGCCGAGGGCCGCGCCCCCGATGGCCCCAACCACGGTCGCCGGCGTGGGGGAGAACGACGCGCCCCAGGCGATGCAGACGGCGGCCGCGCCAATCGGGTAGAGCGTCAGCGGGTGCTGGACGACCTCCTTGATGATCTCGCGACGCAGCGTCGCCATGTCGCGTTGCGGGGGCATGGGGATGATTCAAGGGTCCCCGGCGATGAGTGGAAAGACGAAAGTCCCGGCGTCGCGGGCGGGCTGTGGGATCAGCCGATCGCAGGGTCCTCGACAAGGAGGACTTCCACGCGCGGGAGGCGCCCCTTCCAGCGACGGTCGGACTCTCCCTCCTCCTGCGGAAGGGGCATCGCACCGCCGACTCCCATGGCGCGGATGCGCGAGGGGGGGATCCTGAACTTGCGGGAAAGCTGTTCGGCGACCGCGTCGGCGCGCTGCTGGCTGAGCTGCACGTTGGCGTCCGTGTCGCCGTCGATCGACGTGTGGCCGCGGACGAGCAGGCGGTAGCGCGGGTAGAGCGCGAGGTCCTTCGCCATGCCCTCGATTTCCCGCGCGCCTTCGTCCGTCAGGGCGGCGGTGCCGCTCTGGAAGTAGATGGGGCGAACTCGCAGGGTGCCTATGATGGAGAGCTTTTCCCAATCCGCAGGGCCGAGCGCCGGGAAGTCGATGGGAAGCTCCGGGGTCGGATCGGGGGTCGAGCCCGGGTCCTTGAAGACGGTCGAGGTGGCCCCGTTGGAACCGGTGGTCTTGTAGGCGGCGGCCACGAAGGAGCTGTTGGTGATGCGCTTGTAGTCGCCCTTGAGGGGGTCCTCCGGCAGGAGCCGCGTCTCCACGAGGACCTCCGTTGCGGCGCGCAGGCTGGACAGGAGCTCCTCGCGCGCGAGTTCCCCCGGAACGACGCCAAAGTAGTGCTGGGCGTTCCGGGTCAGCGTTGCGAACGCGATGCCGTCCAGCAGGAGCTTCGCCCTCGCGGGGGTGGTGCCGGCGTCCTTCGCGACGAGTTCCTCGAATGCGCCGCGGTCAGCCATGTAGAACCGGAGCGACTGAAAGTAGCTGCGCACGAAGTCCTCGACGACCTTGGGCTTCTGGACGACGAATTCGCGGCGCACGATGCAGACGTCGACGATCAGCCCCTCGGTCTTCTGGGTGGTGAAGAGCTTCTGGAAGGAGCCGTCGGCGGTGGCCTCCGAGAGCTCGGGCTCCCAAAGCACGGCGGCCTGAACGGCGCCGGCGCGGAGGGACTTGAGGGCGCCCTCGGAACCTGTTGTCTCGACGCGCCAGTCCCCCGCGACCTTGAGCGGCGCCAGGTCGAAGTGCGAGGCCACGGCGCGCAGGAGGAAGTCGCTCGGGCTGTTCGGCGTCAGGGCGATCCGCACCCCCGGGGCGGCGAGCCCGTTCAGCGTCTTGACTTCCTTGGATGCCACAATCCCGTCACCGCCCCTCGACTCGTCGATGACGAAGACGATCACGCCGGGGTAGGACTGCTGGCGCGCGTTCAACAGGTAGGTGTCGAGCGTCGCCACCACCATGTCATACTCGCCGGCGGCGAGCTTGGCCATGCGCGCGCCGTAGTCGGCCTTGTCGTCCGTGACCTCGATCCCGATCCCCTGGGCCTCGAGGTAGCGGCGGAACTGGGGGCTGCGGAGGACGGCGTATCCCGACCATCCGTCGGCCGCGATGCGGACGCGCTCGGCGAGCTGGACGGCATCGCTGGACGAGACCTCGACCTCCGCCTTCCTGCGTTCATTCAGCCACGTGATCAGCCGCGCACTGGCGAAGATGGCGCCGCCAATGACGAGGATCGCGATGATGAAGAAGACGGTGTTGCGTTTCATGGTCCGCCGGGGGGCGTGGTCGTGGTCCTCTGATTCGGCTACTTGAACAGATCCTCGAAGGCGAAGTTCTCATCGGCAGGGTTGGCCTCCGCAAGCGCCGCCTGCATTGCTCGGGAGAGTGCCGCCTCGTCCCCGGCCTCGCGGTAGTCGGTGGCGTACTTGCGGAGCGAGTGCCCTCCCTTGATCCGGAAGCCGATCACGATCATGTCCGTGCCGTCGGAGACGACGCGTGAGGATGCGGCGCGCATCTTGGCCACATCGGTCGCCTCGCCATCCGTAACGACGAGGAGGCGGTACGTTCCATACCCCTGCTGGACCTTGCGGCGCTCGTTGAGCATGCCACGGGAGAGGCCGATCGCCTGACCCAGGGGCGTGCCGCCCCCGGCCGAGATGGGATCCACCGCCTTTCGGACCTCCTCCGCGGTGTACTTCCCCATCGGGAGGAGTTCCCGCGTGCCCTTCTTGTCGAACACGATCACGCCGGCGTTCCAGTCTTCGGGCATCGCGCGCAGGAAGCTCTCGAGGCTCTTCTTGGCCTCGCGGATGGGCGCGCCGGACATGCTCCCCGAGGCGTCAAAGACCACGGCGAGGTTCCCCTCGAGGCGGGGTTCGCGCTTCTTCGCGCCCTGGCCCCATGTGATGGTGGCCAGCACCGAGAGCGCAGCCACGATGGCCAGCTTCTTCATGCGGCACCTCCTGCCGACGGAAACCTGCGTCGCCTCGGAAGCCCGGGCCCCGCTCAGAAGAGGGGCTCGAAGACCTCGGAGGATTCCGACTCGATGTTCACGATGCGGAACTGGACGCGGCGGTTCTTCGCCAGGTCGTCCTCGCTGCGCGGCTCCGGGACCTTGGGAACGTCGTAGCCCTTGCCGGTCGTGATGAACTGGGACTCGTTGATGGCGATGCCCTTGGAGCCCGCGTAGGCGATGAGGGAGTCGCGGACGGCGTTCGAGCGCTGGAGCGACAGGTTCAGCCCCGCCTGGCGCTGGCGCGCGAGGACTTCCTCGCTCGCCTTGTCCTTGATCTTCATCTTCAGGTACCGGTACGGATCCGAGTGGCCGACGATTTCGAGCACGGCGCCGGAGTAGGTGGCG
The DNA here is from genome assembly GCA_964618855.1 of uncultured Candidatus Sumerlaeota bacterium. Lineage (GTDB taxonomy): Bacteria > Sumerlaeota > Sumerlaeia > SLMS01 > JANRJK01 > CAZUCD01. The sequence goes on from CAZUCD010000064.1 coordinate 5,755, forward strand.
GAGAGCTCGAGGGCCCGTTGGAACTGGGCGCCGTACTGCACCTCGTTGAACTCGTTCTGGTTCGGGCCGAAGAGGATCTCGAACTCGAAGAGGATGTTCTGGTCGCCGGACTCGGCGACAGCCTTCTGGGCGGCCTGCTCCTTGAAGGCGACGCGTGGTGCCGCGGCGCCGCTGGCGACGCCAAACTTGGTGTAGTCCCAGTTCGCCCACTCGAGCCTCTGCGCCACGGTCACGTAGCCCTGCGTGACGAGCCATGACTGGTTGCGGCGGACGGTCGGCTCGAAGCCCACCAGATTGCCCGAGTTCGTGAAGAAGTCCGCATTACCCACGGCCAGCGCAAAAGTGCAGTCCGCGAGCAATCCCTCGGCGTCGGCGGTGGCCTGCGGATTGTCCAGCAGCTTGTCCGCCGCGAGCGAAAGCATCGAGCGGTAGGCGCCGTCCTTCCTGCGGACAAGCTCGGCCATCGCGCCCTGCGCATCGAGGTGAGCCTTCACGAACTTCTCAACCCATGCGCGGTTCGCGTCGAGGAAGTCCTTCCGCACGGCGTACACGTCGGAGATCACGCGGGAGGCAGTCTTGGTGGTGAGGAGGACGCGCGCCCCACGGACAGAGCCCTCGGCCCCAGTGCCCGTCGTCATGTTCGAGGTGAGCGCGGCGGCATCCGGGCTGATGCAAAACACGGCGTCCACGGAGGAATCGCCCCGGAGCGCGGCGGCCGGATCGTCCGGCCGGCCGTTGGTGTCGTAGAGTTCGTCGAGCCACTTGATGTTGACGTCCGTCCACTGGAGCCCGGCGTCGCGCAGGACCTGGTCCATGTACTCGGCGTGGGGGCCATACTGCTGGAGCGCGATGGTGCGGCCCCTGAGGTCCTTGGGGGACTTGATCGAGTCGCGGACGACGAGGCAGTCGCCACCCGTCGACCAGGTGAGCTGGAGGATAACGACGGGGCGCGTCGCGGGATCGGCGTTCAGCGCCTCCGAGTACGTGTTGATCATCCCCATCGTGCCGCGGAGGAAGGGGCTCTTGCCCGAGAGATAGTCGCGGACCTGCGCCACGCTGTCGTCCTGTTTGACGAGGCTGAGGTTGAGGCCCGCCTTGCCAAACGCTGAGTCGGGGGTGGTTGCCATGCCGCCGTTGTACTGGATCGTGGCGATGTCGCCACCCCAGGTGATGATGGGGACCTGGACCTTGCCGCCGGCGGGGGGCGCGGGGCCGATGGCGAGGCCGGTCAGCCGGTTTTTCGCCGGGCGGACTGGATCAACGTAGTCCACCGCACGCGCGACGTTTGCGGAAGCTACGAGCAAGAGCAGGGCGAGCAGCCCTGAGAGGACGCGAGTCATGCGAATGCTCCTTGGTGACGCCGTGGGCGGCACATGCGAAACCTACCCGGTTCGAGGCCGGGAATTCAATGCCGCGTATTCAAACGACCCGGCACCGTTCGGTGAGGTTGTCCATCGCCCGCAAGAACGGGGGAACAGCGAACCGTTTTTGCACGAATGCGGACAAACGAACCGCCTACCCCTCCCGCCGCTCGATTTCAAGGACGTACCCACCCAGGCGCGAGACCAACTCGACCTCCCGGGGGGTGAACATCCGCTGGCTCTCGCGCGTGTCGAAGTAGAGCAGGCCCTTCGAGGCGCTGCCCTCCACGAGGGGGACTGCGATGTAGCCGGCGACGTTCAGCTTCTTGAAGCTCGCGCTGGCGGACTCCACCTCGCCCTTGGCGACGGCATTGGTCAGGACGCGCTTGTCGCTGAAGGCCTTCTTTGCGATCGTCAAAGGCAGTGGGTGCTCCTGCTCGTAGGAGTTCCACTGCATGTAATCACCGACCCAGGCGCGGATGACCCAGCGGTTCACCTTCGGATCGACCATCATGACGAAGCCGTTGTCCGCGGCGACGGAACGCTTGAGCGACCCGACGATGGCGCGGAAGAGCTCGTACTTGTCCTCGTGGGGCTTGGCCAGTTCCGCGAGCGCCTCGACCATCTTCGTCGCGATCCACATGTTGTCCTCCGCGGAGAACCCTCCCCCTCCGGCGATGGGGACGGCATCCCCGGCGCCTCCCTGATTGGCGATCAGGTTCGGGAGCGCGATCGCCTGGCCGTGGGCGGATTCCTCCACGAATTGGCGGAGCTGGCCCTCGTGCGACGAGATCATCGAGAGGGTGTCTTCCGCGATCTTGCGCTTCTTTGCTGTGTTGTGGAAGACGAGGTCGCACTTGCCGATCTTGAGGATGTCGCCATCCTTGATGGCCGCGTCCGTGACCTTCACCTTGTTTAGGTAGGTGCCGTTGTGGCTTCCTACGTCACGGATGTGCCAGTCCTCCCCGTCGCAGTAGATCTCGGCGTGCCTTGTCGAGACGCTTCCCTCAGGGAGCGACAACTCGTTTTCCTTGGTCCTGCCGATGCGTGTGACCTTGTTGGCGTTCAGCTCGAAGGTGAAAGCCCAGTTGCCAACGCCATCGACGAGTAGCTTTGCGCTCATGAGGGGGGACGATACTCCGTGTGGTGTGCTCTTGTGCCGCGGCCCACGGCGTGAGGATCGTGGGCGCACGGGGCTATTATTGCGAATGATCTCCAGCCATCGGAAACGTCAGGTTTCGACCGTCCGGGGTCAAGCAGGGCGAAGGGCCGGGAGAGCCGCGGTCTTCGTGCTGCTCGCGTGTGCGGCGGGTTGCGCTGGCCCGGGTGGCGGCTTGGCCCCCTCCGGGATCGCCGTCGCAGCACGCACGGAGGCCGCCGAGGCCTTGAAGCGGGCGCGCGAGGGCGACGGTCTCGACTCGGGTGAACTCAGAGCGCTCGCGCTCGAGTTCAATCCCGAACTGCGCCGCCTCCGGGCCGAAGTCGGGGTTGCGGATGGGAACGCCCGGCAGGCGGGGGTGTTGCCCAACCCCGAGTTCGAAGCCGGACAGTACGACATTCTGACGGGGGGCGGGGAAGGCCGTGGCCGGACGGAGTTCGCCCTCTCGCAGCCGCTGCCCGTTGGGGGACGACGGGCGCGGGGTGTCGAGGCGGCCCGAATGCGAGCCGAGGTCGCGCGGTGCGAGTTGCACGCCACCGAGGCGCGCGTCGCGCGCGAGGTCGAGGCGGGCGTCGTCGAAGTGCTCTACCAGCTCGAGTCGGAGACGCTCGCCCGGGAGGTCCTCGAGATGGTCGAGGCCGACCATGAACTGGCCCAAGAGTCGGACCTGCATGGCGAACTTTCCGAAAGGGAGGCTGCGCGGGCGGGCCTGCACGTCGGCGAACTCGACCTCGACGTGACGAAGGCGACCGCGGAGCGCATCTTCGCCCTGCTGCGGCTGCGGCGGCTGGTCGGCTCCACGGAGGTGCTTCCCGGTGATGTGCGGGGGGAACTGCTGTCCGCGATGCCGCGCGGGGCGCTTGCCGTGCCCACGCGCGAGGCGATCGCGGCGCATCCCGAGACCGCGCTTGCACTGGCGCGCATCCGCGCGGCCGAGGCGGCAGTCGCACTTGCGCGCGCCGAGGGCATCCCCGACGTGACGGTCCGCGCTGCGGGGGGCTACGACGCGCGCATGGACGAGGGGTACGCCGGCGGGGGCATCTCGATCCCAGTCCCCGTGTTCGACAGGAAGCAAGGCGCGGTGGATTCGGCACGGGCGGCACTCGCCGCGGCGGGGGAAGCCGCCAGCGGGACCGGGCTCGACCTTGAGGTGCGGCTCGATGAGGTGCTCCAGCGCGTCACCGAGTATGACACGCTCGCCTCGGTGGGGGTTGATGTCCTCCTGCCGGAGGCGCGCGCTGCGCACGCCCGCGTCCGCGCCGACTATGCGGCGGGACGCGCGACATTCCTCGACCTGATGGACGCGCAGCGCACGTTCGTCGACGTCGCCTACCGGACCCTCGAGTATCGGCGGCAGCTCCATCTCTACGTCGTGGAGCTGGGCTACCTGAAGGCGGGGATCGCCGGCGAGGCTACCACTCCTCGCGCTGGGCGATGAGGCATGCGGCGAGTTGTGCGGCCGCCATCAGCACACGCAACGCATCCTCCGGGCTATCCCGGCGCAACTTGCCGAACTCCCCCGCCGTGAAGTGCGTTGAGTCCACATCGGTCGCCGCGACCAAAGTCGCCGAGCGGGGCTGGCCAGAGAAGAAGCCGACCTCGCCCGCCAGCGCAGGGGCGTAAACCTCCGCGATGATCGGATCGCCGTCCCTGCCATCCCCTCGATGGACGTGTAGGAGCCCCGACTTGATGAAGTGAAAGCCGTCGGGCTCATCGCCTGCACGGCACAGCACATGTCCCGGCTTGAGGACGCGATGGTGGAAGATGCGGCTCCACATGCCGCGGGGCAGGCTCGCCTCGATCGTGGCGAGGGCGCGCCCAGCGGTCTCCCCAAGGGCGGCTCCCGCGCCGCCGCGCGGATGCACCCTCGGCCCGCCTTCCTGGTCCTTGCGGTGCAACGTGCGTCCGAGCACGCCGACGAGGTTCTGCATGATGGCGAGCGCGCTCTCGTGGTCGCCGGCATCCGCGAGGAGCCGAACGGGATCGACGCCGATCTCAAACACGACGGCGCCGTTCGCCCCGGCGCGGGCCGAAGCGGTCCGGGTCCGCGCCTCCGAGAGCAGCCCCATCTCGCCGAAGCACTCCTCAGCCCTCAGTTCCGCGAGGGCTACGGCCCCTGAGGTCCCCATTCGATGAATCTCGACCGACCCGGAGATGACGTAGAACAATCCGTACGCGGGGTCGCCTTCGCCGAAGATGAGCTGGCCGGGGAGGAGCGAGCGCACGGAACCGCAATGGCGGATCATCGCGACGCGGGCGGCGGGAATGCCCTTGAACAGCATGTGTTCCAACTCCCTCAGTGGACGTGGTGGTGGTGGGCGCCGGGGAAGTGCGACATCCCATAGAGCTTCTCGAACGTCTCGTGCGTGAGCGCCTCTGAGGGGGGTCCCTCGGCGTGGATGCGGCGGTTGAGGCAAAAGACGCGGGTGGCCTTGCGGTACACGACTCCGATGTCGTGCGAGACGACCAGGAACGCCGCGGCGGGATGATCCGCCCGGTAGGAGTCGACGATTTCGTGGAAGTCCCCCTCGCCCTGCACGTCGATGCCGGCGAGCGGCTCGTCGAGGAAGATGAGCTCGGGGTCTCCGAGGAACGCCGCTGCGATGAGGAGCCGCTGGATCTCCCCGCCGGAGAGCACGCCCAGGGGACGATCAAGCTTCCGTGCCAGGCCGAGGCGTGCGGCCATGTCCCGCTGTGCGGCGCGGTTCAACGGTCGCGAGCCCGGGAGCAGCGCCCGCGTGGCGGCGTAGTCCGCGAGGAACTCCCCGCACGTGAGCGGGATGGTCCGCTCGAGGGAGAACGTCTGCGGGACGTAGCCGATGTGCCGGCGGGAGGCGGCCTCGCGCCAGTCCGTGCCGGCGACCAGGATGGTGCCCGACTCGACGGGGATCAGGTCCAGCACGGCGCGGATGAGCGTGGACTTCCCCGCCCCGTTTGGTCCGATCAACATCCCCAGGTCCCCGGGCGACAGGTCGAGCGACACGCCGTCGAGCAGGAGGTGTTCCCCGCCGCGCACGGAAAGGTCGCGGATCCTGAGGACCGGCTGGGGTGGGGTGGCCATGTCGACGCGGCTATCCGAGCGCCACCACGTCGCGGCTCTGCCGCAGGGCGGCGACGATCTCCTCCGCGTTCTGCCACCGGTCGTCCTTCGACTTGGCGAGGCACTTGCGGATGATCGCCCAGAGGCTCGGCGGGCAGTCGGTGATGGGGTCGGGCTCGCGGTGGAGGTGCTGGTATGCGAGGTCTCCCTCCGTGAACGGGGGGCGGCCGGATACGAACTCGTAGAGCATGATGCCAAAGCTGTAGATGTCCGCCCGGTTGTCCACCGGGATGCCCTGGACCTGCTCGGGGGACATGTAGAGCGGTGTGCCGATGACGGCGCCCGCGAGCGTGCCATCCGCCGTCTGGTCCATCAGTTTGGCGATGCCGAAATCCGTGACCTTAACGTCGTTGTTGGACGTGAGCATGATGTTCGCGGGCTTGACGTCGCGGTGGACGATGCCGAGCCGGTGCGCGTAGGCGAGGGCCTCCGCGATTTGGATGCCGTAGTGGAAGACCTCCTTGTGCGTCATGCGGGGGCCGCCCTTGACACGCTTCTTGAGGTCGCTGCCGTCGACGTACTCCATGCTGATGTACTTGCGGCCCATCTCCTCGCCGATGTCGTGGATGCGGACAATGTGGGGGTGGGAGATGCGACGGGCATTGCGCGCCTCGATCTTGAATCGCCGCACGGCCTCCGGGTTGTTCGACATGGAGTCGGGGAGGATCTTGAGCGCGACGACCTCCTCGAGCTCCTTGTCGCGTGCGCGGTAGACGATGCCCATCGCGCCGCGGCCAAGCTCGTCGAGCAGCTCGTAGCGGCGCGCGGCCTCCTCGCTCATCTGCTGCACGATGTTCGTCTTCTCGAAGGCCAGCGGGTCGCTCGTCGAACCCGACAGCATCTCGAACCGCCGGCGCACGTCCTTGTAGTCGATGTCCGCCGCGAAGAGCTGCCGGTACACCGTCTTCGCCCCCACGAGGTCCTTCTTCGACTCGTACCGCTGCGCAAGGTCGTAGAGCAGCTCCTTCGTCTCCTCGTCCACGACGAGCTTCTTGTACTCCTGCAGGGCGAGGTCCAGCATGCCCTTCGCCGTGAAGCACTTGCCGAGGGCCTTCGTGGATTCGGCCTCCCAGCGGTAGTCCTGCGCCGTCTTCTGGAAGCAGCCGATCGCCCTGTCGAAGTCGAGCATCTGGTACAGCAGCTTGCCGAGCTGGAACCGGACCTCGACGTCCTCCTTTTCCTCGAGGATCTTCTCGTACGTCGAGACGAGCGTCTTCTGGACTTCCGCGTTTGTGGGCTGGAGCTGCCACGCCTTCTCGAGGGATCGGCGCGCCTGCCGCGCATTCTCCGATGCGAGGAGCATGCGGCCCTTGTGCTGGAGCGCCGCGACGTTGTTCGGGTCCTTCGCCAGGATCTTGTCGAGGGCGGAGAGGACGTTCTTCGCCTGGCCCGGATTCGTGTCGAAGACGAGCAGGAGTTGGTCGAGCGCCTCGCGGAGGCGGTTGAAGGCAACGAGCAACTCGCACAGGAACCACCGCACGCGGAGCGCATCCGGGAACTCGGCCAGCGCGTCCTGGACGTGGGCGAGCACGGTCTCCTCGACCCCCGGCCGTGCCTTGAGGGCCTTCTGGAACCACTCGACCGCCTTGAGCTGGTCGTTCTTCACGAGGGAGTGGCGCGCGAGCGCGAGCGAAAGCACCTCCGCATCGGGGCGGATGGACTGCGCGCGCGCGAAAAGCCGGCCCGACTCGTCGTCTGTCTCGCGCTTCTGGGCAAGCGCGAGGGCGAGGTTCACGAGCGCGTCCTCGTCGTCGGGGTCGCGGGAGAGGATCCTTCGGTAGCCGTCGATGGCCTCGTCGATCTTGTTGCCGTAGAGGCTTGCGAGGGCCACGAGGCGCTTCACCTCCTCGTCGTTGGGCGACGCCTCGTGCAGGCGCGTGACGAGTCCGAGCGCAACGTCGAAGCGGTTCTGCCCGATGAGGGCGCGGGCGTATTGGCGGCCAACGACCAGGTCCGTCGGGTTCGCGGCCATGTAGTTCTCGTAGACGGGCATCGCCTCCGAATCGACGCGGTCCTGGCCCACGAGGACCATGGCGAGCGCGTGCAGGTACTCTGCGTTGCGCGGCTCGGAGCGCAGTGCGTCGCGCAGGATACGCTCCGCGCGGGGCTCGTGGATGCGCTGCCGGACGTAGGCCTGGGCGAGCTGGCGGGTGAGCTTGGCGCTCGCCTGTCCCTGGGCGGCGAGCGCCTCGACTGCCCTGATCGAGAGATCGTCGTCGCCGGTCAGGAGGCCGACCTGCGCGAGCGCCTGGAGCGTCGTGGTGTCCGCGGGATTCGCCGCGTGCGAGCGCCGGTAGATGTCCGCCGCCTTGGCATCGAACTGGCCCCGCTGGTGGTAAATCTCGCTCACGACGCGCAGCAGCTCGGCCTCCTCGGGCTCGTTGGTGAGCGCGTCAAGGTACGCGGTCAGCGCCTCCTCGTCCTTTCGATTCTGGATCAGGTAGCAGTGCGCGAGCATGGCGATCCCCTGCTTGTCGCCGGGGGCGTGCTTCAACGCGTTCCTTGCCTCCTCGACCGCCTGCCCGATCTGGTTCTTCTGCAGGTGGATTGCGCACAGGTGGCAGAATGCGGGGGCGAAGGCCGGGTTCCCCTCCAGCACCTGATGGCAGAGGGTCTCCACCTCCGAGTCCGTCTTTCGCGCGTCGATGCAGGCAAGGAGGTAGCCCTCCAGGAACTCCTGGCTGTCCTGCCGCCGGCCAAACTGCTGCTGGAGGACCGGCAGGGACTTGGCGCCGAAGTTCTTCGTGCGCAGGTAGACGTCCGTGAGGACGTTGTACACGTCATCAGTCGTGTGGCCGCCACGGATGGCGGCGCGGAGCCGCTTTCCTGCGGCGTCGTACTCCCCCCGCGCGTAGTGGCAGCATCCGATGCCGTACTCCAGCAGCGCAGGCTCGGGGAAGGTCGGGATCGCCTCGGCGTAGATCTTCTCGGCGTTGGGCGACGTCTCCGGCTTGCGAAGGAGCGCACGCGCGTACGCATGGAGGAGCTGCTTGTCCTCCCGGGCGAGAGCGAAGGCCTTTTCGTAGACGGGGAGGGCGCGTTCGCCGAAGTCCCCCTCCGCTATGTACACCTGCGCGAGCGGGGAGAACACGCGGGGGTTGGCGGGCTCGAGGGAGAGCAGCTTCTCGAAGAGCGGCCGGGCGCGCTGGTGGTCGCGTGCCGCGAGGGCCGCCTGCGCCCGCCCCAGCAGGTGCCGACGTGAGACGAACTGCACCGTCTTGAACCCAACGAACCCGACGAGGGCTATCGTTGCTCCCCCGCCGAGGAGGAGCAGCAGCATGTACTTGCGCACCCATGTGTTGCGACGGAACTCGACGTATGCGGCGTCGGTCGGGTCGAAGTTCTGGAGCCAATCCGCCGTATCCAGCGCCTGGTCCCAGTCGCCACGCGACCGCGCTTCGCCGTAGGCGTTGAGGCGGGCGGTACGCTCGGCCTCGGCGGCGGCCTGCCTGCGCCCCCGCAGGTTGGCATAGTCGAGGTCGTTCAGGGCGTTGTGCCACATCGTGCCGGCACTGGTCTCCCAGAGGGACTGCGTCGGCCAGATCGGAGGCAGCGGCACGGCGGCCTCGTACCTTCGTATCGTCCCCGACGGCGAGGCGGCGATGATGTTCAGCTTCTTTCCATCGGCGGACGCGAAGAGGCCGAGCACGCTCGTGACGGGCTCCTCGAGCGGCCGTTCGATGATCTTGAACTCCCCTGAACCGCTCCCCGCGATCCATTCCTGCAGGTTCGTGGAAATGACCAGGTTCTGCCCATTCACGACGACGATGTGGGGGAGGCCGGCATTGGATGGGATCAGGGCGATTTCCGTGCGCTTCTCGTTGAGCCGCTTTGACTCCTCGGCGGCGGGAGACCAAACCCCCGCCGGGTTCATCGGGAGCGCCACGAGGCGTGAGTCCGATGTCGCCAGCACGAATCGATTCTGCGAGGTGCCGATCTGTGTCGCGAGGAGGGCGCCCTGGAACGCCCTGCCGCCGAGGGAACCCTGCGCGAAGGCGCGGATCATCGGCGTCTGAAGCGGGTTGTAGTCCACCGCGAACACTTCGCCCGACTCGGTCTGGAGCACGACCTCCGCGAGCCCGTCCGAGCCCTTCAAGTCCGTGACGAGGGGTGAGCCCGAGATGCGGCTGCGCTCCTTTATGGTGCCGACCTCGTGCTTGCCGGTCATGGGATTCACGAGGAACAACTCGCCCGAGCGGCTGCTGGCAACGATGTCGGGGAACTCGCGCTGGCGGACGTTGCCGATGGAGGGCGGCCCTGACAGAGCGGTGCTGAGGTTGCATGTCCAGAGTCGCTCGACGCGCCATGGTTCCTCGCGCGTGCCGCGGCCCGTCAGGTGGAGGGCGTGCAGGTCGCGCTCGTCCGCCACGACGCATATGTCCATGTCCGCGTCGGCCGCCGTGAAGCTGGCGCTTCCCGGATTCTGCAGGGCGGATCGCTTCACGGGAACCGCGGTCGGCTGGATGACTACCCGGGCGTCCTGGCCGAGGGAGAACTCCGCCAGGGGCGCCAGCGAGCTCCCCTCGAAGAACAGCACCCGCCCGTCCTCGGTCCCCACCGCGATGTCGGACCTGTTCCGCCCGGCGAAGTCCCCGGCCACGGGCGCCGTGAGGGCCGCATACGGCCGGCCACTGTCCTTGGAGAGCGCCGGCACCTCGAGGAAGCGGATGACCTGCAGGCTGGTCGCATCGAGGAGGTAGAGCCGCCCCTCACTGTCGGTCAGGACGATCTCCGGCGACTTGGCCTCGTTGTGAATCAAGTCGGTGACGACGAGTGCATTGAGGTTCTTGTACTCGAGCTTGGCACTGGAGGCGACGGCGATGGGTGGGGCACCCTGCGCGGGAACGTCCCGGGCCAGGCCCAAGGCAAGCAACAGCGCCGACAGAAGGAGCATCCTTCCGCCCGGGGGCGCCCAATGGCTCAACTGCGACCGGAGCATTCCGCCTCGATCCCGTTCTGGTGTCTCCACCCATGAAAGGTGAAGCGGAACGCTGAGACAAGCAGGTTTCGAGGTCAAGGCGGAGACCGCGTGCCGCAGCCGGGGTCCCTGGGGCGTTTGGCGACGCACCGGGACGGAGCCTTGACCGCAAGGGCCGGGGTTGGTGAGAATCCCGGGCATATGCTCGAAATGATAGGAGCGCCCGACCCCCTTGGGCGGGTTGGGCGACTCGACAGCGGCCACAGCGGCGCCGGAACTCGTTTTCCGGCATGATCCTGCTTCTCGCAATCATCGTTTTGGTCACCATCGTGGCCTTCGGCTGCACGCTGGTCGATTCCGCGTTGGAGTCGATGCCGCAGGGTCGGGTCGAGGGCATGATGGAGCATGGGGTGGCGGGCGCTGAACGGCTCGCGCTCGTGCTAAAGGACATCGATCGCGCGCGTGGGGCCCTTCAGGGGCTCGCGACGCTTGCGCGCATCGGGGGGGCCGTGGCCGGCGGCGCCTTCGTGGAGCGGTTGTATCCTGGCGAGTCCACGGTCCCCCTGCTCGGGTTCGCGTTCGGCTTTGCGCTGTACCTGCTGCTGATCGTGACCGTCGCTCCCAGGACCCTGGGATCGCTCCATGCGGAGAAGGTGGGCGTGGCGGCGCTTCCCTTCATCCAATTGGTGACCACGCTGCTCGGTCCGCTGGCCTCGCTTGCCGTTGCCATGCAGGGGGAGATCACGCGGCGGGCCGAGAAGCCGGCGCAGGGACCCACCGAGGAGGAGATCCTCGAGCTCGCGCGCCAAGGCGCCGAGTCCGGGACGCTCTCCCGCGAGGAAGCGACCTGGGCGACCAACGCCCTCCTGCTCGACGGCGTGACCGCGCGCGAGCTCATGACGCCGCGCACCGTCGTCTACCTGCTGCCCGAGAAGATGCCGCTCTCGATGATAAAGGCGCACTCGACGCACTGGACCCACAGCAGGCTGCCCGTCTGCGCGGACGACGACCCCGACCGGATCCTCGGGGTAATCTACCGCCGCGACGTTTTCGACGCGCTGGTCCAACGCACGCGCGACGAACTGGAAAAGATGCGCCTGGGCGACCTCAAGCGCCCCGTTCACTTCGTGCCCGAGGCGACCCCGGGCAACGAGCTCCTCCGACGGATGCTCCGTGAGCGCGAGCAGTTCTACGTGGTCACCAACGAGCACGGGGCCATGGAGGGGATCATCACGCTTGAGGACGTGCTCGAGTTCCTGCTGGGCGAGGAGATCGTCGATCCGCACGACCTCCACGAGGACATGCAGGAGTACGCGCGCCGCATGGCGGCGGAGCGGCGCAAGCGCATCGCGAGCCGGCCGGCCGCCGAGCCCCCGAGCTCCGTCGGCGAGTAGCCCGAAGCGGAGCCGCGATTGACCTTGATTTGGGCGGGGGGGGATGGGTACCCGTCCATGCGTCACACGCGCTGCGCAACCTTCACGGAGTCCCGCTCATGTCTCGTCGATATGACGATGAGGAGGAATTCGGCTTCGACGAAGCCGGAGAGAACATCGAAGGGGAGGACGAGTCCTTTGAGCTGGACGAGGAGGAGGAGTTCTTCGAGGACGACGAGGATGAGGACGAGGATGGGGACGAACTCGACGACGATGAGGACGAGGGCGAGGGGAACGAGTTCGCGGACCTCGACAGCGTCGTCGAGGAGGGCGAGGAGTTGATCGAGTCGGGAGAGTATGCCAAGGCGATCGAACTCCTGCAGGGCGGCCTCGAGGTTTTCCCGGAGGAGGTCTCGCTCCACTTCCTTCTGGGCCTCGCGAGCCTGGAGTCCCTCAAGGAGGACATCGACACCAGCGAGTTGTGGGAGGACGACTCGGACATGGTGGAGATGTACGAGCAGGCGGTGGCTTCGTTCGAGGAGGCGCTCAACCTTGATCCGGAGCACGTGGGATCGCTGAACGCGCTCGGCATGCTGTACGCCCTGCGCGGGAACCACGAGTCGGCGATCAACTGCTGGGAGAAATCCCTTGAGGTGGAGCCCGACCAATCCACCGTGAACGATGACATCCGGGCATCGAGGAAGAAGCTCGAATCCGACTAGATCCCTAGTGCGGAGCGCACGCATGGTCGAGGGGCAGGACCCAACCGGTGATGGCGCTCGTGAAGTTTGCCTCTGCTTCCACGTGACCCTCGGAATGCTGGCGAGGCACGCGAAGGGAAGGGTGCTCCGCCACGCATCGCAATTGGCGGACTGCGGCGGTGCTGGGACCGGCTGCGGCTGGTGCCGACCCCAGCTCGAGGCCATCGCACGCCAATTGGTGGAGTCTCCGGGCAAGCTGCCCAAGTTGCCTTTCGACGCGCGGGAGTACGCAGCCCGGCGTGCCAGGGCTCACGCCGAACGGGCCGTCCTGGATGCCGCCGAACCCCTCGCGGATGAGTTGGAGCCTTGAATCCCGAGCCTCCATCCCTGCCCACAAGCCCTGTCGAGGACACCTGCGCGACACTCTCGCAGCGCAGTCTGTTCGACCCCAGCCGCGTGAAAACGCCGGAACCCGGCGCGGATCCGCGAATCTCGATCTCGGTCTTCACAGACTCTGAATCCGGGCCGACACCGGCTTCCGGCGTGAATGCGGCACGTGAAGGGGGAATGGGCGGTCTCCAACCATCGGCCTCGCCAGCGTTCGTGCTTACGCGCGTCGTCGGTCATGGGGGTCATGGGGAGGTGCACGAGGCGATCCAGACGTCCCTGGGCCGCCCAGTCGCCGTCAAGCGCATCAGGGAGGAAGTGTACCGAAGGCACACCCCAGGCAGCCACGAGGTGCTCCTGGTCGAGAGCGACTTCCGTCAGGAGGCGCTGCTGACGGGCGTGCTGGAGCACCCGAACATCGTGCCCGTCCACGACTTCGGCCGCGACGACCGCGGCCGGCCGCTCATGGCGATGAAGCTGCTCCGCGGCAAGCGGTGGGATGCGTTGGTCAAGGAGGACTGGGAATCCGGACTCGACGCGAACCTCTACCATCAGAAGCACCTTCAGATCCTGCGCGACGTCGCGCAGGCTGTCGCCTTCGCACACTCCAAGGGTGTGGTTCACCGTGACATCAAGCCCTCTCAGGTGATGGTGGGCGAGTTCGGCGAGACGGTGCTGATGGACTGGGGGCTGGCGGTCTTCGTCGGCGATTCCGCCGAGAGCTTCAGCCTGGCGCAGCACGCGCTGATGCAGCTCCTTCCCACGCGGGAGAACGCCTCGAATCCGGCGGGAACCCCGGCGTTCATGGCGCCCGAGCAAACCCGCCGCAGCGCGAACGACATCGGCCCCGCGACCGACGTTTTTCTCCTCGGGGCCTCGCTCTACTTCCTGCTGACGGGGACGGCGCCCTACACGTCCGCGATGGTCTCGGCCGCGATGGAGCGCGCGTCGCGCTGCGACTTCGAGCCTCCGCAGGTCCGGGCGCGGGACAGGGAGATCCCGACCGAGCTCGCACAGCTCTGCATCCATGCGATGCAGCGCGTTCCTGCGGACCGGGTTCCCTCCGCGCGGGCATTCGTCGAGGCCATCG
>CAZUCD010000065.1:0-19660 GCA_964618855.1 uncultured Candidatus Sumerlaeota bacterium
CGTGTCGCTCACAATGGGTCTGGCGGGGGACCACACTATGCGCTGCATGAGCCGTACATGTAAACGAGTCCGATATCTGAATCGAACTCTTTTGTGTTGTGGTGTCTTCCAGCACGATCACCGCCGATCAAACCCGTCGTCCACGCCGCAAGCGTGTTGCCAAACGCCTCGTGAAAATGCGTATCTACCAGCGCGCCGCCCGAATCGGATTCGCACATGACGGAGCCGACCTGGTCGTAGCGGAACCAGCGATCCGACTTCGCCAGCGTCGTCGCGTCCCATGTCGTGTGGCGCAGGATGTGCCCGATCACGCCCGGGCCGAGCGTGTTGTGCTCGACCGTCAGCGAGTCGGAGAGGCGGAGGTCATCCACGTAGAACGCGTAGGAAAGGAGCGACTTCGGCCAGAAGATGTAGAGCCCGTCGGTATCGGTCCACGTCGCGCCGCCACCGGCGTACGCCTCGAAATCGGCCTCCACGTTGCGCTCGAATCTGACCCATTCCTCTGGCGCGGCATAGCCGAGGTACACCTTCGCGTTGCCGCCGCTGAGCGCGCCGTTCGTCCCCGTGCCGAAGAGGTACTGGACATACTTCGCGCCCGTGCTGGCGGAAACCTGGACGTTCATGGATGCGCACTCCCCCTTCATCCGGAAGGAGACCACGCGCTGCGTGCTATCCCAAGCGGAATCGCTCGGGTTGTCGCTCGACCCGTCCCTCTCGCCGATCCGGAACGTCGGCGTGGTCTCGGAATTGTTCCGGCACTCAATGAGGTCGGGGCTGAACGCAGAAGTCACCGACCCCGATCACTCCAGTACTTCTGGATGAATGCACTCTCACGCTCGTCTCCGAGCATGGGTAGATGGTTGCACAAGACGATCAGGGCGCTGAGAATCCCGACGGCTTCTCCGGCAGTTATGCGCGAGAACAGTAACTGCTTCGCACAAGATAGTTCCTCCTCAGCGCTTTGCCAGAATGGATCTCGAGTCGAGACCATGTTTGCACCACTATGATCCACCACATCATGCTCTGGTTCATAACCGACGACATCGAACTGACGAATCAAGTCGATAATCGATCCTTCGTCGTATTGGTCACTTTGGATTTCGCCTAGAGCCTGATCAAGAAGGCAAGGAACAAGCCAACGCGCATCTTCGGAGGAGGAAGAAACGAGTCTTGTGCGGCTTTGTACGCATTCAGCCTCAGTTAGTCGCCCTTTCCAAGCGGCCACTTCAGCAAAGGATTTGTGGAGTATCTCACGCGCCCGCCTCGCTTCTTGGTTATTGCTCATCGGAATGCCTCAGAGGAACCAATGACCCGACCCGTGCCTCCCACTCCTGCTGGTGAGGCAGAGCATTTTTTCGCAATCCGAAGCGTGGCGCGTGGCGTTTTCGGCGCCTCTCATCGCGCTTTTGCCGCCGACTTTGAGCGACTTCCGGCTCTCCGACCTCATTGGGAACACCTCTCCCTCAGCCGCAGGCTTTTAAGCGCGCCGCGAACCGTCACCGCCAGGGTCACTTGCTCCGACATCTTCACGAGCCCGAGGTAGATCGCCCTGCCCGCACCGCGCCACCACTTCAGTTTCGTGAATGCGCCCTCGCTTGGCGAGCGGAGTTTCGGCAGCGAACGGAGCTTTATCAGCGTCGCGTTCGTCGACGCGCCGGTGATCATGCCGTCAAATGCGTCACTCTTCGCGTTGGGCTGAATCCGAAAGGCCATCGATTCCATCGTCCGAGCAGGATGCCGAACGAATCGCAAGTTTCTGAGGGGGTTTCTGGGAGCGAATGCTCAATCACAGGAGCCCAAGTCTCGCTCCTGCCGATTCTCCGCATTTCCGGGACGTGGACGGAAGCCTCTGCGGGGACCCCGCCCACTCACGGGCAGCACACCCAACACCCCCCTCACTCCGCCAATCCCTCCGCCCACTCCTGCGCCAGCGCATCGAACCTGCGGGACGCCACGCGCATCACCCAATAGTGCGCCCCGACCAGCATCATTCCCGCCACGATCATGCGCTGGGCATCGCCGCGGCCGAAGTTGAACGCCTCGTCCAGGAACAGCATCACGGGGAAAGGCTTCAGGAGCGCGAGCCCGAGCGCCACCTGCATGGCGCGCAGGCGCGGTCGCTCCGCGCGAGCCAGCAGCCCAAAGGCCACGATGGGGTCCATCAGCGCCGAAACCACAAAGCCCGTCCACAGAACCAGGAACACCACCATGCGGAACCCGGAGAAGTACTGCGGATAGACGAAGGCGATCCATGCGACCGCGGGCGCGATGCAGGCGATCCCCGCGGCCTGCACCGGCAGCAGGACTCCGCGCGCCCATGCCGCCGGGCCGGACGGCGTCAGCCACAGGTCGCGCGCAACGTCCCGTGCAGCGCCCGAACCCTGCACCCAGAACGCCGCGCGAACCCCAAGCAGCGAAACCAGCGCACCCAGCCCGAAGTAGAGCAAGTATCCAGACCTTGGCGTGCGCGGGTCCACCGCCAGCACCCACCAGAGCGCGCCCAGCCCGAAGGCAAGCAGCACCACCGTGACGGGATCGCACCGCCGCGACAACCAGCGGTGCGCCCCGTGCAGGAACAGCTCGCGGTCGAATCCCGGGGATCGGCCCGGGGCATTTGCAGGATCAGAGTTCATTGCCGGGAAACACCATCCCCGCACCCTTCGCCTTGCGCGTGTGGGCCCCCTTTGCGAACCGTCACGGCGGCATGAGTCCCGAACCGTCCCGACCGCAGCGCCTCTCGAGGGAGCGCATCGTGCTCTTTTCGACCGCCGACTGGGACACGGCGCTTCCGACGAACAAGCACCATGTGGCGCGGCGGCTGGCGAAGCGCAACCGCGTCCTGTTCGTGGAGACGCTGGGGACGCGGGCGCCTCGCGCGGGGGGCGCGGACCTTTCCCGCGTGGCGCGGCGGCTCCGCCGCGGCCTCGAGGGTGCCGTCCGTCGCGAGCCCCGCCTGTGGACCGTCTCCCCCCTGGTGCGGCCACGGTGGTCGACGGCCACCGACGTGGCGGTCAACCGCGCCCTCTTTGCCGCGGGTGCCGGCCGCGCCATCGAGCGATTCGCCCCCACCATCGCCTGGGTCTACTCCCCGTACGCCGTGCACCTGCTCGGCGCGACCCCGCGCGGGGGCGGCCCCCTCCTCGTGTACCACATGGTGGACGACCTGTCCGCGGTGCCCGGGGCGGACGCGGCCTCGATCCGCGAGGCCGAGCGGCGCCTGCTTGCCCGCGCGGACCTCGTCTTCTGCACGGAGCGCACGCTGTACGAACGCGCCTCCGCCATCACGAAGCGCGCGCACTTCCTCCCCAACGTCGCCGATTTCGCGCACTTTGGCGAGCCGCGCGCCGCCTCGGATGCGGGCCGCGAACTCGCCGCGCGCATCGCTTCCCTGCGGGGCCCTCGTGTCCTCTTCTCCGGCCAACTCGCCTCGCACAAGGTGGACCTCGACCTCCTGCGCGACCTCGCGAGGGCGCGCCCCGCGTGGAGCTTCATCCTCGTCGGCCCCGTGTGGGAGGCCGACCCGCGTGCAGAGGAGTTCCGCGCCCTCGCACAGCTCCCCAACGTCACCATGACGGGCCTCGTCCCCTACGCGGACCTCCCGGTTGTCCTGCACGCGGCGGATGTGCTCCTCATTCCCTATGCGAGGACAGCCGCCACGGAAGCCGTCTTTCCGCTGAAGCTCTTCGAGTACTTCGCGACCGGCAAACCCGTCGTGTCGTCGGCGGCGATGGCGTCGCTGCGTCCTTGGGCACAGGTGCTCGCGCTCGTGCCAAACCGGGCGGATCGCTGGGCCGCGGCCATCGAGCGTTGCCTGTCCGAACCCGCGGATTTCCCCGGCCAGCGTCGCGAGCTCGCGCGTCGCAACACGTGGGACACGCGCCTCGAGCACATGGAGTTGCTGATCCGCGAGGCCCGGAGCCGTGCCAGGTGAGCGCCGACGCGGGCCAGCCCGCAGCCGTGCGCGCCGGTTGGCGTTCGCTCGCCTCGGCACCGGCAGGCGTGCGGCTCCTCGTCGCGGCGCTCTTCGTGCTCACCCTGCTCATGCTCCCGGTGGGGCGCGCGCACCTGAACGACTGGCGCCGCGCGAACGCCTCGCCCCACGCCAAGCCGGACGACGCGGGCAGCCTCCTCGCCCCGCTCTCCTTCGACGCGGGGCAGAACTTTCGCCTCCGTCCCGGCGCGGACTTCTACGCGGTGTACGAGGCGGGCTACCGGCTGCGGACGGGGGGGGACCCGTATGGCGCGGGCCTGACGCCGCCGCTGCGGGCGCCGGATGCGACACAATTTCGTTATCCGCTCGCGGCAGCGGCGTGGTTGGGGGTCCCGCTTAGCCTCCTGCCGCCGCAGGCCTCCTACGCCCTGTGGGTCGCGCTCGGCCCCGTCATGCTCATCGCAAACTTCCTCCTCTGCCTCGGCAGGGCGCCCACGCGCGCGATTCCGCTCGCCGTCGTCTGGTTTGCCTGGTTCCCGGCGGTCCCGGAGTGGCACATGGGACAATTCACGCTGCTGCTGGCGACGCTCATGCTGTGGGCGGCGGACGCGCTGGTGCACGGGGCGAGGCTGGCCGGCGCACCGTGGCTTCTGGCGGTCACCCTGAAGGTCTATCCCCTCGCGTGGGCGCCGGTGTTCTGGCTTCGCGGCAGGAAGCGCGCGGTGCTCGTGGCTTGCGGGGCCCTCGCAGCCTCCGCGTTCCTCGCGACCGCGCTCTACCCCAAGGGCACAGAGGTCGGCATCCTCCGCGGCGGCCTTGTTGGCGCCATCATCGCCCCGACCCACCAGCCTTATGCGGGTGCCCAGGGCGTGCAGGAAGCCGTCAACGCGCTGCTTTGGAAGGCACGCGGACACGCGCTCGCGGAGCCCACGCCGGACCGCCTCCCGGTCCCTTCCGATCCCGTTGCACTGGTCTCGCTCGCGCTCGTCGCTGGGTACGCGGCCCTCGCCCTGTGGGCACTCCTCCATGGGGCCCGCACGCACACGCCGGAGGTTCTCGGCATCCTGTGGCTCGCATGGTTCATCGCCTTCCGCGACAACTGGGAGCACCACTACATGCTGCTGCAGGCCCTGTGCGGCTTCCTGCTGGCCCACGGTGTCATCGGGGGGCGGGTCGCCCTTGCGGCGTGGGTTTTCGCGGGCGCGCCGTCGCTATGGTGGTTCTGGCAAAGGCTCGGCTACTCGGGCGGGGGAGGGGCGGAGTTCGCCGGGCTCCTGTACTTCCTGCAGCGCCCCCCAGCAGTGCTGCTCCTTCTGGCTGTCCTCGCACACTCCATCGCGCGGCGCGGACCGGACGACCCGACAACTTGACGTCACGGCTCCGCGTGCCATGCTTCCGTCACCACCACGAATCCGCCGGAGCATCACCCCCCCCATGCCGGAAACCCACCGCGCCTTCACCCTGATAGAACTGCTCATCGTGGTCGCGATCATAGCGATCCTCGCGGCGATCGCCGTCCCGAACTTTCTGGAGGCGCAGACGCGATCGAAGGTGAGCCGAGTGAAGAACGACCTCCGCGTCCTCGCCACCGGGCTGGAGTCCTACGCGGTCGACAACAACCAGTACCCCCCGCACCTCGTCTTCCCGGGCGGGACCGAGACCGAGGTCAACTACCCGGACCGCTACGTGTTTCTGACGACGCCGATAGCCTACATGTCCTCGACTTCGGGCGTGGCGGATCCGTTCCTGATCGATCCGGAGACAGGCCCGGGCGGGTCGCTGATCTACTATTCCTACACGAACATCCACAGCTTCCGGTTCCGCGTGCCCGAGCATCCGCTGATGCCGGTCGAGTCGCGGCACCGGTGGCTCGCCCGCAGCCGGGGACCCGACACGAAGAACGAGGGGAACTCCGTGCGGAACGCGTTCCTGACGGGTGGCATCGGGTCGGGCCCGGCATTCGTCTACGACCCGACCAACGGCACGGTTTCGCGCGGTGACATTTCGAGGACGGCGCAGTACGTGCCGTGAATAGCCGCCTCGGAGGGCGAACATGCTCAGCCTTTATGACGAGTTGATCTCCGTGACTGGAGCCATGCAGAAGGCCGGCATCCCCTGCCTGCTGGTGGGAGGTCTGGCCTACACCCTCCTCGTCGAAGTGCGCGCCACCGAAGACATCGACTTCCTCATACGCCCCGAAAGCTGGGATGCCGTGAAAGCGGCACTCGAACCGGTCGGATTCCGGGACTTGGCATCGCCGATGGACTTCAGGAATGTCAGGATCAGACGGCTGACCAAGCTGGACGACGAGTCGGTGCTGGTCATCGATTTCCTGCTCGCGGATCCCCCGCACGACTGCGACTTCGATAACGCATGGAATGTGCAGGTCGGTGGCGTCACCATTCCCGTCGCCCCTCCGGCGCGCATTATCGCCTTGAAGGAGGGCAGGATGTCGGACAAGGATCGCAGTGACATAGAGGGGCTTCGAAAACTGCTGCGGGGCGAGAACGATGCGGGCAGGGACACCTGAGGAAGCGGAGCGCAGGCTCCGCGCGGCGAGCGACCTCAGGATGATCGCCGTCCTGGGAAAGCTGGATTTGCGCCGCCAGTGGCGGTTGGGGCGGCTGCCGCACTGCGTCGCCATCAGCGAGCGCTCCGATCGGGAAGCATGGCCGCAGGCGCTTCCAGCACAGGAGCCGCCAGACTCCGGTCAGGCGTGAGTTCTCCGAAGTGGGCGCGCCACGGGAATCTTCCTACCCCCCCGTGGCCGTGTCGGACCGTTTGATGAAGTCATAGGCTGCCAGCGCGCGGTCCCTTCCGTACTTCTGGTCCACGATCGGCTCCGGGTAGTTCCTCCCCAGCACCACGCCAGCCTTTGCCAGAACCGCAGACGGGGCTTCGAACGGCTTGTGGATCCACGCGTTTGGCAGTTCGGAAAGCTCGGGGCACCACTTCCTGACGTAGGCGCCCTCGGCGTCGAACTTCTCCCCCTGGAGGATCGGGTTGAAGATGCGGAAGTAGGGCGCCGCGTCCGCGCCACAGCCCGCCGTCCACTGCCAGCCGAGCGTGTTGTTCGCCAAGTCGGCATCCACCAACGTGTCCCAGAACCATCGCGCCCCATGCGACCAATGCGTCAGCAGGTGCTTCACCAGCATCGACGCCACGACCATGCGTACCCGGTTGTGCATCCAGCCCGTCGTCCACAGCTCCCGCATGCCCGCGTCCACGATCGGATAGCCTGTCCTCCCCTTCTGCCACGCACGGATGACTTTCTCGTCATGCTTCCATGGGAAGTCAGCAAACTGCGGCCGCAGCGGCTTCTCCGTCGTCGCCGGAAAGTGGAAGAGAAGGTGGTGCGCGAACTCGCGCCAGCCGACCTCCCGGAGGAAGTGGTCCGCGTTCCTGCGATGTTCCGGGGTGGCCTCCCGGGAGGCATCCCGCACCGCGTGCCAGATGCGACGCGGCGAGACCTCCCCGAAGTGAAGGTGCGGGGAGAGTCTTGAGGTCTGCGGCAGCGAGGGCACGTCGCGGTCCTCCCCGTATCGCGCCACCGCCCCAGCGAGGAACGCGTCGAGGAGGCGCGCCGCTCCCGCCTCCCCCGGGGTCCAGGCCGCGCGCAAGCCACCGGCCCAGTCCTTCCCCGGCAGCAGTTCCAGGGACCCGAGCGGATTCGACCCGGGCAGGTTCCCCGGCGACTTGATGCGCGCGGGCGCCGGCTCCGGGCGGGCCGGCTCGGGTTGTTCCATGCATGCCCGCCAGAACGGCGTGAACACCGTGTACGGGCTCGCCAGGCGCGTCTGCACCACTCCGGGCTCGAAGAGGAGCGCCGAGTTGTATGAGTGCGCCTCCACGGCCTGCGCCCGCAGGTCCGACTTGATGCGCGCATCGCGCTCGACCAGCGCGGGATCATGGACCCGATTCCAGAACACGGCCTGCGCCCCGGTCTCCCGCACGAGAGACATCAGCGCCTGGATCGCCGGCCCACGCCGCAAAACCAGTGACCCGCCGCGGGCGAGCAAGTCCGCCGACAACGCCTCCAGCGAGTGGTGCAGCCACCAACGCGTCGCAGCGCCGGGCTCCCAGGGCGCCTCCTCCTCCGGCGACCAGATGAAGGCGGGCACGATCTCCAATCCGCGCGCGAGCGCGGCCTGCAGCGCAGGATTGTCGTCCAGCCGCAAGTCGCGCCGGAACCACACGATTGCCGTTCCCGGGCCGGTCATCGAAGCCATGCCACGCGGGGGAGCAAGGATCGTGCGCTGCTTGTCATGCCGACGGCAGCCTGTAGGGTTTCGGTCCGTTCACCACGTTCGGATGCCAGAGCGTCTCCTCGGTCTTCCCGAACAGGATGTGGTCCACGCACTCGACCCCCTGCATCAGCGAGTGGTCCTGGTTGCTCACCTCGTACTTCCAGGCGCCGAAGCGCCCCCGCGAGTACACCCCGCGGGCCATCAGGGCGGGAAGCAGCACGGACAGCGCCTCGTCGCGCCGCAGGGACGGCGTCGGATAGCCGTGTTCCAGGCGCCTGTGCCACGTCGAGACGACCTCGGCCTCCGCAGGCACCAGCTTCGTCGCGCGCATCCCGCGCAGCGTGTCCTCGACGACGCGGGATGCATCGACGGGCTTCTTCCCGGACTCGGAGACCTCCGCCATGAGGGACCACTGCTCCCCCGGGCGCGGTGCGTTGTTCGGCGAGTAGTTCGTGAACACTGTCACGCGGTAGAACGGGCAGTCCGCCTCCGGGAAGTACATCCAGCACTTCGTGCGGATGCCCTCGGGCGGTGCTCCGCTCATCCCGACGCCGATCACGTGCGTGCTGCTGTGGACCAGCTTCTCCGCGTCCCGCCGGTGGCGATCCGCCAGGTCCGAGTTCTCCACGAGAAGGTCCAGGGGCATGGTCGAGATCAGGTGGCGGTAGGGCACGCGCTCCCCCGTGGCGAGGTGTACCTCCCGCGCCGACGTGTCGACGAACCGCACCGCAGCCCCATAGCGGATGTTCTCCTGCGGCAGGCGCCGCGCGCACTCGACCCACACCGCGCCCGTGCCGCCGTGCTTCGGGAAGCGAAAGCGGTTGTTCGGCCCCCAGCTCACGTCGTCGCGCTCCAGGAACACGTTCTCCAGCACGCGCTCCAGGTCCACGACCGCCACGCGCTCGCCCACCCATCCGAACTGCATGTCCTCGGGCGGGAAGGCCCACACCTTGAAATTGTACGGCCTCATGAAGACGGCGGCGAGGCCTTCGCCAAAGGTGCGGTCTATCCAGTCCCCGAAGTTCGCAGGGCGCCCCGCCGGGGGATTCCTGTACAGGCGGATGATCCCGCGCAGGCACTCCCAGCGCTCCTTCGCGGGCAGGCGCCAGATGTTGTTCTGGAATGGGTAGGGCACGAACCTGTCCAGCAGCCAAACCCAGGATTCTCGCTCGTGGTGCAGCCACCCATCCGGCAGGAGCTCGTCCATCAGGCGGTCGAAGTACTCGTAGTGGCTGAACTGGACGTGCCCGCCGAGGTCCCAGGTGAAGCCCGCGTCGTCGCGCAGCGACTTCGCCAGTCCCCCCGGCACGGCATCCGCCTCCAGCAGGAGCCAATCCGTGCGCCCGTGCTCGACCAGCCGCCGCGCGGCCCCGAGGCCCGTCGGGCCGGCTCCGATGATCACGAATTCAGGCATGCTCGCAGCTCACACTTTCACGTGTTTCCATTCGCCGAGGAAAAACTTCCGGCTGAACATGATGGCGTTGATTGCCAGGTAGACCAGCATTGCGATCCAGGCGCCGATTCCCCCAAGGCCGACCTCCAGAGCAAGGAACCACGCCAGCGGCAGGAACACCAGCCACTGGCTGATCCCGTTTGCCATCAGCACGAACCGGCTCATGCCGACCCCCTGGAGCGCCTTGCCCAGGATCGTGTTGAGCGAGTCGAAGATCTGGTAGCAGCCGAGCACGATGAAGATGTCGCCGCCCTTGTTCGCAACCGCCTGGATGTAGGCCGGGTCGGCGGTACCGGCTTCCTGCGTTCGGGTGAAGAACTGCTCCGCGATGTCGTGGCCGAAAATGACGTAGATGATGCCGAGTGAGCACATGTACGTGGCGCCGAGGAACCAGCAGACCTTGACGGCCTGCTCCGCGCGCGAGGGCCGCCGCGCCCCCAGGAGCTGCCCCGCCATCGTCGCCGCCGCGATGCCGAACCCGTACCCCGGCAAGGTCGCGATGTTTGCAAAGGCAAGCGCGATCGCGCTCGCCTCCAGCGAGACCCCCATGTCGTTCGTCCGAGAGTTGATCGTCTGGAACAGGAAGATGCTCGCGTTGCCGAGGAGCTGCTGCGCGAAGATCGGCGATCCAAGCCGGAAAAGTGATGCCGTCACCGCCCCGCTCAGGTTGGCGCCGAACCGGAACACCCCGTAGAGCCGCCGAATCTTTGGACGCAGGAGGTAGACGATGAAGCACGCCAACCCCACCGCCGTGGAAATCGTCGAGGCGAGCCCCGCGCCGCGCACGCCCATCCTCGGGAATCCCCAGTTCCCCCCCGTCAGGCCATACACGAGCACGAGGTGCATCAGCAGCACCCCCGCGTAGATCACAAGCGGCACCTTCGGCCTTCCCACCCCGTTCAGGAAACCGATCATCGCGAGCACGAGGATCAGCATCGGGATGCTGGGGAGCCGCCACCGAAAGTACTCGTAGGCGAGTTCCTGCAGGCGCTTGTCCGTCGTCATGAACACCTGCGGCCCCAGGGCGAACAGCAGCACCGTGACGACACACCCGAGGATGGCTGCAAGGACGAGGGCGTTGTCGAGGCACGCTCCCGTGGCCTTGAAGTCGCGCTCCCCAAAGCGCCGCGCCACGATCACCTGGCCCGCGATCTCTATCGCGTGGAAGGCGAGCACGAGCACCAGCGTCAGCGATGCCGCCCACTGCACCGCGCCGACGGCATTGCTGCCGGCCTCGTTGCCCACGATGAGGAGCTCGAACATGAGCGTCGCCGCCACGACGAGGTTCGCGGCGGCGACGGGGATGCCGAGCTTGAGCGCGCGGCGCACAAGCAGCGTGGACTTCATGCGGCGAATCACGCCGGGTCAGCCCCCCTCGCCCGCGGCAGGGGGCGGCGCGCCGGTCGAAAGCACGAACCGCTCGATCTCACCCGTGAACGGAAACGTCCCATCCACGCCCGCACCCAACTGCGTCGCGATGGAGAGGTCACGCAGCCGCCTCGCAGAGCCCGTGCCCTGCTCCGCCACCAGCGCGTCGTTTACGAAGATCCTCAGGCGTCCCCCGCCCGCGCTCGCGCGGACCGTCGTCCATGCGCCCGGTGCAAGCTCCCCCCCGCGCGTCCGAATCCGCCGGATCTCGCCATCCGCATCCGTGCTGTTGAACTCAACGGCGCCCCCCTCGACCGAGAGCGAGAATCGGCCCGCCTGCTCGGCGATGATCTGGCGCGTGGTGGCATCTGTCGGGCGGAGCCGGGCCTCGACGGTCAGGAAGCCGGGAAGGACCTCGCCCGCCTGCCGCCGCAGGAGCACCTGCGAAGGTGCATCGCCGACCGCGGAAACCTCCATCGACTGGCCGCCGACGTCGGTCCACTTGCCGTCGACCCTTCTGGCATCGTGCACCGAGGATGCGAACCGCCCCCCGGCGGGGCGTCCGTCGATGTAGCCCGCGCCATCCTCCCTCGCTATCGCGAGCGTCAGCCGGTCGAGGCCCACGTTCAGCACGGGGTTCGGCTCCGGTCCGGAGAACTTGCGCGGCACAAACTCGAAGATGGCGTTCCCGGCCTCGAGGCGCACGGGCGGCAACTCCAGCCGCGCCGGAACCTGCGTCTCCTGGTAGGCGAGGTTGAGGGATCCGAGCGCCCGCCCATTGAGGAACAGGTCAAAGTCCGCGAAGTAGGGCCCGCGCAGGAACTCCACTGTCGGGGCGTAAACCATCGACTGGGCCACGGGCACCACCCAAGCAAAGCGCGCATCGGGACGCAGGCCGGTGAGCTGCGCGATGGTGTTGCCCCGCCAGTGGCGCGCCGAGCGGTCGATCCGCTCGAGTGCAAGAAGGCCGCCCGAGACCAGTTCGAGCTCCCCGCGAACAAATGCGTCCTCGGCCTCGATCGGCTCGCCCGGGCCCGGGCGCGGCGGGAGGATCGCCCGCGCGACCCGGTCCTGCGCCGGTGGCAGCGGATCCTGGCCCTGCGGCTCATCCAGGTAGTAGTAGGCCACGCTCGCGTAGCTGTTCGCGCTCACCGCACGCCCGTCGTTCTCACGGAAACCGTGCTCAAGCTCGAAGGCGAACTCCTTCCCGAACACGAGGGGGAAGCCCGTGTGGAAACGATAGACGCCCCACATGGCCCCGGCGGACTCCAGCCCCTCCATTTGGGGGGCGCCGAACCGTGGTGTCGCCGATGGCGTCGAGCCGAAGTTCCACGACCCGCAGAAGTAGTCCTCCGTCCCCGTGCCCTGATGCCGCACCCCATCGACCGTGATGATGTCGTCCCCCTCACCCCACCAGCCGGTCGAGTTGAGCACCACGCTGAGTTGCGTGCCGACGTACGCTCCACGGCCCTGGATGCGCGTGATCACGTACGGCTCCCCCTCGCGCGCGGGGAACGCCTGGCGGTACTGCGCATGAAAGTAGGACGGCTGCCGCTCGACCGCCGCCGTCGAGGCGTACTCCACTGCGTGGAAGAATCCCGGGAATTCGGTCCCAGTCTCGTTGCGGATCGCGATGCGTGCGCCCTTGGCGAAAGGCATCGGGAAGAAGGAGTTCAGCGAGAGTTTTGGCGTGACCGAGGTGAACTCGGTGGAAAGCGTCTGCTTCCTGCCGTTGCCGAGCGCGAAGAAATCCCCCAGCGGGCACAAAACGCTCGGCGTTTCCATCCCGTCCCAGTAGATCGCGATTGAAAGCTTGCGCAGGGACTCCGGCTCGTTTGGCGGCTCGAAGTAGGTCAGCCAGATGTGGCGGATCTCCCCCGAGCCCTCAAGCGTCGCCAGCGTCGTTTCCCGCCCTGCGGGGAGCGCCACGAAGTCCCTGTTGCCACCCGTCGGGTCGGTGGAGGTGGCGCGTTGCCACGAGTGGGGATAGGTAGGGGCGGGGATGCCGTCAGGCAGGCGGATCGGCGCGGCGGGGTCCGACAGGGCCGCAGACGACGCCGCGAGCAGCAGGCTGCCCACCATCCCCAAACGATTTCCGCGCGAAAAGGTCATTTGATCGAGGTCTTGTGGATGCGGTCCAACACCGCGTTCACCAAGGATGGAGCCTCCGCCTCGGCGAATCGTTTGGCGAGTTCCACGTACTCATTGATCGCGACCTTCGGCGGGACACCCTCCATGAACCGCAGCTCGGCCACCCCGAGCCTCAG
The DNA here is from genome assembly GCA_964618855.1 of uncultured Candidatus Sumerlaeota bacterium. Taxonomy (GTDB): domain Bacteria; phylum Sumerlaeota; class Sumerlaeia; order SLMS01; family JANRJK01; genus CAZUCD01. The sequence continues at coordinate 13,267 of CAZUCD010000065.1, forward strand.
CAGCGCCAGGACCGACGGACTCAGACGCTCCAGCGTCCAGTCCACCAGCCGCTCCTCGATCATGGCATCGATCGCGGCGCGGTTGGCGTCCACCGCTTGCGCCAGCGCCAGGGCGAAGTCGTCCCAGGGCGGGACCTTCCAGTCCTTCTCCTCGGCGGCAAGCGGCTCCCCCCGGGCGGATTCTATCAGGCTCAGGCGCTTGAGGTTGGAGGCCGCGTCGTCGCGCGTGAACGACTGGGAGAACGCGGCAAGGAAGGCCGCCTCCCTGCTCTTTCGGCGCTGTCCGGGGGGCTTGGGCATGGGGGCTCGCTGGGGTGAGCTGCTCGGCGGGGCACGCCGAGCGGGCGAACGATGATTGTGCCCGCCCGCCCTCATGCTGCCGCAACCGCAACTTGTTCTTGCCATGATCCAACTCGAAAGGAACAGCATCCGAACATGATCGAACGCCGCACCTCCCGAATCCCGGCCATCCTCGCCCTCGCGGCGGTGCTTGCCGTCCCATGCCTGCCCGCGCAGGAGGCCGGCACCGGCCAGACCACCGCCACGACCACCGTGGCAACGGCCCCCGTCTCCGAGGACAACGCCCGCGCCTTCCTTCAGTCCATCGAGGAAAAGAACGCCGCCACCAAGTCCCTGCGCGCCAAGTTCACGCAGCTCCGCATCGACGAGAGCTTCCTCGACGAGGTCAGAAGCTCCGGCGAGTTCGTGTACCTCGCGCCCTCGCGGTTCCGCGCCGACTACGCGGGCGAGGCGGGCAAGATCGCCTCCAGCACCGTCTTCATCACCGACGACCGCATGTACAACTACGTCCCTGAACAGCGCCAGGTGGACGTAGTCGAGCTCCCCAAGGGCAACTCCGCCGCCGTGCACCAACTCCTCCTGGGGTTTGGCGTCAAGGTGGAGAAGATCCTCGAAGTATTCGACGTCCGCCAAGTCCGGGACGAGGTCCCTCCAGGCAAGGTGCGCATCGAATTTTCCTCGCGCGACCGCAGGCGCACCCTCAACTATGCCAAGGTGACGATCACGTTCGACGGGGCCCAGCTCGTGCCGGAGGTCCTCGTGCTCGAGGACGCCGAGTCCCGCACGACCATCTCCCTCACCGGCATCGAGGTGAACCCCGCGATCGACGCCGCGACGCTCGTGCCCACGTTCCCCCCCGGGGTGGACGTGATCGAGCATGCGGCCACCATGGATGCGGGTGCCTTCGAATGACGAGGCTGGCAGCGGTCTTCGCGATGCTTGTTGCCTGCGTGCTCCACGCCGGCTGCACCACCTTTCCGCGCACCCGCACCCTTCCAAACTCCGTGAAGACCATCTACATCCCCATGGCGGTCAACCGCTCCGCGGAGCCGGCCATCGAGGAACGCATGACGCAGTTCGTCCAGGAGGAGTTCCTGGCGGACGGCCGACTCAGGCTCGTCCAGAGGAAGAAGGCCGACGCCATCGTCGAGATCGAGATCCGAAAGTTCGACGCCATCGGATCGGATTCCGGCGTCACGGACTTCATGACGCGCCGCGACGTCACCGTGGAGGCCAAGGTCTCCATCTACCGCAACATCCCCGGCCGCCCCAAGATCGGCGGCGAGCGCAAGGTCACCGCGCAGTCCGGCTTCAACTCCGACACGCGCAGCACCGGCTTCGTCCCCGAACCCGACTGGAAGGACTCGCTCCTGCGCGACTTCGCGCGCGCCACCGTGCTCGAGGTCATGACGGGGGACTACAAGGACGCGGGCGACGTCCTTCCCGGGTACGACGCGCCCATCAAGACCAAAGTCGCGTCGGCGCCCTAGGGCCGTGCACACCGGCGCGGGCGAACCGGTGCGGGACGGCGCGCTGGACCGCATCCGCCGCGTCATCCGCCGCGACCTCCTCCTCGTCGCGTCCACGCTCGTCTTCGCCGCCGCGGGCGTCGCCCTCGCACTCATGGTCGACCGCATCGGTTTCCTGCCCGAGAAGGGGCAGCTCATCGAGGACGAATGGAAGCGAGGCGAGATCTTCCCCATCGAGGAGGGCGACCGCCTCAGCATCACCGCCTTCAACTACCTCATCGCCCTCGCCCAGAACCGCAGCTCCACCAACGAGCGCGACGCCCTCACCGGCGCCATGGAGCGCATGGTCGAGAAGTACCCCGGCATTGTCCGCGTCGCCCTCCTGCGAGGGGACACCGTCCTGATCGAGGCGGCCCGGCCCGAGCGCGAACGCCTCCAGAACGACTACACCAACTCGCTCCTGATCAAGGACGGCAAGCGCCGCGTGACGCGCACGCCCGGGGGCGCCCAGCCGGGCGAACGCCGCCCGGACCTCGAGAGCTTTGGCACCGTCCTCATCGAGTACACCACGCCCCCGCCCTCCCACCAGTCCCAGCAGCTGTCCGTCGGGCTGGAGAAGCTCGTCCGGACGTGGCGCATCCGCCTCGCCCTCGTCCTCGGCGGGCTCCTGGCCACCTACCTCGCCATGCTCTTCGGCGTGCTCCTCCCCGTCCGCCGCGTCGTGGGCACCATCGACGTCCACGCGCACGACGGCGCGCCGTCCCTCCTCGCGGAGACGCACTCCCTCCTGGAGGAGATGCACAACAACCTCGCCCGCGACGCGACCCTGGCGCGCCTCTCGTCACGCCTGCGCGAGGCTTCATCGCAGACCGGCGTCGTCGACGTCGCGGACCTCGCCCGCGTCATCCCGAACCTCGTCGCGAGGCACTGCGCCGTGGATGGCGTGCAGGCCATCATCGCATCCCTGCCGGAGTCCGCCGACACCCCGTGCACGATCCTTTCCATGCACGGCCAGGACGGCTTCGCATGGTACCCCGGGGACGACTTCCGCGACTACCTTCACGCGCGCCTGCGCTCGCACCTTGGGGAGGGCCGGCCCAGCATCGTCGTCGCCTTCAGCGAGCGCGGCAGCCAGACCCGCCGCGCCGTCCTGCTGCCCGGCGTCATCGAGGGCGCCCGGGCGTTCCTCCTCGCCATCCACGCGCGCCCCGGGGCGCGCCGCGACCCGTCGCCGTGGTTCCGCGACTACCACGAGCGCATCGCGGCCGAACTTGCCGTTGCCGCCCGCGCCGTCGCCGCACGCCAGCGCGAAATCCTCGCCGAGAAGTCCAAGGCCAACGTCTCCCTCTCCCGCAACCTCGGCCACGACCTCACGAACATCATCGCCACCGCCAAGCTCGAGCTCATCGCCATGCGCCAGCTCATGAGCATCCCCCCCGAGCAGATCGCCGCCTCCCGCGCGAAGAAGCAGATGCTTGCCGAGTCCATCGAGGCCCTGCTGAACACGACCAAGTTCATGCAGGAAATCGTCAACCTCTACCGAAGCTTCGCCTATCTTTCCCGCCCCAAGTTCGAGGAAGTCGACCTCGCGGATGTTTGCGCGGAGGTCTGCGCCCTCTTCCGCCTGTCCATCAGCTCCAGCCTAAACGTCACGTCGGAGGCCCAGCCGGGCCTTCCCCGCATCGAGGTCGAGCCCCGCCTCCTGCGCCTCGCGCTTTACAACCTCCTCACCAACGCCACCGACGCGATCAAGCGCGGCACGGAGACCCAGCGCGGCGCCGGCAGCATCGCCGTCCGCCTGCGCGCACCCTCCGACAACGAAATCGAAATCGCCGTAGCCGACGACGGCCCCGGCATCCGCTCCCCCGACGGCCGCCTCCTCGAACCCGAGGAAATCGGCCAGGTCTTCCGCCTTGGCTACACCACCAAGGGCGAGGGTGAGGGGGACGGCCTCGGCCTCAACTGGGTCCAGAGCATCGTCGTCGAGTTCCACGGCGGCCGCATCACTGCCCGGAACACCGAACCCCGCGGCGCCGAGTTTGCCATCACGCTCCCCCTGACGCGCCGCAGCAGCGAGAGCCGGGGGTAGGCGCACCCCACCCGCGTCAGTTCCGCCCCGGGCCGTCGCACGACCCCGATGAAGACCTCGCCCCCCTCATCGCGTCCCGGGTCTGCCAGAGCGAAAGTGTGCGACGCGCCGAGGTCGTCGAAGTTCGTAACCTGCCCGGTGCTCGCGGTGACGCTCGAAAGCCGTCCGGTCGAAGCGACGTGGTCGTAGGTGAATGTGCCGAGCGTGTTCGTCGTTTCCGAAACCCGCCCCAGAGCGTCAAACCCTACCTCGGCAGTCTCTCCGTTGATGTCGCGCTCGATGGAGCGCCCGAGAAGGTCGTTTGTGTACGAGATCGTGTTGTTCGACCACGGGCCGTTGACCGAGGCTAGCTGTCCGTCGCCGTACGTCGCGTTCGTCCCATCGATACGGACGTAGCTGTACCTCGTCGTGCCGATGCCGTCCACGAATGACGTGCTGCGAAGATAGCACGTGTCGTAGGAAAGCGTCACCGTCGGCACCGCCGCCGTGCTCCCATCGACGTTCGTCACCGACACCGACGCGAGCGAGTCGTCGATGTTGAAGGCGTAGTTCGTGTACTAGTTCTTCGCGTCGATGAACCTCTTCAGGCGGCCCGTCGTGTTCTCGTACCGGTACTGGGGCGTGTTCCCGTTCGCGTACGCCTTGTTCGTCGGCCGCCCCTGGATGTCGTGCTCCCAGGAGGTGATGTCCCCCTGACCGTCCACGAGTCGCGACGGCGAGCCGCACTTGCAGTACTCCATCTGCGTCACCTGGCCCTCCGGATCGGAAACAGCCACGAGGCGGCGCAGCATGTCGTGGAAGCTCGCGCACTATCCGGACGCCCTTCAGGATGCCATATCACACCGCGAAGTGGATCCCTTTCCCCATTTTTGTTTCCAAACAATCCTGTATCTACACGAACTCTTCCCCGGTACGCAAGAATCTCGGGTCGAGGCCAATCAAGAGTGCTCGACACAGTTCGGGAAACGGTAACCACGGTCTAAAATGTACACGAATCTCTGGAGAATCGAGCACGTGTTCAAGAACTCCATCCACGATAGCTTGCCTAGTCTCCGAGTCGCTTGATCGATACAGTTCTCCCAGCCAAAAAACTAACGACTCAATTCGGGACTTCTCTGGATCCGATGCCAACCTGCGGAGATACGCCTGAAGCACTAATCCGGCTTCATACCTGCTGATCCCGTTCGGCGAAATCACTTCTCCGCGAATGCAGCGGTGCAGATACGGCAAGGTGAGAGAAAACACCTCTTCGAGTCTCGCGTCCGGTTCAAAACAACCCTCGCCATCGTGCTCGGCAAGAAACACGATAGCTGATCCAGTAATGTCGTCATCTTCGAGTTCTAGCCATTCTGAGAACTCCGCGCGAGAAAAGCGTGTTCCACTCGCTCTGCAATCTTCGATTCTCTGCTCGAAGGGGTCCAGCGGGACGTCCACGGCATTGTTCTCCTTGAGAGTCTCGTTACCGCACACCCTGCTCTTTGCGATTGTCCGAAGAAGGGTCTCCCGATGAATTGGCAGATCGCTCGGCCAGGAAGATTGGAGTGCGAGGGGCCCGGTGAACCTCCAAGTTGGTGATAGCTCAAGCCGCCACCACCTCCGCCAGCACCCGCACTGAGTCCCTGCCCAAGCAAGAGCAACGTATGCGTTCACCCCGCTGCCGGAAGTGGGGGCGGAGCGGCGTTTCGGGCGTGGGCGGTGATGGCTTGGGCGACATAGTCGAGGACGCTTGCGCCGCGTTTGCGGATCGTTGCGGCGACTGTGAGGATGCCTTCGGGGAAGCGCCATCCGCGCTCGCTCATCCTGCCACAGCTTCGTTTTCGCCAACGCACGGCGCGGCGCAACTCCCGTTCGCCGGCGATGTTCGTCCGCGCGACCCCATTGACGCGCGCGAAGGTCCAGAGCGCGTCCCCGAGTTTCACCAGGTTCTCGCATTTGCGCCGCGCTGCGTCGCTCGCCCGGTGGTGCACGGGGCCGTGGTGCAGGAGCAGGTCCGCTTTCTCTCGCAGCGGCGCGACGGCGGTGCCGGGTCCGGCGAAGTCGATCTCGCCGCGAGCGAAGTGGTCCCATGCGCGGAACACGTCGCCGGCCAGCATCGCGAGTTGGTCGCCGAGCTTGTCCCCGCCGCGACGTTCGTCACGGAAGCCGACGCGAGCGAGTTGTCCGTGTTGCACGCGTAGTTCGTGTACTGGTTCTTCGCGCCGATGAACCGCTTCGGGAGGCTCGTCGTGTTCTTGTACTCATACTGGAGCGTGTTCCCATTCGCGCACGCCTTGTTCGTCAGCCGCCCCTGGATGTCGTGCTGCCAGGAGGTGATGTGTCCCTGCCCGTCCACTCGGCGTGAGCAGAAACCCATCCTCGGAGTAGCAAGCGTGACACGGACAATCAGTGATCTCGGGCATGAGAGTCACTGTTCGATCCACTCCGGGCACCCAGACCCATTCTCATTTGAATCACAGCTTGGATTGGCATGCCTCGAAGCTCTTGGCTCATGCAGCGCATAGTGTGGTCCCCCGCCAGACCCATTGTGAGCGACACG
>CAZUCD010000066.1:0-19401 GCA_964618855.1 uncultured Candidatus Sumerlaeota bacterium
TCGTACCTCTACCACAACTCCGTGAAGCAGATGGAGACCGGCAAGCGCAGCTACCCGTGCGTTGCCGGCTACCGCACCGCCTACATCGACAGCTTTGGCGCGCTCTACCCATGCCACTACCTGCCCGAGGAGGAGTACCGCCTCGGATCGATCCGCACGAGCGAGTCGCTCGAGTCGGCGTGGTACTCCGACCACGCAACGAAGCTGCGCGAAAAGATGAAGTCCTCCCCGATCTGCGCAAAGTGCTCTAACAATTGCGACATGATCAACACCATCCGGGAGGAGTTCTTCGACTTCGCCAAGTTCAGCTTCATCCACCCGATCCAGACGCTGAAGGGCATCGCCGCCACTGTCGGGAACCCCAAGCTGGCCAAGCGATACACGCTGGCGAACTGACCGCGCAGGGTCGGCCGGGATTTTTCGCCTTGCCGCGATGGGCACCGGGCAGGTTTTTCGCTACCTGATCGGGTTTTCCCATTCCGAACCACCGGCACGGCCCCATGGCTCCGCTTTCCGGGCAAGAAAACGCTGACCATGAAAACGTCGGGTTCCTCTTCCCCGACGACTACACTCTTTTCGGCCTGCTCGTCCTCCACAAGCTCTGCCTGCCTTCCGACTACCTGACGCTCGTCGTCGCACAGCACCGCGAGTCCACCCCGCGCCCCCTCCTCGACGTGCTCGCGGACGCAAACACCCTGACGCCGAAGCAGCGCGACAGCATCGCGGAGCTCCTGCGGGTACTGGGTGAGCCGAAGCTGCGTGGGATGCTCCCGACCAACCTTCCCGCCGTGGAGACCATCCGGCACGACCTCGAGGCGACCGTCCGCATGGTGGAGCGCCAGGCCGCCAAGTCGATCGAGGAGGCCGTCACCGTCGCCGCCGCTCCGCCCCCGTCGCCCTCAATCGCGCCCACCGTCAAGAGCCTCGGCCCCGAGTCCACCGGCCGAATGTCCTCCACCGCGGTCACGATGGGAAGCTACACGAGCGGCGAGTTCTCGACCCGCCTCACCCAGGACGAGATCGCGCGCATCGAGAAGGCCAGGAAGAAGAGCCAGCTCGTCGGCGAGGTCGTCGGCGGCCACGTCATCCTCGACCGGCTCGGCGGGGGAGGACAGGGCGAGGTGTACCTTGCCAAGCAGCTTTCCCTGAACCGGTACGTCGCGCTCAAGAGCCTCGAGGCGCCCAAGCACGCATCGCTCGAGCAATTCATCGCCCTGTTCCGCCAGGAGGCGGAAACCCTCGGCCGCATCAACCACGCACGCATCGTGAAGGTCTTCGAGATTTTCGAGGCGGGGGGGCGCGCCTTCTTCACGATGGAGCACATCCAGGGCCGGACCATCCGCGACCTCGTGCACGAGGCGAAGGGGCCGCTGCCGCTGGAGATCGTCGCCAACGTCGCGTGCCAGGCATGCAGCGCCTTCCAGCGCACGAGCGAGGACGGCCTTGTCCACCGCGACATCAAGCCCGCCAACATGATGCTCGACGAGAATGGCGACCTCAAGATCGTGGACTTCGGCCTCGCCGGAGCAACGGTTTCGTTTGAAAAGGGCGGGGAGAGCTTCGCCGGCACCCCGCACTTCGCCTCCCCGGAGCAGGCCACCAAGAAGCCCATCACCCCCGCGAGCGACCAGTATGCGCTCGGCCTAACCCTCTACTACGCGCTCACCGGCGAGAATCCCGTCCAGGGCAAGACCGTCCAGGAAATCCTATTCAAGCAGTCGAGCGAACAGCTTCCGCCACCGTCGCAGAAGAACAACGACATCCCGCGGGCGGTGGACCGCATCATCCTGCGCATGATCGAGAAGGACCCGGAGAAGCGATTCCGGGACTTCGCCGAGTGCTACGACGCGTGGCAGGAGGTGATGCTCTCGAGCTCGACCCAGATGAAGTTCGCCGGCACGAGCCAGCTCCTCGGCGAAAACCTGCTCCGCATGTCGCGCGAGGAGCGGAAGGAGATCACCCGCAACGCCGTCTCTCTGGGCCTGGTGTGCGTGATGTTCACCGTGATCGCGGTGTACGGGGAGCAGATGCTTCGCGGCGCGGGCATGGGGGGCGTGCTCAAGTTTTGCGGGGACTGGGGGTCCTGGGTGCTCGCGTTCTCGCTCGCGTGCATCGGCTACGTCGCCGCAGCGCGGCGCAAGTGGGTGCCCATGGTCGGGGACTTCCGCCTCTGGCTCTACACGCATATAGCGACGGCGATCGTGGCGATCATGATGCTGCTGATCCACTCGGGGAACTTCCTGAGGGGGATCATGCCGGGGGGCGCGGGGGCGAAGCCCTTCATGAGCGTGCTCTCGGCGCTGGCGCTTGTGGTCACGGCCATCAGTGGCGCCACGGGACTCGTGCTCTTCCGCGCGCTCCAGAAGCGCATGAAGATGGAGAAGCTGAAGCTGCGCGGCGCGCGGCCCAGCGAGAAGGAGCAGATGATCGTCGCCCTCGGCGCGCGCGCCCTCAGCGGCTGGCGCCTCGTGCACTACCCCATCGCCGTCTTCTTCGTCGTCCTTGCCGTGCTGCACATACTCGCCGCCCAGCGCTTCTCCGTCCCCTGAGGAAAGACCACCATGTCCGTAGCGGAAAAACTCCCGGGAACGCAGCTCAGCATCGCCGCCACCATCGCGGGCGTCGTCATCGGTGGCGCCATGTTCATGGCCGGCAAGACCCAGCCCGAGAAGTGGGTCAGCCAGATGAGTTTCTCCCACCACAAGGGCTACGGCCGGTTCGAGTGCGCGTGGTGCCACACCCCCGCCCCGAACAAGGCGCTCGGCTTCGGCACCACGATGACGTGCAAGACGATGGACTGCCACGCGGAGCTCGACCTGCTCGATTCCAAGCCGCGCCAGCAGCTCATCGACGACCTGGCCGGGGCCAGGCTCAGCGAAACCCAATGGCGCAGCGACCACGCCGCGCACCACATCGACCTCCATGCCGCCGCCGCGAAGATGGGCGACTGCATCTCCTGCCACAGCGAGCACACGAACAAGCCGGCGCCGTTCCCGGCGGGGTTCGGCAAGTTCGTACCGAAGGGCCCCGATCCCGCCGAAACCGGGACGGCATGGCGCTCGATCACCGGGCGTGAAGTCGCCGTGCTCCCCTGAGGCGGCCGGAGGAAACCGTCGCGTGTTCGCCTACACCGTGATCTGCCGATTCGCGGCGGAGAGCCTTGCCGCCGAGTGGGTCGAGTGGCTTCGGACGGAGCATCTGGCCGACGTCCTCGCCGCGGGGGCGCTCGACGCGGAGGTTGTCCGCCTCGATGGCGAGGGCATTGTGATGGAGGTGCGCTACCACTTTGCGGACCGCGCCGCCTTCGATGCCTACGTGCGCGACTCCGCGCCGGCCCTGCGCGCCCGCGGCCTCGAGCTCTTCCCTCCGGATCGTGGCTTGGAGTACGCACGCACCTGCGGGGCAGTTGTCATCCCGCTCGTGCGGGGCGGGGATCCGTGACCGAGCCGCAGGCGCGCTTCCCGCTCTGGCTCCTCCACAGCGGGCTCCCCGGGCACCTGGGTGAACTCTCCGGCAGCGCCGCGTCGTGGACTCTCCTGCGCGCCGTGGTCGAGCTCGACATCGAGCGCAACCCCTCACGCCCCGGCGTGGTGGAGGTCCCGCTCGCCGAGCTTGCGGAGCGCACGGGCTTCAAGCCACGCGCCCTCAGGGCGTCCATCACCGCGCTCCGCAAGGCGGGCTGCATCCGCGCCTTCCTGCCGGACTCGGTCGAGGAGCCCGCGCTCTTCGAGGTGCGCGTGCCCCTCCCAACCCCCATCGCACCGGCCGACGTCGTCAGGCTGCACGCCCAGTTCGACCGCACGCCCGTCACGGACCTGCGGTATGCCACCGCCCCCGCCGACGAGGCTGCCCACGCCGACAAGCTCCAGCGCGTCGTGGACCTCTACCTGGACCTGTTCTCCATGCGCATGAATGCATTCATCCTCGATGAGCTGAGGCTGATTTGCGACCGGTGCGACCTGGAACTCGTCGAGCGCGTCTTCCACCGCGCGAAGAAGAACGGCGCGAAGAGCCTCTCATGGATATTGGCGGAGCTGCGCCGCGAGAAGACACCCCCCGGCGCGGATGGCCGGGTCGGCGTGGGGTAGTCGGGTACTCCGCCCGGGCGCTCCCCGGCCCTTCCGGGGCGCGCACGGGCGAAGGGTAGCCACGCGGGTCACTTGCCCCCGAATGGCCAGAGCAGCTCCGGATACGCCGCGACAGCCACCGCGTACGCCACGACGAGGCCGATCGCTAGCAGCACGAAGAACCTCGGCCAGGAGAATCCCTCCGGCTCCTCGTCGTCCTCCAGCGACGCAACCGCCAGCGAGACCGTCAGGTCCTTTACGTGACCCTTCGGCAGCCCCGGGTGCCGCGTAAAGATGCGCGCAAGGGGGCCGTTCACCTTCATGCGCGGATTCACCGCCCAACCGTTGGCTTCGAAGACCGGGCCCATGTTGCGCAGCCTCAGCTTCAGCCAGCCGAGGAATCCCGCCAGCAGCGCGATGAGGCCGACGATCGATATGATCGCGAGCACGGCATCGAAGAAGGTGATCTTCGCGAGCGCCGAGATGATGAAGGCGACTGCGGAACCGAGCGCGGCGAGCGCGATGCCCGCAGTGGCTGCGATTCCTGCAATGGCCGCGGGATCCGTCTTCTTCTGCTCCTCGGGGGCCAGCTTCTGCGACTTGCCCACGTCCTCGACGGCTTGCAGCGCGCGTGCCTGGGCGGCGGCCTCGGCCTTCGCGGCGCGGGCCGCCGCGAACTCCTCGATCTTCTTGGAGATGAACTCCGCCGTCCGCCGGAAGGGCGCCTTCACCGCCTCGATGATGCTGATTGGATGCTCGGCGATGTCCACAATCACGGCATCGTACACCTTGCCGTCCACTGCGTAGAACACGCCGCGCTTGCCGGGGATCAGCCGCCCGCGCTCGCCCTTCGTCACGGGGGCCGCCACCTCGTACAGCGCCGGCTTTGCGGGGTCGTCGAAGATCGCCGCGTATACCAGGAAGATGCGGCTCTCGGTCGCCACCTTCTTGTGGTCAGCCCGGTTCACGACGCGCAGGGTGAACTCCAGCCGCCGCCCGTCGATGACCATCGTCCCCATCTCGAAAAGCGTCCGGACCTTTGGGTTGTAGAGCGCGGACAGGTTCACGAAGTTGTTCGCAAACTCGAGGAGCCAGCGCTGGTAGAGAACGAGCTTCTCCAGGTTGGCGAGCTGCGCGACCTCCGGGGCCGCCGCAAGGTCCAGCCCGACGAAGTACTTGAACCGCTCCAGCACGGGCGCCCCGGCCAGGTAGCCCTTCAGCCGCGCCTCGTCGATGGTCTCGAACGGTTCGGCCGGCTTGGCCGCCTGCCAACCCCAGAAGGGCGCGAACACTCCCTTCACCTTGGCCCAATCATCGCGCGTGAAGCCAGCGCGGTCCGCACCGAGGACCTTCACGAGCACCTTTGCGCGAAGGTCCGCGATGGCCTTCTCGTAGTACGGGTTCAGCTTGGCGTCCGCCGTGAGGAACCCGTCTGCGCGGGGTTCCGTGATCGGTGCCGCCGCGAGCGCCGCCGCGATCGCCGCCGGGTCCGCCGCGCCCGCGTTGTCCAGCGCCGCGATGGCCGCACGGAACTTCGCCGCCTGCGAGGCGTCCTCCTTCACGAGGTCGCACTGGGCGAAGTACTGCTCGATCTTTGCATCGAGCCCCTTCACCATGCCCGCGCATCCGGCCGTCTCGTCCCCCCATGGGAAGACCTCGCCGCTCGGGAGTCCATCCGGCCCAGTGCCCTTCGCCTTCCACTCGGTCCACGCCTTCGCCTGCGCGAGGAACTTGTCGAGCTGCGCCGGCCCGGCACCGGGCTCACCGCATGCCTCCGGAACTCCCCCTGTCGTCGCGAGGATGTCCCGGACCAACTGCGCGACCTCCTCCTCGGGGAGGGTCGCGGCGCTCAACACGCCATCCCCGTTTGCGAGCAGCTTCGCGTATCCCTTGCGGTACTCGCGGACGACGGACAGGGGGATCGACTTCGCGTCCTTCTCCCCACGCTCGCGCATGATGCGCTCGGCGACCTTGCGAAGCCCCTCGCCGTCCGGGTTCGTCGTGTCGATGTCCTCCAACCTGAGGTCCTCGACCTTGGCCGCCAGCCTGCTGCGTCCCTTGAGGTGCTTGTAGAGCCAGTCGCGGGACTCGATGAGCCGGTTGACGAGGATGCGCCCCTTCTTCTCCGGGTCCATGAACCCGATGAAGCCCGCATCGCACTGAAGGTCCACCACGGGGATGCTCGTCACGACCCAGCGCGCCGGGTTGACCTCGTGGATGTGGGCGAGCGCGTCCTCGCCATCGATCTTTAGGTGCCACGCCCCGCCGATGGACTGAAATGTAAGTTCCGCCATGAGTGCGATGTCCTTGATTGGCGGCCGCCAGAAGGCCTTCACTGGGGCGCCGATTCACTGCCTTGGTTGAGGAGGCATGATGCCCATGGACCCCGGTGCGGAAAAGCCCAACTTCGGCCAATCCCCCGATAAAGCCCACCAACACACCCCGGGGCTCGTGATCCGCCCGGTTCGGATGGGGGATCGCGGCGAGTGGCTGAGGATGCGGCTCGCCCTGTGGCCCCACCACTCGGAGGAGGAGTTCGCGGGCGAAATCGATGCCTTTCTGGCGACACCGGAGGGCACCCCGGAAGTGGGAGCCGCGTGCCTCGTGGCCGAACGACCCCGGGGGGTTGGGTTGTGCGGCTTCATCGAGTTGTCCGTCCGTGGGATGGCGGAGGGATGCACGCCGGGACGGATCGGCTACATCGAGGGTTGGTGGGTGGACGCCGACCTGCGGGGCCACCGAATCGGCGCGGCACTGGTCCGTGCAGGGGAGGAGTGGGCCCGAGCAGAAGGATGCCTCGAGATGGCGTCGGACGCAGAGCTCGACAACACGGCCAGCCAGTCCGCGCACCTGGCGCTGGGCTACGAGGTAGCCTGCCGCGTGGTCTGCTTCCGCAAGTCGCTATCCTAGTGGAGCTCCCAGCGTTCGACTCGAGCCGGCGCGGGCACCAGGTCCAAAGCGTTCCTCGCGTTCAGGAAGCCGTGGCCGAACTCCGTGTCGTAACCCGCGGGACCCAGGTTCACCGCGCCGGAGGACAGCGCTGACTCCACGTCCGCCGCGGAGAGCCCAGGATTCTTCGAAAGGACCAGCGCGCCGATCCCAGCCGCATACGGGGTCGCAAAGGATGTCCCCTGGAAGAACCCGTAGTCGCTCGCGACATAGCCCGCAGCTCCCGTGCGGTCGGTAGTGTACACGCTTTGGCCCGCGGCACTCCCGAAGATCCCAGTACCGTAGTTCGAGAAGGAGGAGCGAGTTCCCGATGGGGAGACGGAGCCGATCGCCAGGACGTCGGGCAGGCTGGAGGGATACGCGACCGCCGAGGCGTTGTCGTTGCCCGTGCACGCGAAGTGAACCATCCCCGCGGCGCGCGTCGTGGCATACTTGGTCGCTATGGCCGAGGACGTGAACCCGTAGAAGTTGCTGTTGTTCGTCACGCGGACCCCGAGCGACTCGCCCAGAGCCAGCGCGTTCACGGTCCAGCTCGAGTTCGTGGTCCAGTTTCCCGAACACGGCGAACCCACGACCGATCGGAAGGTCCTCGCGGAGACGGAGGTCACCCCCGGAGCGCTTCCGCACGTGCCGAGCGCGTTGTTCGCAATCGCCGAAACGCACCCCGCGACCGGCGTCCCGTGGTTGTCGCAGGAGTTGAACGGGGCGCCATCCGTGGTCTCGCCCGACATGTCCCCGCCCGGTATCTGGCGGATGTCCGCATGAGCCTGGTCCACGCCCGTGTCGATGATCAGCACCCTGATGGAGGCGCTCCCGAGCGTCGTGTCCCACGCCTCCGGCGCATCCATGTCCATGTCCGCGATGCCGCCGAACTGGGCCGTGTTGTGCAGGCCCCAGAGATTGCCCCAGCCGGGATCATTCGGGATCAGAGTCCCGTGCCCCGTGAACATCATGTCCGGCTCGGCGAAAATGGTCCCGCCGGAGACTGCCAGCGCATTGGCCGCCTCGAGCACCCCCGGACCGTCCCTCAACGGCGACGCGACGCGGTAGGCGCCCTGCATGCCCGCCCAGTCCTCGTCGAGCACACGCCCCAGGCCGGACACCTTCGCCAAAGCGTCCACGCGCGGCGTTGTCCGGTCGAACTGCACGAGAATCTCCGGGGTCACGATGACCGGACCCCCGTCAAGCCCGACAAACACCGGCGACACGAAGGACACAGCGGACTCCCCCGCGAGGCGATCCACAACCTCCTCCAGCATGCCTCGGGACGCTCCCGCCGGCAGTCCCACGTAGCTCCACCCCGGGAACTCCGAGGGCGCCAGCGAAGCAGGGTCGAGTCCCAGCGCGGCGACCGCGGCGGCGACCTCGCCCAGTTGGGGCGTCGCCCCCCTCACCGCGACCCGGCTGGGGTCGAGCGTCAGCTTCCGCGGCGTCTTGAAGTCGTGGATGACGTAGTCCGCCGCCTGGGCGGTCCGGACCGTGAGTGCCGTGGTGATGACTGCCGCAAGCGCGACGAGGTGAGAGGTGGTATTCTGGCGCATCGGGGGTCTCCCTTGGGCTTCAGCAGGTACTTCCGTCGGGCGCCCGCATTCACTTGGGGCCTCAACTCTCCTCCATTGTCATCGACAGTCGTTCCATCTCCTCGATGGCGGCGTCCGTGATGCGAACGCCGGGTGCGACTCGGACGTGCCGGACGCCCTGGGACTGCAGGGCGCGCAGGTCGTTCACCGTGACGAACCCGGAAAGCGTCTTCACCAGCGACTCCGACTGGGCTCCCGGCGGGATCGCTGTTGCGGCACCCCTGGGGAGGTTCCACTTGTCGAGGATGAGCCCGAGCAGCTCCGCGGGCTCGCGGCGATGCACGAGCCCCCAGCCCTGCAGGACGGCGAGGTCCCGGGCGGCGGCCTCGCCAATGCTGTCCGCCCCGCGCTTCATCGGCAGCGGTGCCGTCGCGGGCCAGGCATCCGGGTGGAAATCCCCCCCGGCGGAGAACACCGGCACCCCGTGCATCAGCGCCTCCTGCAGGAGCAGCGAGGAGCCGCCCTCCGCGAGGCCGCGCGCCGCGCGCGCCATCGTCGAAAACCTCGGCAGAAGGAACGCGATTCCCGCGACGCGCGCAAAGGCTGCCGCAAACTCCCCGGAGGGAAACTCGTGCCGCACGGTGCAACCCTCCCCGAGCGCCCCAAGTCCCCCGACCCCATGGCGTTCGGCGTAGCAGGAGGCCGCGAACACCTCGACGGGCGCCCGCGCGCATGCCGAGCGCACCAGGTCCAGCGCCGCGTCGTGGCCATGCGCCGCGCCCGTCAGCACAAAGAGGAAGGGCTTGGCGCGCGGCACGCCGGGCAAGGCCTCGCCCTTCAGCCGCGCGATGACCTGCCGGACGATTTCCTCGACCAGTGCGGCGAGGACGGGATCGTTCGCCGGACTGCTCAATAGATGGGCATCTGCGGGACGGCGGCCGGAACGAAGCGCTTCGGCGCCGCGGCGGGGGGAGCCTTCACGTCGATCCGCCGCGCCATGTCCACCGGCGTCCCCGTGGCCGGATCGAGCCGGTAGAACGCGCGCGAGTAGACCGTGATCGCCTGGTACATCGCGAACAGGAACAGGGCGAGTCCCACGACCAGGTAAACCGTGGCGAGTCGCTTGACCTGAACTTCGCGGAGCATGGCCGATTCCGCCGGTGATGGGGATGAAATCTGCCCGACCAAGGCACGCGTCCGGGGCCGGGATGGCAAGCCAAAGCGCACCCTCCCCGCATTCGCGACGCCCAAGAGGCGGAGGAAACAGGGTGCGGACCGCCGTCGAAATCAGGTTGAGCATCGCGGGCAAGTCGGCAAGAACCCTTGCGACATCGATCAGGGGTTTCCCGGGGCTGCACATGGCCGAACCACCAGAGGGGGATGCAGCAGGCGCCCGCGCCCACGCGGAACAGCTATGGCAGGAGAGCGGGCGCCAATTCGAGGCGCTCGTCGACAGCGTCACGCTGGCGGTCAGCATCACCGACCTCGAAAGCCGTGTCCTTCGCTGGAACGCCGCCGCCGAGCGCGTCTTTGGCTGGAAGGAGGAGGAGGTCCTTGGCAGGCGGTTCTTCGACTTCCACGTGCCCCCGGAGGACCGCGACGGCGTCGCGGAGTTCATGGCCCGGCTCCTTGCCGGTGCGCCCCAGAAGCACACCGTTCACACCAACCTGACCAAGTCCGGCACACGCGTCCGGATCGAGTGGTTCAGCCATGTCCTGCGCGACAGGGCGGGCACCCCGATCGGCATCCTCGCCCTCGCCCAGGACGTCACGGAACGCGAGCGCGACGCGGAGATGCTCCGCCTCATGAGCTCCTCCGTCGCATACTCCACGAACGCGATCATGATCACCCGGGAGAAGCGCCCCGACGAAAACGCGCCCCCCATCGTCTACGTGAACGCGGCGTTCGAGAAGCTCACCGGTTTCTCGCGCGAGGAGATGCTCGCATCCACGCCCCGCGTCCTGCACGGGCCCAAGACCGACCGCCGGCTCCTGGACTCACTCTGGCGCTACTTCGTCGAGCACAAGCCATTCACGATCGAGATCGTGCACTACCGGAAGAACGGCACCGAGTTCGACGCCCGCCTGACGGTCTTCCCAACGGCGGACGAACACGGGCGCTTCACGCACTGGGTCTCGATCCAGGAGGACATCACAGACCTCAAGCGCGCCAACGAGCGCCTCGCCGAGAGCGAGAGCCGCTACCGCCGCCTGGTCGAAGAGGCCGGGGACGTCATCTACTGCTCGGACGCGGCCGGGCGACTGACCTACTTCAACCCGCTCGTGGAGAAGCTGACGGGGTTCCCCGCGTCCGAACTCCAGGGACGCCACTTCACCAAGTTCTGCGCCCCGGAGTGGCGCGAGCGGCTCCTGCGCTTCTACGTCACCCAGTACCGCGAGGGCACCACCGAGACCACCTGCGAGTTTCCCGTTCTCCGCAAGGACGGCGGCGTCCGGTGGGTCGAGCAGACCACGCGGCTCATGCACGAGGGGGACAGCATCGTCGGGTTCAACTGCATCATGCGCGACATCCACGACCGCCGCCTGGTGCAGATCGAGTTGGAGAAGTACCGCGAACAGCTCGAGCAGCTTGTCGAGCAGCGCACCCAGGAACTTCGCGTCGCACTACGCCGCCTGAAGACCCTTGTGAAGAACGTCCCGGGCGTCGTCTTCCGCAGCGACCCCAACCGCCCGGGCACCATGGCCTTCGTCAGCGACGGAGTCCGCGAACTGGCGGGCTACACCGCGGAGGAGCTCACCGGCACCACCCCCCGACCCTTCATGGACCTCATCGTCGCGGAGGACCGGGCGGGCTACCGCGAGGCCGTCCTGGACCGCGTCTCGCGCGACCTGCCGTACGAGGTCGAGTACCGACTGCGCTGCACCGACGGGGCCGTCAAGTGGGTCCAGGAAATCGGGCGGCCGGTCCTGAACGAGAGCGGCGCGCGCGTCGTCGAGGGCGTCATCCTCGACGTCAACGAGCGCAAGCTGGCCGAGGCCGAGCGCCTGAAGGCCCAGGAGGACCTGCGCCAGGCCCAGAAGATGGAGGCCGTCGGGCAGCTCGCAGGGGGCATCGCCCACGACTTCAACAACCTGCTCCAGGTCATCACGACCTACACGCAATTCGCCATGCGCTCCGTTCCGCCGGAAAGCCGCGGCCGCAAGGACCTCGACCAGATCCTCAAGGCATCGCGCAGCGCCACGGAACTCACACGCAAGCTCCTGGCCTTCGGCCGCAGGCAGATTCTCCAGCCGGTGAACATCCACCTCGACGAGGTCGTTCGCGAGGTCATGGGCATGCTCTCCCGCGTCATCGGCGAGAACATCTCCCTCGAGCTCATCCCCGGGTACGACCTCTGCACCATCTGCGCCGACCCCGGCCAAATCGAGCAGGTGCTCGTGAACCTCTGCGTGAACGCCCGGGATGCCCTTTCCAACGGCGGCAGCATCACGATCAAGATCAAGAACGTCGCGGTGGACGAAGCGATGGCGGAAGCCACCCCGGGCGGAATCGCGGGCGACTTCGTGCGGCTGAGCGTCACCGACACGGGCCATGGCATGCCCCCCGAAGTCATGGACCACATCTTCGAGCCGTTCTTCACCACGAAGGAGGTCGGCAAGGGCACCGGCATGGGCCTCGCCACCGTCTTCGGCATCGTGAAGCAGCACGGGGGCTTCATCTCGGTCGAGTCGGAGGTGGGAGTCGGCACCACGTTCAACCTGTTTTTCCCCGTGGTGTCGGGGTCGATCCGGCAGCCCGACCTGCGGCCGGTCGCCGAGGGTGAGGCCCCCGGTGGGACCGAGCGGCTCCTCCTCGCCGAGGACGAGGAAGCCGTCAGGGAGTCCGTGATCCGCGTCCTCACGGAGGCCGGCTACGACGTCATCGCGGCGGTCGACGGCGCCCAGGCGCTCGAGCTCTTCCACGAGCACGGGGACTCCATTCGGCTCTTCGTCTCCGACATGGTGATGCCGCGCATGAGCGGCCGCGACGCCTACGCCGAGATGATCCGGCGCAGCCCGGGCCTGCGCGTCCTCTTCACCAGTGGATACAGCCTTGGCGCGAGCACGGATTTTGTTTTGCGCGACGGCATGCACATCATCCATAAACCCTACGATGCAGATGCCCTGTTGAGGCGGATTCGCGAGGTCCTTGATGGCTGAGGCGATTCGGATTCTCATAGTCGACGACGACGACATGGTCCGCGGCGTGCTCGAACGCGTGGCCGAGGAACTCGGCTGGGCGGCGGACTGCGCATCCAACGCCGAGGAGGCAGTCGGGTTCTGCCGCGACAATGGCAGCTACCAGATATGCCTGCTGGACGTGCGCATGCCCGGGCGGTCCGGCCTCGACGTCCTGCCGGACCTGTTCAAGTTCACCAACGAACTCGCGGTCATCATGCTCACGGGGCACGCGGACGTGGACGCCTCCGTCCGCGCGATGAAGATGGGCGCCTATGACTTCCTCCTCAAGCCCGTGGACCTGGTGGTCCTCGAGCAGCGCATCGAGCGTGCGATCGAGTGGCGGGCCTCGCGGCTCGAACGAAAGCTCCGCGTCCACGAGATCGAGCGCCTCGCGACCCAGCGCGCCACCGAGCTGGACGAAGTCCGCCGCGCCATCATCTTCGGGCTCGTCAAGCTCACCGGGTGCCGCGACGGCGAAACCGGCCTGCACCTCGCCCGGATGCAGCGCTACTGCATGGAAATCGCCCTCGGACTGCGCGAACTCGGCCTGCACCGCACGCTCCTCACCGACAACTGGATCAAGGACCTCTACGAGTGCTCCCCCCTCCACGACATCGGCAAGATCGGCATCCCGGACATCATCCTGCGCAAGCCGGGGCCCCTCTCCGACATCGAGCGCGAGGTGATGATGACCCACACAACAATCGGGTTCGAGGCGCTCCAGCAGATCCGCGAAAAGGTCGGCGCGCAGACCTTCCTCGACATGGGAATCGAGGTCACCCGCCATCACCACGAGCACTGGGATGGGCACGGCTATCCGAGCGGCCTCAAGGGGACGGAGATTCCTCTCTCCGCGCGCATCACCGCCCTGGCCGACGTCTTCGACGCGCTCACCGTCTCGCGAATCTACCGTTCCCGCCCGTTCACCTACGAGGAGGTCTGCGACATCATCCTCTCGAAGCGCGGGAGCCACTTCGACCCGGACGTGGTGGACGCGTTCTTCCACCGCCAGGCGCAGATACTCGCCGTGAAGAACGAGCTGACGTGACGGGCCTGCGCACGCCGGAGCGCCTCTCGGCCGGGACGCTCGTGGCGGGGCCGCACCGCTACTGCATCGAGCGCCGCATCGGCTCCGGACAGGACTCGGAGGTCTTTGAGGCCTCCTGTCTCGACGCGCTCGAGGGCGTGGACACGGGCATCCCCGTGCGCGTGGCGCTGAAGGTCTTCCGCGCCCCGGGGGCCGAGCAGGCCGGGGCCATCGCTGGCCGCGAGCGATACGTCGCCGCCACCATGGCGGAGGCCTGGCGCGAGCCGGGCAGCGCCTCCGCGACGCCGAAGGCCGGGCGCCACCCCTTGGCGGGATGTGTCGGCGTGCTCCGCGTGCTGATGCCCGAGCGCGGCTTCGAGCCAGCCGCATTTGCCGTGCGGCTCCTCGAACTCGGGCCATCCTTCGCGCGCCTCGAGGCGCGCCAGATGGCCGAGGGCGACCTCGCGGAAATGTTGTCCGAAACACGCCACGCGCAACTGCAGGTCGTCGTGCCAGCAAGGGATCGGCTCATCCTGGCGGGGCGGCTCGCGGGCGGCGAGTCGAGGTCCGGCGGCGCCATAGTAACGCTCTCGATCTCCCCCGCGCGGCCCGAACTCGCGCCGCAGAACTTTCCGGATCCGGCCCTCCACTACGCCGAGGACCGCTCCGGTGACGGACCGACCGTGCTTTTTCCGGCCCCCGTCCACGCGGCCCAGCGCCTGCCGGTCCCGCGCGTCTTCGACGCATGGGCGGAAGGGTCCCGCGCCTTTGTCGTGCGCGAGTTCTTTCCCGCGGGAAGCCTGGCCTCCGTGTTTGCCGGGGCCGGCCGTCTGGGTCCCGTCGCGGCCTGGGAACTCGCTCGGTCCCTCCTGCGCATCCTCGTCTCGGCGCACAGGGCGGGCATCGTGCACCTCGGCCTGAAGCCCGAGAACATCCTGCTGGATGGCGCGGGTGGATGCGTGGTCTCGGACTTCTCGGCCACGCCTGCGGCATGGCTCGAGCGCAACGCCCATGCCACCGCCAGCGGCGCGAAGGGATACGCCTCCCCCGAGCAGGAATCCCCGCGCCCATCCGCGGACCCCCGGTCGGACCTCTACTCACTCGGGGCAACCCTTTGGGCTGCATCCGCGGGGATCAACCTCTCCCGCGTCCCCAAGGACGACCCCACGCTGTCGGGCTCCCAGACGGGCCTGCCGCGGCTCGCCTCTGTCCTCGAGGGCGCGGACCCCCGGATCGACGAACTGCATGCGCTCCTCCTCGCTCAGTCGCCGGCGCTTCGTCCAGGCGGCGCGGGGGAAGTCCTCGCCCGCGTCGAGAACCTTCTCGCCGGCACCGCGCCCAGCGCCCCGCAGGGCAGATTTCTCGATCCCAAGGAGGTTGCGCGCGTCCTCGGTTCCCTTGCCGACCCTCTCCTCGTCGAGGTGCGCGACTCCATCCTCCGCCAGGGACACGTCGTCCGGTTCGAGGATGGGGAGGTGCTCTGCGCGCAGGGCGAGATGTCCCACTTCGCGTACCTCCTGCTCGACGGGGCCGTCGCGGTCGAGCGCGGCGACGAAGTCATCGGCTCCGTGCGGCGGCAGGGAGTCTTCATCGGCGAGGTGGCCACGCTTTCGGGTTCGCACCGCACGGCGACGGTGAGGGCGCGCGGGCGCGTGGACGCGCTGATACTGCGCGCCTCGGACCTGGAGGCACTCCTCGTGGGCTCGCCGGCCCTAGCCCTGCGGCTGGTCAAGCAGCTCTCCGAACGCGTGATCGCGGAATCCTCGCGCGCCGCGGCAAGGGCCACCAATCCAACCTGAACACCGCGCCCTGTCACCCCCAGCCTTCCTCTTCCTCGACGCCGGATTCACCCTGATCCGCCCGCACCCGGGCGTGGGGGCGGCCTACGCGATCCACCTTGCAAGGCATGGCGTGGAGGCCGACGGCGCCGCGCTCGAGGTGCACTTCCGCGATGCCTGGCGCGCGGGCCGCGCCGCCGCTCCCGGGCGCCTCGCCTACGGAACCACAGACGCCGAGGCGCGCGCCTTCTGGTATGCAGTCGTCCGCGACACGGTCCTGCGAGCAGGCCTCGTGCTTCCGGACGAGGAGTCCTTCCTCCCCTCGCTCTTCGACGCGTTCGCCACCGCCGAGTACTGGCGCCTGTACGACGACGTGCACGACGCGCTCGCCCTGGCGGAGTCCCTCGGCATGGGATGCGGGGTCCTCAGCAACTGGGATTGGCGGTTGCGGCCCGTGCTGGAGGCGCTTGGACTCGCGGCACGCCTTGGCCCCGTGATCGTCTCGGCGGATGCGGGGGCGGAGAAGCCCGATCCCCTCATCTTCGAGTTCGCGGCCCGCGCGATCCCCCCGAGCCACGCAGGCGCACGCCCCGCCCTCATCGGCGACGAACCCGACGCGGACGGCGAGGGTGCATCCCGCGCGGGATGGCGTGTGTGCCTCATCGACCGCGCCGGCCGCCTCCCCGAATCGACGAGGTTCCCGCGCGCGCGGACTCTGGTCGGGGCCGTCGAATGCATCGCCCGGGAGTCCGGCGTGCTTGCGCCCCCCGAGCGCCTGGATACCGGGCGACGTGCATGAAGTCCCTCCCTCCCCCGATCGACGTCCACCGCATCATCGTCCGCCTCACGAACTGGGTCGGCGACGTCGTGATGGGCACGCCGTTCCTGCAAAGGCTGCGGGAGGTCTATCCCGCCGCGCACATCGTGGCTGCGGGCAGATCCAACGTGACGGCCCTCCTGCAAGGTCACCCCTGCATTGACGACATCTGGACCATCGCGGACCGCGAGGCGCGCGGCATGGTGCGGGAGTCCTCGCGCGTCCGCGCAGGCAGATTCGACCTGGGCTTCCTGCTCCCGAACAGTTCCCGCGCCGCGCTGCTGCTGGCGCTCGGCGGAGTCCGCGCGCGTTGCGGCTACGCGCGGGACGGCCGCGCAGCCCTCCTCACCCACCCCGTCCCCCTCCGCCCCGACGACCTCGCCGTGCACGAGGTGCGCTACTACCTTCGGCTGCTCGATGCCAGTTTCCCGCGCGAGGGCCCGCCCCCGCCCCTCCTGCTCACCGTGACGCAGGAGGAGCACGCGCGCATGGCGGAGTGGCTCTCCCGCATCGGCGTCGCGCCTGGGCAGCCCGTCATTGGCGTCAACCCCGCGGCATTCTACGGCACGGCCAAGCGTTGGATGCCGGAGCGCTACGCCGAGGTTGCGTCGCGCCTTGTCCGCGCCCATGGCGCGCGCGTCGTCGTCACAGGCCTTCCACAGGAACGCGATGTCGCGGAGGAGGTTTGCCGGGCTGGCGGCCCCGGTTTCCACAACGCGGCAGGGGAGATGAAGCTGCGCGACCTGATGGCGTTTCTTGCGGCATGCCGGGTATTCCTCACCAACGACAGCGGTGCGATGCACATCGCCGCCGCGCTCGGCACCCCCCTCGTCGCCGTCTTCGGCAGCACGGACTGGGTGACAACCGCACCCCTGTCGGACAGGGCGACCATCGTCCGCGCCGACACCGATTGCGCCCCATGCCTGCTCAGGCACTGTCCCATCGACCATCGCTGCATGACGAGGGTCTCCGTGGAGGAGGTCCACTCGGCCGCGGAATCCCTGATGGGCAGGACGGCGGGTCCAGCCACGTGAGCACGAACGCACCGGGTTACCTGATCGCGCTCGAGGGCATCGACGGCGCGGGCAAGAGCACGCAGGCCGCCCGCCTGGAGCGCAGGATCGCATCCAACGGCCGCACCGTCCTGCGGCTGCACGAGCCCACACGCGGCCCGTTCGGCGCCCGTTTGCGCGCGCTCATGTCCGAGGGACGGGACTCCTGCCCGCCGGAGCTCGAGTTTGAGCTCTTCCTGCGCGACCGCGAACAGAACGTCCGGGAGAACATCCGCCCCGCCCTGGTGCGTGGCGCCGTCGTGATCCTCGACCGCTACTACATCTCGTCCATGGCATACCAGGGGGCGCGCGGGCTCGATCCCGTGGAAATCCGCCGCGCCAACGAGGCCATCGCCCCCGTCCCCGACCTCCTCATCATCTTCGACCTGCCCGTCGCCGTCGCACTGGACCGCATCCGCCGCCGCGCGCCCGACGGCCCCAACCTCTTCGAGCGCGAGGACCAACTCCTGCGCGCCAAGACCATCCTCGATGGCCTCGATGGCTTCCCCCGCCTCGTCCGCGTCGATGCCATGCTTCCGGAGGACGAGCTCGAGGGGGAGATCGCGCGGGCCCTGGATGATGCGGCATCCGCGACCTCCCCCCAACCCTGAGAGACCAACATGATCCTCCCCACGCTCGAAGAGTTCCGAACCTCCGCGCACCGCGCCAACATCGTCCCCGTCTTCACGGAGGTCCTGGCAGACCTCGACACCCCGGTCTCCGTTTTCCGCCGCATCGAGCCCCACAGCCGGTTCGCGTTCCTCCTCGAAAGCGTCGAAAACGGCGAGGAGCTCGGCCGCTACTCCTTCATCGGATTCGATCCACTCCTTGTCTTCAAGGCGCACGGCGCGGAGCAGGAGGTCCTTGTTGGCGGGGACGAGGCCGACTTCCGCACGAAGGACACGCCGCTGGAGACGCTGCGGCACCTGATGGAGCGCTTCCGCCGCGCGGAGGACCCGCGCCTTCCCCCGTTCAGCGGCGGCGCCGTCGGTTACCTCGCGTACGACGCGGTGCGCGCCTTCGAGCGCATCCCGGACGCCAACCCCGCGGAGATCGCCGTCCCCGACGCCCTCTTCTTCGTCGCCGACACCGTCGTCGCCTTCGACCACGTGAAGCACCGCATGGTGCTGATCGTGAACGCGCGCGTCCCTTCCACCGAACATGCGGACGGCGCCTACCACAACGCCGTGGGACGGCTCGAACGCCTGCTCGCGCGCCTCGGCGGGGACGCTCCGCCGCAGGTGCGCCTCCCCGCGCCCCCCGAGTCCCGGCGCGGCCTCGCGCACTCGCACAAGGCCGTCGCGCCCGAGGACCTCCGCAGCAACGGCACCATCGACGTGCGCAGCAACTTTGGGCGCGAGGAATGGGTCGCCGCCGTCGCCCGCGCAAAGGAGTACATCGCCGCAGGGGACATCTTCCAGGTCGTCCTGAGCCAGCGCCTCGCCACGCCCCTCACCTGCGCACCGTTCGACGTTTATCGCGCCCTCCGCGCCGTGAACCCCTCCCCCTACATGTACTATCTCAAGTGCGGGGACCTGCAGATCGCCGGTTCCTCCCCCGAGATTCTCGTGCGCGTGTCCAAGGGCGAGGCGACCGTCCGCCCCATCGCTGGCACGCGACCGCGCGGCGCGACTCCCCACGAGGACGCCGCCCACGAGCGCGATCTCCTCGCCGACGAGAAGGAGCGCGCCGAGCACGTCATGCTCGTGGACCTCGGCCGCAACGATCTCGGCCGCGTCTGCGTCCCCGGAACCGTCAAGGTCACCGACTTCATGACCATCGAGCGCTACAGCCACGTCATGCACATCGTGTCGAACGTGACGGGCAGGCTCTCACCGGAGAAGGACGCCCTGGACGCCCTGCGCGCGACGTTCCCGGCGGGCACCGTCAGCGGTGCACCGAAGATCCGCGCGATGGAGATCATCGACGAACTCGAGCCCGTGCGCCGCGGCCCCTACGCGGGTGCCATTGTCTACCTCGGATTCGACGGCAGCCTGGACTCCTGCATCA
>CAZUCD010000067.1:0-13763 GCA_964618855.1 uncultured Candidatus Sumerlaeota bacterium
AGCCCCATCGCCCGTCCCGCCCGCGCGCCAGGTGCGATTCCCACGTGCCGGACCGCGCCGCGACCCGCCCCGCCACGAGCGCCCTGTATGTGCGCTTCACGCGGCGATCCGTCAGGTCCTTCTGGAGCTCGCGCGCAACGGGCAGCGTCTTCGCCACGACGAGGAGCCCGCTCGTGTCGCGGTCGAGGCGCTGGACGAGGATGGGGTTGCAGGCGGGGAGGTTCTTGAGCCGCCAGTAGTGCTTGATGAGCTCGACGAGCGGGCGCCCGCGCCCGTCGTCGGCGCCCCCTTCCTCGCCCTCGGGCTGCACCGTCACGCCGATGCCCTTGTCCACGACGAGGAGGTCCTGGTCCTCGTGGACGACGCGCATGCGGTCGGTGAGCGGGGCGCGGCGCGGCTCCCCCGCGCCCTTCCAGCCATGGCGCAGGTCCACCTCAAGCGGGCCGCCGGACGTGGTCATGACGGCGTCGAGGTCGGCGAGCACCCTGCCGTCGCGCCGGACGAGCCCGTTGGCGACGGCGAGGACGCGGGGGCGCGAGCCGAGCGCGGGGAGCTCGCGCGCAAGGACCTCCTTCAGGCGCAGGCCCTCCCACGCGGGGTCGGGTTCGAAGCGGTGGAGCCGGAGCAGCAGGTCGTTGTCGGGCATCAGTGGTCGTCGTCCGCGTCGGCGAGTTCCTTGGCGCGGATGCGGGCTGCGCGCGCGTCCGCCACGATGCCGGGGATGTCGAACTCCGAGGAGCGCCCGGCGAGCGCGATCGCGGCGAAGGCCCGCGCCTCGCGCTCGGTCAGGCCCGCGCCTATGAGGGACTGGAACAGTTGGAGCAGCATGCGGCGCAGACGGGGTGCGGGGAGCTGCCCGCGCCCCATGCGCGCCCCATCGAGGTCGATCAGCCAGATGCGGTCGTCCCCCCCGGAGGTTTCCTCGAAGTGGACGTGGTCGGCGCGGAAGTCCGCGTGCAGGGCGCCCTTCGCGAGGAGGCCCGCCGTGTAGTGGGCGAGGGCTTCCCACCTGCCATCGGCGAAGCCGTGGCGCTTGAAGTGCTTGCGCGCGGAGATGGCCCCCTTGGGGATCGGCCGGGTCACCAGGTAGCGGGCGGGGAAGCCGCCCGCCGCGTCGAACCCGAGGGCGAGCATGACGGGCTCCGGCGACAGGATCCCCGCCGCGCGCCACTGGATGGCCAGGAGCAGTTCCCGCGCCTCCTTCGGCAGGCGCAGGATGGCGGTCGCGCGCTCCACCGGGGACTTGACGAGGCTTCGCTTCACGAACAGGGAGCGCCCGAAGCGGGAGGTCTTCACGACCGTCCTGCGGCTCGACATCTTGTAGAGCTTCGGGTCCCGGAACGCCTCCGGGTTGCGGCGCACCTCGCGCCAGGGGAGGGACCAGGGCCGCACCTGCTCGGCTTCCTCGAGGCAGAACACCTGGTGGCCGTCGATCTCGAGCATGGAGTAGCGGCCTGGCGCCTCGCTTTCGAGCGTCGAGACAAACGCGCGCCGGGTGAGCCTGTTCAGGTGCATGCGGGGAGAATCGGGGCTGGAGCTTCCGGCGTGCAAGAAAAGGGTTCGCCAGCGGTGCCTCATTCCGCATTGCCCGAATCCGTCCGCCGTGGCCCCTTCGCGTGGGACCACGCCCACATGAGCCAGCCCGAACGCACGCCGAGCATGCCGCCCGGTGCGGACTCCGCCACAGACGCGCCGCGGGATCTCCCCTCCGCGCCGGCGGAGACCTACGACCCCCGCAGGACCGGCAGGTTCATCGGGACGGCGGACACGGTGCGCGCGGGTGAGACCGCGCGCGACCCTCGGGAACCCGTCACGGAGGCGTCGCTCTCCGCATGCACGCCGGTTCCGCCGATCTCCCCCGGCTATCGCTACGTGCGCGTGATCGGCCGCGGTGGATTCGGCGAGGTTTGGGAGGCGGAGCAGCGCTGCCTCGACCGCGTCGTCGCCGTGAAGAGGCTGCATGCGCCGCAGGCATCCTCCCCGGGATCCACCACGGGGGACATGGACTCCGCGCGCATGTTCCGGCAGGAGGCGCTGATCACGGCATTCCTGGAGCACCCGACCATCGTGCCCGTGCACGAGCTCGCCCTGGACGGGGAAGGCCGGGCCGCCCTCGCCATGAAGCGCATACAGGGCCGTGGATGGGGGGAGCTCATCTCCGAGGAGTTCAGACGCCTTCCCGTCCAGGAGTTCCTCGAGCGCCACCTGCCGATCCTCGAGGCGATCACGCAGGCGGTTGCCTTCGCGCACTCGCGGGGGATCATGCACCGGGACCTGAAGCCGTCGCAGGTGCTCGTGGGGGAGTTCGGAGAAGTCTACCTGACGGACTGGGGCCTCTCACTCTCCTTCGACCCGGCGCTCGGCGGGCTCGATTCGCGCGAGGGCCTGCGGAGCCTGGCACCGACGCGCGCGAATGCGTCCTCGCCCTCGGGCACGCCGGCCTACATGGCGCCGGAGCAGACGCTGCACTCCGCGGAGCAGGTGGGCCCGTGGACCGACGTGTACCTGCTCGGTGGGATCCTGTACCTGCTGCTGACGGGTTCGCATCCGCACCCTGCGGACCGGCCGCAGGAGGCGTTCATGCAGGCGCGGATGGGCTTCGTGCCCGAGGCGCGGCGCGCGGCGGGGGGCCGCGAGGTTCCCGAGCCGCTCCTGGCCCTCGCGATGCAGGCGCTCTCCCCGGAGCCCGACCGGCGCCCGCGCGACGCGGGGGAGTTCCTTAGGCTCCTGCGCGAGGTGCGCTCCGGCGCGTGGAAGCGCGCGGAGTCCGACCGCCTGGTGGAGGGGGTCCGCACGCGGCTGACGGGGGAGGAGTCCTACGAGGGCTTCGCGGAGATGCTGAGGATGCTGGGCCAGGCGGCGGAACTCTGGCCGGAGAGCCCGCTGGTCGGCCCGTTGCGCGAGGCCGTTCGCACGCGCTACGCGCGGCTCGCGATCCGCGAGGGGGACCTGCGCCTGGCGCGGCTCCAGGCGCTCGCCATGCCCGAGGGCGAGGCGCGCACCGAGGCGACGCGAGAGATCGACCGCCGCCAGGCGGAACTGGAGCGCCGCGAACGCGCGCGCCGCCGGTCCCGGATCGTGATCGGGGGACTAGCCGTCACCTTCGTCGTCACCGTCGTCGCGATGAACTCCTCGCTCAGCTCCGCCCTGCAGGACGCGCAGGCGCAGCGACTCATCGCGGACGACGCGCGGCGACGCTCCGACTCCAGTGCCGAGCGCGCGCTCGTGGCCCTCGAGTCGTCCGACAAGCTCGTCCAGTTCGTCATGGGCGACCTGTCCACGAGGCTCGAGGAACTCGACCGCGTGGACCTGCTGGACACAACCGCCGACCAGGCGCTCGGTCACTACGCCGCGCTCGCCGACCGGGCGTCCACGCCCGAGGAGGAAGCCAAGGCCCTGCGCGGGCTCCAGCAGGTGCGCGCCATCTACGAGGCTCTGGGCAACCTGCCCAAGGCACTGGAGGCGACCGGGCACTCGGTGAGCCTCGCCGGGCGCCGCGCGGAACGGGAACCGGGCCGGGAGGATGTCCTCACCGATCTCGGATCCGCATTCCACGAACGGGCGATGGTGGAGTTGGAGCTTGGGCGGTTCGAGTCGGCGATCGGCTCGACGGGCGAGGCCCTGCGGATCGTCGGCACCTCCGTGCAGGGGGGCCTGCAGGGGCGCGGCGCGCAGGAAGTGCGCGCACACGCGACGGTCACGCGCGCACGCAGCCTCATGAGGGTGGGCCGCAGCGAGGAGGCCGCGCAGGCGCTCGCCGCGTGCCTCGCCGAGACGGAGGAGGCCCTCGCGCGCGATGGGGGGGACCGCCTCGAGTCCGCCCAGGCGGAACTCGCGAACAGCCTCGGCGACATCGAGTTCAGCCGCGGGCGCCTGCGCGAGGCCCGCGACCTGTTCACGCGCGCCGTCCAGGCGCGGCGCGCAATCATGCAGCGCAAGCCGTCCGACGACACCGCGGGACGGAACCTCGGCGTCGCGGAGAGCAAGGTCGGCGACGTTCTGTTGCGGCTCGGGGATGCCCGCGGGGCGCTCGAGCAGTTCGGCAAGGCGCGCGACATCCATGCGGCCATGGTCGCCGCGCGGCCGCAGGACACGCGCGCGCTGCGCTACCTCGGCGTGTCGCTCAGCCGCTACGGGCAGGCGCTCAATGCGTTCCCCGAACGCATCCAGGAGGCCATCGCCGTCTGCGGCGAGTGGAAGGCCATCGCGGACAAGTTGACAGCGCGCGACCCGACCAACGCGACGTGGAAGCGCGACCGCGCCGTCGTGCTCCACAACCTCGCCCGGCTCCTGCGCCAGACGGGCGACTACGACGCCGCGTTCGCCAGCGAGCTCGAGTCGCTGGAGGTTCGCCGCAGCATCGTGGAGGAGCGCCCCTCCCTCGAGTCGCGCTGGGAGGTCTCGACCTCGCTCTCGGAGATTTGCACCATCCTGCGCGAATTGGGATCGGTCGAGGACTCCCGCCAGTACGGGATCGACGCGCTTGCCCTCGCCCGCGAAGTCCTGACGGAGGACCCGAAGGACCTCAGGCTCATCACGGCCGTGGCCTACCGGGCGGAGGGGCTCGCGCAGACGGAGTCGATGCTCGGCCACCATGCGGAGGCGCTCGCGCTCCTGGAGGAGGGCCATGAGATCCTTTCGGGGGTTTCGCGCGACCATCCTGAGCTCCCCGCGTACTTCGACGATGTGCAGCGCAACAGGCGGCGCGCGGCGGATGCGCTCAATGCCGCGGGGGACCACGAGGCGGCGCTCGCCATCGCGACAACCGTGCTCGATGGGCTGAGCCCGCTCGCGGCCGCCGACCGGGCCATTTTTTCGCGCAACATGCGCAACCTCTCGGGGTTGCACGCGGCGGCGGCGTGGGCACTTGCGGCGCTTGGCAGGACCGACGAGGCATTCGCCCACCTCGAGAAGGCGGCCTCCTTTGGCGAGGTTCTCCCGCCGGCGCCGGCGGACTCGAGCCTCCCCGGACGGCTGCGCGCGAGCGACCCGGGCCGCTATGACGCCATCCTGACTGGGGCATGGAAGCCGGACGGAACGGGTGAATCGCGATAGCGTGCCGGAACCCCGGGGCGCGCGCCAAACCGGCTGGCACGAAACAGGCTCCCTATGATTGCCGTTGCCGCGCCATGTTCGGCGCATGAAAGCCTCTGCCCAAGGACCCCGAACCATGCAACCACGCCGCCTTTCCCTCGCCGCACTCACCCTCGCCGCCGCCTCGATTGCCGTCGCGGGCGACACGCCGGCCGAGGCGGAAGCCCGCGCTGCCAAGGTCGCGGAGCATGATGCTGCCATACGCGCCATCATCGCGGCGGAGAATGCCCCCAAGGGAGACCCCAACACGAAGACCTTCGAGTTTCCCCCCCTCGCCACCATCCCGAAGCTGAACGACACCGGCTACAAGGCGATGACCACAACGCACGGCTCCGACGTCCTCGTCGTGAACTTCTGGGCGACCTGGTGCGGCCCGTGCGTCGAGGAACTCCCCCACTTCATCGAAGTTTCCAAGCAGAACCCGACCGAGCGCGTCCGCTTCGTCGGCCTCTCGCTCGACATGGACAACCAGGTCGAGTCGAAGGTGATCCCCTTCCTCAAGGAAAAGGCGATCCCCTATTCCAACTTCCTCCTCGATCCCGAGGATGCGGACGCCTTCATCACCTCCGTCTCCGAGGAGTGGAGCGGCGCCATACCTGCGACAATGTTCTACGACCGCAACGGCCGGAAGATCCACCAACTCCTCGAGCCGGTATCGCAGATCGAGCTGGAAGCCGCGCTGAAGGTCGCCCTTTCGAAGGCGGTCCCCTCCCCTGCCAAGGGCGGGGAGTCCGTGACCACGACGGTCACGACCCACGCTACTGAGGACGGGACCGTGACCACGACCGTTTCCACGACGACCTCGACTTCGGAATCGCCCTCGGTCGAAAAGGCCCCCTGACGCGATGCCCTCCATTGCGGTGATCGGCGCGTCGAACGACCGCTCGAAGTTCGGCAACAAGTGCGTGCGCGCGTACGTCCGGCTAGGTTGGACCGTGCATCCCGTGCATCCCACGGAGCGCGAGATCGAGGGCCTGGCCGCCTACGCGAGCATCGTGGACGCGCCGCGCCCGATCGACCGCGTCGCGCTCTACCTGCCGCCCCCGCGCGTGATGAAGGTCCTCCCCGAGATTGCGCGGACGGGCTGCAAGGACGTCTTCTTCAATCCCGGCACCGAGTCCGACGAAGCACTCGAACTCGCCCGCCAACTCGGCCTGAACCCCATCGAGGCCTGCACGATCGTCTGGGAAGGTGAAAGGCCGTAGGATCTAGCGCTCCAGCGGCACGAGCGGCACCTCGATGTCGCAGCCGGGGGTGACGGTGAAGTTGGCGGTGGCGAGGGGTCCGCCCGAGCTTCCGCGCCAAGGGTAGAGTTCAGCACGCCATGAACCGGCTGGAAACTGGCGGAACGTCAATTCAGCCATGGACGCGATTCTTCTCCCCATGGGAACGCCGGGCTGCCCTGAATCCCCGGCCAGGAACATCAGGCTGCCGATCCCCTCTCCGGAGGGCAGGGCGGTCAACGCGAACGTCACTCGACCAGCCGGTATGTCCGCCGCAATGTGCGTCGTCCTGGAGTCCGCGATGGTGGTTTGGCCCGGAAGGTTGACCCCTATGCCGTTCCAGACGAACCGCGCGCGGTAGGAGCCCGCTGGGACGATTCCTTCCAGGAGTCCGCCCACGCCGGCCACGTCCATCTGGTCGCCTGATTTGTCGACCGGTTCGAGGATCAGGCTGGAGACCCCCTCGGGAGTGTTCCCCTGAACGGTAAGGCGCGCGGAAATGCGCCCGTTCGCGCCGATTTCGAAGAGTACCTCGTCCGCTGTGTCCCTCGGGTGGTTCAAACGCCTGGTGACGGCGCCTCCGCTGTTCGGTGGCATCAACGTGATGGTCAGATCTCCGTGTGGCACGTTCTCGCAAATCCAAGTCCCGTCGGGGGAAACTGGTGCGGTGGTTTCCCAGATCCGGGCGTCGCTGCCATAGGTCGGGAGGCCCAGCACCCCCGCG
This sequence comes from uncultured Candidatus Sumerlaeota bacterium, assembly GCA_964618855.1. Taxonomy (GTDB): domain Bacteria; phylum Sumerlaeota; class Sumerlaeia; order SLMS01; family JANRJK01; genus CAZUCD01. The sequence goes on from CAZUCD010000067.1 coordinate 7,042, forward strand.
GCTATCTTCGCGCCGGCGACATTCGCGCCCGCACGGGCCACCACCCGCGCGCGCACCGGGGAGGCCACATGCGCCCGGATGGAAGCAACCGTCGGCTCCGTGGTTTGCCGCACCTCCACGGGCGTCGGGATCACGGCCCATCCAGCGCCGGGATCGGCGGTGAGGGTGTAGCTCCCAATGGCGACTCCCTTGAAGTCGTACTCCCCGTAGTCGCCTGTGACCTCGACGGCTTCCCTGGGAGGGGTGCGGCTTCTCAAGGTGACGGAGACTCCGGGGAGGGGACGATTCCGTGATGCGGTGGTCAGGAAACCGCTCACCGACGCCGCCGCACCGATACGGAGGACGACTTCCGCTCCGCGCGGGACTTCGTCGTATGCCCTCGTGCCCGATGCAGACCGGCCAGTTGGATTTCCCCGGAAGTCCAACTCGACCGCTTCCACCCGAAAGTACTCGGTGCCCACCCCATCGATGCGGATGGGGCATTCCTCCCCAGCGTGTTCGGAGGCGAGGGTCCTGGGCGAGTTCCCGGCGCCAAATGAAATCGCGAGTCGGAATCGCGCGGGGGGGGTCCCCGTGGCATCTTCAACCACGGAAACGAGGATGTGGCCGAGGGACGCGAGCACGAAGTCGCACCGAACGGCGCCGTCAGGAATCGAAGCAACTTCCGCGGCATGGTCAGTGTGCGTTGCCCGCCCGTAGGTGCGACTCAGGGACTCGGGGATGCCGGAGAGTATGTAATGCCCGAGCGCGTCGGTCTGACAGCGGACGCGAATCCGCCCTCCCGTGGGCTCGGTGCCTCCAATCTCCACCAGCGCACCCTCGATGGGCCTGCCGGAGGAATCGACCACGGTGCCCTCCATCACGCGCCCATGGGAGACGACGATCCGCTCGTCCAGGCGCCTCCCCCCCGGCGGGATGTCGATGATTTTCAACGGGGGCACGATGAGGCGTCGGCTGACACCGGGCTCATCGCCAAGGGATGGCAGGGCGCGGAGCCCCCACCTGCCATCCGGGAGGTCCGGGAAGCGGAACACGCCGTCACCTCCAGTCGTCGCATGGCGCGAGGAATTCCCGGAGGCGTAGGCGACCAACTCGACGTCGACGCCGGGTGCTGGGCGGCCGTCCTCGAATTCGACCCGCCCCCCAAGCGTCGCAGGCGCCGCCGCCGACGGTGTCGGGCTCGGGGTCTCCCGTGTGACCGCCCCCCCCGGAGCGGCCGGAGCCATTCGATCCGTCGGGCTCGGAGCATGAACGAGTTCGTTCCGCGCAACGGCTCGCGTCGACGTGAGAGGCGCCGGAGCCGATGGGCTCGGGTGTTCGGCCCCGCGCCATCCTCTCCAAACGAAGATGGCCAAAACCCCCAATGCGAGGAGGCACGCGAGTGTTCTTGGGCGCATTGGTTTCACAGGGCGCCATGACTGATGCGAATGCGTCACAGCCGTCAACCACCAAACGAGTCCACCATCCCAAGGGCCCCAAGACCGCCAACGGCTGGTGGCCGTGTCGCCCGATTCCCATCGAGGCCTGCCCGATCATGTGGGAGGGCGAGGGGCAGCGGGGGTCACTGCACCGCGAGCACGAGCGGCACCTCGATGTCGCAGCCGGGGGTGACGGTGAAGTTGGCGGTGGCGAGGGGTGTGTTTGACTTGTTTGTGGCTCTCATCTCCAGCAGCCAATCCCCTGCGGGGAACTGCTCGCGAACGATGGCATCCGAGCCCACCTGAAAGAAGCCGTTCAGGACGAGTGGCAGCGTCTCATCCCGGGAGGTGAATGAGCCGTGCCAATGCGTGGATTCGTCCGCTTCTGCGGGCAGCCGAAAGACCGCCCGCCCGGCTGGGATGTCCAGCATGACCGGTTCCGGCGGATCGCTCGCCTTGATGGTGATCGGTTCGCGAATGCGGTGGGAGAGTTCCATGCCCCACAGCCACGCGTTGTACTCACCTTCGGGCAGCATCCCTTCGAACACGAGTTTGCCGCCTATCTTGCTGCCCCACATTTGCACGTATCCGCCACAAAAGGACATGGTCAAGTCCAGCCGATCGTCGAGGGGTTCGCCCCCCTGAACGGTGACTTCCATCCGGAATGGAACAATGTCCCGAACGACAAACTCGAAGGTGGAGTCGTCCTCGGGGGTGTGCTCGCGCGACACGTGAACTTCGCAGTTCCGGGCGCCAACGCCCCCAATGCCAAACATAATCGTTATGAATCCGTATGGGCACGGATCCAAGACGATCTCGCCCGAGGCGTCGGTGACGCCGGACCAGGTCCACGGGTTGCTTAGGAGCGTGCCTGCAACCTGGTTCGCGACCCGGGCGGCCGCCGGGAGGTTCGGTACCGGAGCCCCGCTGGGTCGTGTCGCGCGGACCTTCAGCGGTCCGCCGGGCACCATGAACAACTCGATGGGATCGGTCGTCGGGCGCTGACCGAACCTTGCATATCCGCGGCTGCTCGCGCATCCGGCAAAAGGTTCCGCCCTGACGTCGTATTCCCCGGGGACGAGGCCGTTTAGGGTGAAGTTCCCGGATTCGTCCGTGACCGCCGAATAGGAATCCCTCTCCAACTTGGGATTTTCCGAGTACCGCTCCTCGATGGTGAGCCTGCGAGTCGCGATGACGGTTATGCCGGCGCGCGACCCTTCGCCGGGCAGGAACTTAACGATCCCCGTAATGACCCCGGGTGGATCGACCACGAGGTCGATTCTTTCGTCCCTCGGGATCGACTCGAACTGGAACTTCTTCTCGGCGAATCGTCCGGTTGGCTCCCCGTTCGGACCGCAGATTTCGACGGCGAGATCGAGTTCCAGATCGATGAGGCCATCGATGCGGACGGGCCCACCATTCAGGACCTTGCCCGGGGGGTACTGGCTGGTTACGACCCTCGAGTTGGAGGGCCGGAACGCGTAGGTCTTCGCCTCGGCACCGGTCGTGCCATCAATGACGCGAAGCAGCACACTGCCTGGGGGCTCCAAACGAAAATCGTACGTGTCCCGACTGGCTTCGATTCTCGTCCATTGGTTCGCATGTTCCGAGTGGCGGCAGGTCAGGCTCCCCGACAGGTGATCCGGATTCAAGCCGGACAACTCGAAGGAGCCATCCTCCCCAGATACGGCCTGTCCAGCCCTGCCGCTCATCTCGTACGACCCGGAAAGCAACGCCCGAATCACGGCCCCGGGTATCCCCTTGCCGTCCTGATTGGTCACCCTGCCGCGTATGATGCGCCCCCGGCTTGCCAGTATCTCCAATCCCGCGACGTCCTCGCCGGGTTCCAGACGGAACTCATGGCGCGGGATGTGGAGCCCCTCTCCCGAGGATTCCGCGTAGAGGATGTACTCCCCCGGTGGGATGCCCGGGAACTCGAATTCGCCCGACGGCCGAGTCCTGGTCCCCTCTGAGTGCGACCCAAGTGGGAACGGCGGGGGATCGAGCTGGCGAATGACCCGTGGCCGGATCTTCAGATGTAGGTTGGATGCCGGGCTCCCGTCACTCGTCTTGACGAGACCGGACACCTTTCCAAGCCGCTGTGGCGAGACTTCGAGTTCGTGGACGCCCTCCCCGACGGGGATGGTCTCCTCGAAGGTGAATTGCGCGTTTGGGTACCGCAGGGCTCGGATCCGCAACCGCGTCGAGGAGGGCACGCGCAGCTCCATCGCGTCGGCGAGAGGCAGTAGCTTGCTTGTCTCCCAGAATGCCGACTTTTCCACTGACCCGGTGGCCACGCGGAGGGAGACCCCGCTCAACCGGTCGCTCTCCCAGCCCCGACCCAGGCGGAGGCGGACCGACCGTTCCCTGAAGAGTTCCAGCACGCGGTGCTGCTTCGATCGCTCGAGCCTGCCGACGCAGACCACGCCGTCCATGGACCCATCCGGAACCAGTCCGTCCGCCGTCTTGACCGCGAGGTGAATCTCCTGTCCAGTGCGCAGACCCGGGAACACGACGTTGCCCTCCGCATCGCCGATCGCCGTCTGGCGCGTGAGGGCGAATGTCGATTTCTCCCTCGGCAACTCATCCGCCCAATCGGGGTCGCGGCGGGACTCGAGCAGTTGCCGATCCGGCTCCAGCAGGCGGACCTCGGCGCCGGGAATGGGCGCACCAGTCAGGCCGTCGCGCACTGAAACCACGAGGTCGACCTTCCCCGGGAGCACCACGTCGATCGTCTTCCGCTCCCCTGCGGCGGCATCGACGACCTTCGGGACGACCACCCACGGGGCCTCGGGACCCCGGACACGCATTTGAATCTTGCCGGCCTCTGCCTGAAGTCTAAACGAACCATTCGCCCCCGTTTCGGCCTGTGCGTTCCGCTCCAGGTAATGCCGTGTCCTATACGGACCGTTCCCCGATGGGGTGGAAGTGCTGCTCACCCGTTCCACCACTGCGCCCACGAGTGCGCCCCGGACGGGAGAGCCATCCTCCTCCAGTACCCTGCCTTCGATGGTGGCATCCACTTCCCGAAGCGTCACGCTCAGCGGGACCACAAGCTCGGTTTCGCGAAAATCGCGGACTGTGATCGGGTGCCCCGGCGCGACCACAGCCACTTCGTATCGCAACTTTCGGTTCCCTGTACCCAAGTTCGGAATCGCGAGGGTTCCGTCCGGCTCAGGATCGAGCACGATCCAGTTTTCGAGGGGGAGGACGCCGAAGCGGATGCCCCAGTTGGAATAGTATCTTCCCGAGAATTCGACATTGAGTGCGGCGATGGCATTAACGACGGGAGAACCGTCCGGCTTAAGGACGGCGAGGGGCGCCTTGCCCTGGATCTCTTGGGGATACAGTTCGATGCGCTGCCCGGCTTTCGCCGCAAAGTCCAGGGCAAGATCGCGGTCGATCCACCCGGCCGTGCACACGTAGCCCGGCGCAACCACCTTGACCGAGAACTGTTCCCCGACCACGGGCCACCTGGGCATCTGGATCTGGAAGCGCCCGTCGGGCGCAGGGACGACCTCCGACGCGACCTCGGGGCGGACGCCGAGGCGGTGCAGCCTTTCGTGGCCGACCTCCAGCCGCACGACCGCGCCCTTCGCGGGCGCGGATCCTCCGTCCCACACCACGACGCCGGACACCAGCGGCGGCGGCTGGGCGTCGAGTCCTTCCACCCGGGCACCGCCTGAAGACAGATGGGATTGATTCGTTCGATCCCCGCCAAGCGGGGAATCCGCTGCGCCCGGAAGTAGCGGGCACGCGAAGCACAGCACCAGCAGCAGTCCGAGCAACCGTACGTCCATCGGGACGCCCTCCGGGTTCCGACGCCCGAACCGTTTCAAGACCGGTTCGCCTTCACCCCATCGGAACGATGACTCGCATGAGCCCGATCGATTTGCCAGCGGAACTTTTGCGTCCCCCCTACTCATGGTGCGGCGGCGCGATCTTCTCCATTTCACCAGCCGCCAACCGCCGCTGGTACTCCTTCCAGTTCATCGAGGGGATGTGGCTCTCGCGCTCGACCATCGTGATGCAGCCGGTGACGGGGCAGACGAAGCTGCACAGGTTGCAGCCGACGCAGGTGTCCTGGTTGATCTCGTAGATGTTGACGCGGCCGCCGCCGACGCCGGGGCTTGTCCGCACGCCGCCCGACACCTCCATGTGGCGCGGGCCGCCGTTGCCGTTCAGCGCGAAGAAGTCGTCCTCCGCCATCGTCCGCAGCTTGATCGACTGGTGCGCGCCGTCCTCGCACGCGGCGTAGCACAGCCCGCAGTGGATGCACTTCGACTGGTCGATCTCCGCGACGACCTTGTGCCCGAGGTCGAGCTCGTTCCATCCGCCGATGCGGTCCACCGACTTGCCGATGAAGTCCGTCAGGCGCGCGTGGCCGTGCTCGCGCATCCAGCCGACCAGGCCGGACTCGAGCTGCTCGACAATCCTGAATCCGTAGTGCATCACGGCCGTGCAGACCTGCACGGAGCTCGAGCCGAGGAGCATGAACTCGACGGCGTCCTTCCAGGTCTGGATGCCGCCGATGCCGGAGACGGGGATGCCGATGCGCGGGTCGGCGGCGATGGAGTGCACCATGTTGAGGGCGATGGGCTTAACCGCCGGGCCGCAATAGCCGCCGTGGGAGCCGCGGCCCTTCACGTGCGGGATCGGGTTCAGAGTGTCGAGGTCGATGCCGATGATCGAGTTGATCGTGTTGATGAGGGAGAGCCCGTCGGCGCCCCCCTTCTTCGCCGCGCGGCCGACGGCGGTGACGTCCGTGATGTTCGGGGTGAGCTTCACGAGCACGGGGGTGCGCGCGACCTCCTTCACCCAGGAGGTTATCATCTCCGCGTAGTCGGGGACCTGGCCGACGGCGGAGCCCATGCCGCGCTCGCTCATGCCGTGGGGACAGCCGAAGTTCAGCTCCAGCCCGTCGCACCCCGTGTCCTCGACCTTCTTGACGATGTCGTGCCACGCCTCGCGGTTGCTCTCGACCATCAGCGAGACGATGACGGCGTGGTTGGGGAACTCGCGCTTGATCTCGCGGATTTCCCTGATGTTCACGTCGAGCGTGCGGTCGGTGATGAGCTCGATGTTGTTGAGGCCGAGCATCTTGCGCCCGTCGTAGTCGAGCGCGCCGTAGCGGGACGAGACGTTGACGATGGGCTCGTGTGTGAGTGTCTTCCAGACGGCGCCGCCCCAGCCGGCCTCGAAGGCGTGGCGCACCTGGTAGCCCGAGTTGGTCGGCGGGGCGCTGGCGAGCCAGAAGGGATTCGGCGACTTGATGCCGGCGACGTTGCAGGAAAGATCGGGACG
>CAZUCD010000067.1:13773-19128 GCA_964618855.1 uncultured Candidatus Sumerlaeota bacterium
GACGCTTCATGGCTCAGGCCTTTTTCGCGAGATGGCGGCAGATGGAGGCCGCGGCGGTCTTGCCGTCCTCGACGGCGTTGACGATTTCCTTCCCCTTGTGCGTGCAGTCGCCGCCGGCGAAGAGGCCCGGGCGCGTGGTCGCCATCGTTGCGGGATCGACCTTCACCGCGCCCCGGTTGAACTCGACGCCGTCGATCCCCTCGAGGATGCCGGTGACGGGGTTCTGCCCGAGCGCCTTGATGGCCATGTCACACGGGATGGTGAACTCGCTGCCGGGGATCGTGACGAGCTTGGCGGCGCGTCCCTCCCCCTCGAGCCTCGTGCGGATGCAGCGCAGGCCCTCGAGCGCGCCCTGGGCCCCCTTCACGAAGGCGACGGGCTGCGCGTACCACTCGAAGCCGATGCCGTCCGACTTGGCCAGGTCGTACTCGTAGTTGTAGGCGCTCTTGTCCTCGACGCCGCGCCGATAGGCGATCGTGACGCGCGCCGCGCCGAGCCGCACCGCCTCAGTCGCGCAGTCCACCGCCGTGTTCCCGCAGCCGATCACGACGACGCGGCTGCCAACCTCGCATTCGCCGAGCGGCTTGCGGTGCGACTGGTAGATGAACTCGAGCCCCTCCCACACGCCGGGGAGGTCCTCCCCGGGAATGCCAAGCTGCTGCGTGGCGCCGAGGCCCACGCCCAGGAACACGGCGTCGTACTCCGACACCAGGCGCTTCATCTGGGCCGCGTCCACGGGGGAGTTGAGGCGGAGGTCCACGCCCATGTCGAGCACCTGCTGGATTTCGGCGAGCGAGAACTCGGTGCTGATCTTGTAGTAGGCGATCCCGAGCGTGTTGAGCCCGCCGGGTACCTCGCGCGCCTCGAAAATCGTCACCGCGTGCCCCGCCTTGCGAAGCTCATGCGCGCACGAAAGCCCCGCGGGACCGGAACCGACGATGGCCACGCGCTTCCCCGTGGGCGCCCCCGGCTCGAAGAACCTCAGCCCGCGCGCCATCGCGTGGTCCGTCGCGTAGCGCTGCAGCCGGCCGATCTGCACCGGCTCACCCGCGCGTGCCGTGTCCACGCACGCCCCCTCGCAGAGCACCTCCGTCGGACAGGCGCGCGCGCACGATCCGCCGAGGATGTTCGCGGAGTAGATCGTCTCCGCCGCACCCGAGGGATTGTCGTGCAGGATCTGCCGGATGAACCGCGGGATGTCGATGTGCGTGGGGCATGCCCGCGTGCACGGCGCATCGAAGCAGTAGAGGCAGCTCCCCGCCTCCACCACGGCCTCGTCCCGCGTGTAGTTCGGGTGCAGGTCGGAGAAGTTCTCCGCGAGCTGGTCCGTCGTCAGTTGCGTCCTGGCCATCGCGCGCTCCACGTCGGTAACGAAGTCGAAAGTCGAAAGTGGAAAGTGGAAAGTCAAAAATCGGAAGGTCCGGGATCGGTAGGTTGGCGCCCGCCGATCCCCGGCCCCCGACCCCTGACCTCTGCTATCAGGACATCCAGTTGCTGCGGTGTTCGTCCGACCACTTGGTCGTGATCTTCTTCGTCTTCGTCCAGAACTCCCACGAGCCCTTGCCGGTGAGGTCGCCCTGCCCGAAGTTGCTGGCGTTCCATCCGCCGAAGGGGAACGGCTCGCGTGGGACGGGGACGCCGATGTTGACGCCGAGCATGCCGGCCTGTGCGCGCTCGATGAAGTAGGTGGCGACCTGGCCCGAGGATGTGTAGATCGCGGCGGCGTTGCCGTAGGGGTTCGCGTTCTCGATGGCAATGGCCTCGTCGAGGGTCTTGCATCGGATGACGGTGAGGGTCGGGCCGAAGATTTCCTCGCAGGCGGCCTCGTGGGTCGGCTCGGTGTTCTCGAACATGGTCGGGCCGACATAGTTCCCGCCGGAGGGCGCCGACGGATCGACGTTGGCCCTGCCATCCACGGCGACCTTGCCTGCATCCGCGGCGCGGGCGATGTACCCCGTGATGCGGTCCTTCGCGGCCTTGCTGATGACAGCGCCGATGTCCTTGCCCGCGCGCATGGAGCGGAACTTCGCCTTGATGCCATCGATGATGTGGTCGGTTTCGCCGACGGCGATGAGGACGCTCGCGGCCATGCAGCGCTGGCCGGCGCAGCCCGTCGAACTGGCGACGACGTTGGCGATGGTCATGTCGGGGTCGGCGTCCGGGACGACGATGAGGTGGTTCTTGGCGCCACCGAGCGCCTTGACGCGCTTGCCCGCCGCGCTGCCGCGCTCGAACACCAGCTTCGCAACCTTGGTCGAGCCGACGAAACCGATCGCCTGGATGCCCGGGTGGTCGCAGATCGCCTCGACGATCTCCCGGTCCCCGTGGACGACCGAGAAGACGCCCTTGGGCAGGCCGGCCTCCTCGAACAGGCGCGCGATCTCCATCGCGCCGTGGGGCGTCTGCTCCGACGGCTTCAGGATCATCGCGTTGCCGCAGGCGATGGCCAGCGGCGCCATCCACATGGGCACCATGATCGGGAAGTTGAAGGGAGTGATCGCGGCGACGACGCCGAGCGGGTAGCGGAGCATCTTGCACTCGACGCCGCGGCTGACCTCGAGGACCTCGCCCGAGGACATCTGCGGCAGGGCGCATGCGAACTCGACGCACTCGATCGCGCGGGAGACGCTTCCGTGCGCCTCGTCCACGGTCTTGCCGTTCTCGCGGAAGATCGACTCGGCGAGTTGCTCGGCCTGCTCCTCCATCAGCGCCTTGAGGCGGAACATGATCTGGACGCGGTTCTTGAGGGGCACCTTCGCCCAGGCGGCTTGCGCGACGGTGGCGCGCTTGACCGCCATGTCGAGTTCCGCCGCCGTGGACATCGGGACGTCGGCGATGTGCTCTCCGGTTGGGGGGGAGTAGACGGGGAGCCTGCGCGGCGAGGTGCTGGGGACCTTCTCCCCCCCGATGATGTTGGGGAGGGTCGGCGCGGCGGAAACGGCGGATGCGACGGGGGGAGTCATGGGGGAAGTCCTTCCTGCGTGGGATTCAAGCAAGCGAAGCCGGTGAATTCACCCCGGCGCCGCGACGTGTGCCGATGCAGCAACAGCGCAAAGTAAGCGCTTTCGTGCGTCAGGTCAAGTGCACGTGCAATCCTGAACGCTGTTTGGCTCCGCACCCGCCCAGCCTTGAAGCGAGTCCGGGGGCGCGGGCATCCCACGGGCCAGGACATGGCACGCGCGCCAGTCCCCCCAAGTCCGGTACAAGGTGATTGAACTGCGGTCTTGGTAAGAGAGGCCTACTCGTAAAGGTCCCACTCGCTAACCCCAGCAGACCCGAGGGACGTCGTCTGACCCAGGCTGTTCGTGGGGCTGTTGGTCTGCGCGGTGAAGTCCGTGGAGTTGTCCCCCGTGTCCGCGGTGCGGGAAAGCGAGAGGATCCCATCAGTCGGCAGCGCGGCCGCCGGTGTCCCGAAGCCCGTGTTGCTTCCGGTGTACGAGCCGTATGCGACGGCATCAACGACCAGTGCGCCGCCGTCCTGTTGGAAACGGATGCGCGATGCCGTCAGGAGGATCGAGTTGTTCGGGATGGTGTAGTCCGCCGCAAATCCCATCGCCGTCTGCGCGCTGGCAGTGGCAAGGAGGCAGTGATCCCCCGGTTGGTCAAACGTGGGGAGGGCGGAGTTGATGTTGATGACGGTCGTGTTCGCGCTTCCGTCCGCGTTGAAGGCTATGATCTCGGCAAGCTGGAGCTGTGTCTGGCCGGTGAACTCGGCCTCAAGTTCGATGAACTGAATCGTCCCATCGGCGTTGGAGTAGATCTCGGTGATGTGGACGAGATGGAACGAGGCCTGAAGCGCGGACGGCGCCATCAACGTCGCGCAGATCGCAGCAGACAGCATCTTCTTCATGAATCGTACTCCGTGGGTGGGTGGGGTCCGGAGTTTCGAGTAGTCCCTGACTTGCTTGGCCCGTCAATCGCAGAGTCCCGGCGACCCCGGTCGGGGCGAGCCACGTTCGCGATCGGCAGGGCTATTCGGTCATGGGCGCCTTGCCGATTCCGTGAAGGAATCCGGCCAACTCGGCAACCTGCCTCCGCGAGTCGAACAACTCCTCTGCACGGCGGCGGGCGTTGCACGACATCTCGCTCCGAAGGCCGGGGTCCGCGAGGAGCCGCCCGATTGCGTCTGCCGTCGCGGCGGGGTCCCCGGGCGGGACGATGATGCCTTCCACACCGTCACGGACAATCTCCGGGATTCCCGTCACGGGCGTCGTGACTATCGGGGTTCCGCAGGCGAGAGCCTCGAGCAGGACTGTCGGCAGCGCATCCCGGTCCCCGTCCCGCGCCTCAAGGCATGGCGCGACGAGAAGCGTTGCCGATTGCAGCAGCGCAAGCACCCGAGGCTGGTTCACCGCCCCAAGAAACCGGACGCCATCACCGAGTCCGAGTTGGCGCGCCTGCCTCCTCAGCAAAGGCCCGCGCAGACCGTCCCCCGCGATTGCGCAACGCACCCGAATCCCGCGACCCTTCAGCAAGGCCAATGCGTTCAGCAGCACGGCCACGCCCTTCTTCTCGATCAAGCGCCCGACGAACAGGATTGTTCCGGGTTCGCGCTGCTCCATCGGGGGTGGCGTGAACTTGATGAGGTCCACACCGTTGTAGATGCGGCGCACCTTCCGGGCCAATGCAGGCCCGAGTCGCTCCGCGAGGTACCGCAGGTTGAAATCGCAGACCGTCACGATGCCACTCGCGCGTGCCGCGATCCGACGAATTCGGTCCCAGTCGGAGTCGAGTTGGAAGATCTCAAACGCGTGCACGGTGACCGTGCACGGGTTCCCATTCAGCATGTTCAGGAAGTATCCCGCGTGCGCTGCGCCCTCCATGAAGTGGCAGTGCACATGCCGCTCGGGACACCCGGCAAACTCCCGGCACAGCCACACCGCCTGGAGCCATCGCTTGAACCCATCCGGGCTCATCCCGAGGAGCGCCCGGGCGCAAGTCGCCGCGAACCTGACGGGGCGATCGCGCACGGCCCACATGCACGCCGACGCGAACGCGGGAAACTGGGATAGGAGATACTGCGGTGCCTGAACGACCGGGTTCCGGACATTCGCCACCCCGGCGTGGTAGATGCCCTCCGTCGGCGCGAGGAGGGACACGACAGTGACGTCCACCCCGAGCGATTGAAGCCCGAGGATCTCGCCGAGCACGAATGTCTCAGAGAACTTCGGGAAGACCTTCAGGAGGTATATGACGCGGTGTGGTTTCATCCGGCTGACCGTGCTACTTTGGCCGCCAATGCAAAACGCGCCGGAGGCTGTTGGGCCCCCGGCGCGCGGTGATTGCTCGACTGTCGCCGATTACCAGCGATAGTGGGCGAAGGCCTTGTTGGCCTCGGCCATCTTGTGCGTGTCT
>CAZUCD010000068.1:0-18877 GCA_964618855.1 uncultured Candidatus Sumerlaeota bacterium
GTTCGTGTAGGCGAGGTGGATTGGGTTGAGGTAGAGGACATCGACGCCGAGGCCCTCGACGTAGTCGAGCTTCGTGGTCAGGCTGCGCAGGTCCCCCCCCCAGAAGTCGATCTCGTGGCTCCAGACCTCGGCGCTCTCGACGTAGTGGCCCCGCGTGGGGGTCTCGCTCCAGTCGCGGAGCTTCTTGGGTTCGGGGTAGAGGTGCCTCTTCGCGTCGAGGTCCGCCGGGGGCGCGAACCGGTCCACGATGACCTGATAGACGACGGCGCCGTTGCGCCAGTCGCCCGCGCGCGCGGCAAAGTCGGTGGATGTCTCGCCTGGCGCCGTGCAGGATGCGTTGCGGTGGGCGCCGCAGGAGGTGAGGGCCACCGCCGCGATGGCCATTGCAATCGTCCGGGACAGGCACGTGTTCCAGAGTCTCATCGGATGCTCCCCTTTGTCGGTTCCTCTTGGGATCGGGCGCGCCTAGGCGTCCCCCTTTGCGGCGCCCGCGCGGCGCGACTCCTGTTCCTTCGCGCGCGCCTGGGCGATGTCCTTCAGGGCGCGGAGGTCGGTCTTGCCGGTGCCGAGGATGGGAATCTCGGCCACCTTGAAGAAGTCGCTCCACTTGGGTATCCAGAGATTGGGAAGGAGTCCCGCGGACGCAAGCTGCTCGGCGGCCTGGCGCGCGGTCTCCTCCGCCGTGGCATAGAGCACGATGAGCCGCTCGCCCTTGCGCTCGTCGGGGACTCCCGTGACGGCGAAGACGCGCTCGACGTTGTTGGAAATCTCCTGGAGGGCGTCCTCGATCTTCAGGTGGGGCACCATCTCGCCGCCAATCTTCGAGAACCGCGCGAGGCGGTCGGTGATCTGGATGAAGCCGTCGGTGTCCATCTTTGCCATGTCTCCGGTGACGTACCATCCGTCGCGGAGGACTTCTGCGGTCTTCGTGGGATCGCCGAAGTAGCCCTGCATGACGTTCGGACCGCGGACGATGACCATCCCGGGCTCGTTGGGGGGGAGCGGAGCGAGGGTTTCCGGATCGGCGACGCGGACGGCGACGCCTGGGATGGGATGTCCGATCCAGCCGTCCCGGGCGCCGACCTGGAAGACACCGGGCTCGCGGATGTTGCGCGTGCTGAGGGCGACTGCGGGCGAGGTCTCCGTCGCCCCGTATCCCTCGACAGGCCGCAGGCCGAAGCGGCGCTCGAACTCGTCCGCAAGCGACGGGCGCAGCTTCTCCGCCCCGGACAGCACGAAACGCAGCGAGCCGAATTGCTCCGGCTGGACGCGCCGGATGTATCCCTGAAGGAACGTCGGGGTCGCGAGCAGGTGCGTGATGCGCTCGGATTCCACGATCGCCCCGACGGCCCGCGCATCCAGCGGGTTGGGGTAGTAGTACGCCCGCACGCACGTCAGGTAGGGGAGCCACAGCGTCGCGAGGAAGCCGAACGAGTGGAAGAAGGGGAGAATGCCGAGGATGCTGTCCTCGCCCTCCCCCCTGAAGTCGATCACCTGCGAGGCCGCCGTGACGTTGGAGACGATGTTCCAGTGCGAAAGCATGACGCCCTTGGGCACGCCGGTGGAGCCGCTCGAGAAGATGAGGGTGGCGGTGTCGTCGATGCGCGTCTCGCGCGTGGCGCCGAGGGCGCGCTCGATGCTGCCAACGGGCGCGAGGAACGCCATGAGCAGGCACTGGATGCGGTCCAGCCCCGAAACGCGGGCGCGGATGTCCTCCAGGAAGATCGGCGTGACGCCCTCGAAGGGGCACGTGCGCTGCTCGCCGAGCTGGGGCCGAAGGTCAATTCGGTCCACCAGTTTCTCGAGGAACATCTTGGAGGTGACGACGCGCGTGATCCCGGCGGTCCTGAGTATCTGCGCGACAAGCTCGACGGACATCGTGTAGTTGATGTTCACGGGAACCTTGCCCGCGATGAGGGCGGCCAGGTTCACGAGCGCCCCGCCGGCGCTTGGCGGGAGGAGCACGCCGACGTTCTCCGGCCCGGCCCACTCGTCGCGCAGCTTGCGGCCCAGCACGATCGCGCCGGTGAGCGCCTTGATCTTCGAGAGCCACTTGCCCTGGAGCGGGTCCTTCATGATCGGCGTGAAGGGATGGCTGCGGCAGACGCGGATGGCCATGCGATGGAGCGGCAGCGCGTCCTCGCGGCGGAGCGCGAAGGCGTCCACCATGAGCTCCAGGATGGCCTGGCGCAGCTCGTGGACGGGGACGTCATCCTTCATCGGACGTCCGATGGCGACGTTGATGGGGCGGCGGCGCAGGCGGAACTTCACGGCGCCGAGGACGCCCCGCTTGCGCATGGACCAGGAGCTCTCCCAAAGGCCGTCGATCGCCACGGGGATCACGGGTGCGTCCGTGCCGCGCATGATGCGCTCGTAGCCGCGCCTGAACGGCAGCATGTGCCCGTGGCGCGTGATCTGCCCCTCGGCGTAGATGCAGAGCAGGTCGCCGTCCTTGATGGCGTCCGTGGCGGAGCGCAGGGAGGCGATGATGTCGCGCGCGGACATGGAGCTGCTGATGGGGATGGTGTTGGTCAGCTTCGCAAACGGCCATATCCACCAGCGGTTGTAGTAGGCGTCGCTCATCAGGAAGCGCACGGGCCGGTTCACCGCCGCCGCCATGATCGCGCCGTCCAGAAAGCTCTGGTGGTTGCAGACGAACAGTCCGCCGCCGGTGCGCGGCACGTTCTCCAGCCCGACGACGCGCAGGCGATAGAACGAGCCGAACAGGAAGCGGATCTTGAAGCGCAGGAGGATGTCGGGCACCTTCACGCAGACGAAGACGCCCGCGGTCAGCATGATGATGCCGCCGGTGAGGAAGACCTCGCCTGGCTTGCGGCCAAGAGTGTCCGTCAGCAGCGAGAGCATGAGGCTGCCGACAACCATGCCAAACGCCGTCACGAAGTTCTGCGCCGCCCAGACCCCGCCCCGGACATCCGGGTTCGGTGTGTCCACGATGTAGGCCTGCAATGGCACGCAGAAGAATCCCGCAAAGAACCCGACGGCTCCCATCGAGAGTGGAACGAGTAGCGGATCGGGCGTGCCTCCCATCGACGTGGCATAAACACCCAGGCAGGAGGCGAACATGCCAAGGGCCCCGATCGGCACGAGCCCAAGCTCGATGCCGCCCTTGCTCAGCCGCGCGGCTAGGAAGCAGCCGAGCCCGATGCCCACCGCTATGGGGAGCGTCGCATACCCCGTCTCGACGTCGGAGAGCTTGAGCGTCAGCTTGCCCATCAGGATCGCGGCGCTTTGCAGGAGCGTCGCGCACAGCCACCAGATCGTCATCCCAGCCACCGCCATCGACAGCCCGTGGTGGCCGAGGATCTCCCGCAGGTTGCGCTTCACCTCGGGAACCGGATTGAGCTGGATGCTCAGGTCCGGGCGCGCGGGCCGCGTGGGCTCCATGCGCGTGGCGAAGAACGTCCCGAGGAGGGCGAGCGCGATGAGGAGCACGGCCGGGACCCACATCGACTCGCGGAACGCCTGGAAGAGCGCAGGACCCGCGATGGTGCCGAGGATGATGGCCACGAAGGTCGCGCCCTGCAGGACGCCATTCGCCCAGCCGATGCGCTCGTGCGGGACCACCTCAGGCAGGATGCCATACTTCGCAGGACTGAACAGGGCGCTCTGCATCCCCATCAGGAAGAGCACGGCCACGGCCCCCCAGAAGCTCCCAACCAGCGCCATCACCAGCGCGAGGCACATCACCACGACCTCCATCAACTTCGTCCAAAGGGTGACGCGGGACTTGGGGAACTTGTCGGCGATCGAACCTGCGAACGTCGGCACCAGGATGTAACCCGCAATGAAAAAGGCGCCGACGATCCCGGTGTAGCGGCCGGCGAGCTTCTCCGCCGCCTCGGGATCCGTCGCGGCGGACTGGGCGACCGCGATGCCGAGCAACGTGACGAAGAACTTGTAGACGTTGTCGCTGAACGCCCCCTGGAACATGACCGCATTCAGCCAGCCGAACGACGCGAGGGACTTCGGCGCGGGGGACGTGGGGTGTGGGGAGACCTGGTCGGACATGGCGGGTTTCCGGGTGGTGGGGCTGCCAACGCGTTCGAGGGAGCCGCATGGCCCCCGAGTTTGTCAACGACTGTTTACTAATTCCCCCGCGGTCGGGTCGTCCCCGCCGGGGCCTGCGCTGTCCTTGGTCCGCCGAGCGGAACACGCGCGGAGCCGCATGTAAAGTCCCGCCCGGGTGCCCTGCCCCCGAGGCCTGCAAAATCCTGTCCCCCCGTCCCCCGGCACTCGGCACGATCGAGCGCAGTCCCCCTGATTGAAGCCTGAGCAATGGCCGAAAGCCTCGAATTGTCCGTGGACCGCAGCGTTGAGGACCTGCTGCCGGCGAATCCGGCGGCGACGTTCTCGCCCGGCCGGCAGGACACGGTGAACTCGATGCGCTCGCCGCCGGCGACGGCGACGGTGACGGACTCCGTCCTGGCGCGATCGCGGCGGAGCATGGCGTTCTCCGTGGGCGACTTGGACCTGTCAGGCCCGGGTACGCCGGATGGGCGCGACTACGTGCTGCGCAAGCTGATCGGGGCCGGTGGCTTCGGGGAGGTCTGGGAGGCGGAGCAGACCATCCTCGACCGGCACGTCGCGGTGAAGCGGCTCCGCGGGGACCTGCGCGAGCGCATCGGGGACAACAGCGACGCGGCGCGCGCGTACATGTTCGACTTCCACCAGGAGGCGATCCTCTCCGCGGGCCTCGACCACCCGAACATCGTCCCGATCTACGACCTGGGAATTGGCGACGACGGGTTCCCGCTGCTCGCGATGAAGCTGGTGCAGGGCACCCCGTGGGACATCCTGATCGCGAATGAGTTCGAGGAGATGCCGGTCGCGGACTTTGTCCCGCGCCACGTGGGAATCCTGCTCTCCGTCGCGCAGGCGATAGCCTTCGCGCACTCGCGCGGCATCATCCACCGGGACATCAAGCCTTCGCAGGTGATCGTCGGGGATTTCGGGGAGGTCTTCCTGATGGACTGGGGGCTCGCCCTGCGGTTCGACCGCAAGGCGATCGATCCCCCGGGGGAGTCGGGAGAGGCGAAGGCGGTGTCCGCCGGCTCCAACCCGGCGGGGACGACCGCCTACATGGCCCCGGAGCAGACGATCTCGCACCCGCGCGCGCTGGGTCCCTGGACGGACGTGTTCCTGCTGGGCGGGGCGCTGTACTTCATCCTGACGGGGAGGAACCCGCACGAGGGGGAGACCTCGAAGGACGTGTTCTACCGCGCCGCCTATTCCCGCGTGGAACCCCCCGAGCAGCGGCGCCCCGACCGCGAGATCCCGCCGGAGCTCTCCCACCTGTGCATGAGGGCGCTGGAGCGCTGGCCCGCGCGGCGCATGCAGACCGCGCGCGAGTTCGCTCAGTGCCTGCAGGAGTTCCAGAGCGGCGCCGGGCGCAAGCGCGAGGCCGCGGTTGTCGCGCAGAAGATCGCCAACCGCCTCGCCGGGGACATCGGCACCTACGAGGAGTTCGCCGAATATTGGGGGGAACTCGAACGAGCCGCGGGGCTCGCGCCGGACAACCAGCGCATCCCCGCGCTGCGCGACCAGCTCGCGGAGCGCTACGCCCGCGAGGCCCTCCGCCACGGGGACCTCGTGCTGGCGCGGGCGCAGGCGAGGCAGGTCGCCCACGAGGAGACACGGGTCGGCCTATTCGCCCGCATCGACGACGAGGAGCGCGCGGAGCGTGCCCTCGCGAGGCAGCGGCGATTCGCGCTCGGGGCGGTCGCCGTGCTCCTGGCGATGACGCTCGCCGGGGGGATCCTCTTCACCCGGCAGCTCGGCCTGGAACGCGACAGCGCGGAGAGCGCGCGCCGCCAGTCCGAGGCGATCCGGGACAACGCGGAGTCGCTGTCGCGCTACATCATCACCGACCTGCACCAGGAACTCGAGCGCATCGGGCGCGTCGAGGTGCTCGCGACCGCGGCGGACCGGGTGCGTGCGCACTACGACTCGCTCCCCGTCGAGGCGCGGACCCCGCAGTCGGAGCTGAACCATGCGCGCACGCTGCTGAAGCTCAGCTCGGCGGCGGCGATCGCGGGGGACCCGGAGTCGGCGGTCCGCCTGGGGGACGAGGCGATCCTCATCGCGCGCACGCTTCGGGACTCGATGCCATCGGACAGCCTCGTGGAACTCATGCTCGGCGACGCGATGGCGCAGCAGGGCTTCCAGAGGCACATGCTGGGACAGTCGGCCGAGGGGATGCGCGAGATCGAGGAGGGCGTGGCGATCCTGAGGCGGGTCTACCAGCGCGGTGCGGGCAGCGATGAGGTCGCCGAGGCGATGGTGAATGCCCTCGTCAATGCGGCGCGGGTGGCAGACAGGGCGATGACCCGCGCCGATGCGATGGGCTTCTACAACGAGGCCGGCGCGCTCGCCCGCATGCGCGTGGAGCTCGACCCGTCGGACTACGAGTGGAAGCGCCGCCTCGCGGTCGTCGTCGCGCAGCAGTCTCAGGACCTCATCAAGAAGGGGGACCTCGCGGGGGCGCTCGCGAGGATGGAGGAGGGGCGCGACCTCGTGAAGGCATGGATGGACGCGGAGCCAGACAACCCGCACGCCCTGCGGGAGTACTCGACTGCGCTCGGAAGGATCGGTGGCCTCCTCGCGGATTTGGGGAGGATCGAGGAGGCTGAGCGGGCGCACCTCGACGAGCTCTCCTCGACGGAGAAGCTGGTGCGGATCGACCCGGCGAACACGAACTGGCGCGGCGACCTCGCGCACACGAACATCGCGGTGGGGGCGTTCTACGAGAAGATTGGGAACCGTGCGCGCGCGCGTCTGCACTGCCAGCGGGGCGTCGAGATGCTGGAGCCGCTCGTCGCGGCGATGCCCCGAAACTCGGTCCTCATCGAGGACCTCGCCACCGGCACCGCAACGCTGGCGGGATACGACGAACGCGAGGGGCGGCTGAACGAGGCGCTCGCGCGCTACCGGCGCGCCACGGAGCTGGGCGACCTGCTGCTGGACATCTCCCCCCAGAGCATCAAGTGGCGGCTCCTCCAGGCGCGCACGCTCGTGACGCGCGCAGGCGCCACCGCAAAGACCGGAGGCACCAGCGAGTCCCTCGAACTGGTCTCACAGGGCGTCGGGCGCATGCGCGAGGTCGTCGAGGCGCAGCCGGACAGCCTTTCCTACCGGCGGGACCTCGGCGTCTTCCTGAATCGCAAGGGCGGCCTGGAGGCGGATGCGGGGGAACTCGAGCGGGCGCGGGAGACCTACCGGGAGTCCATAGGCCAATTCACCAAGGTTGCGGAGGCGCCGGACCTCCTGCCGCGGGTGCGCGAGCCGCTGGCGCTCACGACGGCGCGCCTCGGCTTCGTGGAACTCCGGCTCGGCAACACGGGCAAGGCGCGGACGCTCGCGCGCGAGGCCGTCGGCAGGTACGACTCGATCGAGGGCCCGGACCGGACGCCGCGCATCCTCGCGCGCTCGGCGCTGGCGCCGTTGCTCGAGGGTGAGGCGGCCGCGGCCGAAGGGGACGACGAGGCCGCAGCCCTCGCCTATGCGGACGCCGCGAGGCGCATCTCGCAGGGCGCGCAGGCCCTCTCGGATCCCGCCGTCCAGGAGATCAACGTGCGGGTCCTGTTCCGCATGGGTAAACGCGACGACGCCATCGGCGTGGCGCGCCAACTCATCGCATCCGGCTACCGCGAGAAGGGGTTCATCGACTTCTGCCGCGAGCACCGGCTGCTCACGGAGCCGGAGATGCGCTGACAGGGGCGGCCGGGCTCAACCGCGCGTGCCCTCGAAGTAGCAGTACTGCGTGCCTTCGCCCGTGACTCGCCGGAGCACGCCGCCCGCCCGCTCCAGCGTCGCGCGCATCTCTCCGACGTCGATGGACGTGCCGCGGTAGGTGTCCGCCTCCCCGTGGGCGGCGTCGTTGCGCGCCTGGAACCGAAACCGGCCCCCGCGACGGAGCACCCGAACGAGCTCGCCCGCGTATCGATGGACGACCGCCGGGTCGGGGATGTGCTGGAACACGACGTAGCTCACCGCGTCGTCGTGCGAGGCATCCGGGATTCCGGAGAGGTCGCTCCCGGTTCCCACGATGAATTCGATGTTCAGATGGCCCGCGTTAAGCCTCCTCGCGCGCCGGATCATGGCGGAGCTGATGTCGAGCGCGGTGACGTGCGCGTAGCGCGCGGCAAAGTGGCGCGACATCCTACCGAGGCCGCAGCCAACCTCCACCAGGCGCCGCCCCGACGTGTCGGACCAGCCCGCCTCGGACAGGAAGCGGTCCACGTCGTCGCGGCCCGTGGCAAAGAACTCCTCCTCGTTCCAGCGCCACCTGAAGTCGGCCACGTAGTGCATCGGGTTGCGCAGGGCGCGCACCTCCCACGCGGCCTTCATGCGCAGGGAAGTCGGCAGGAACCACAGGACGCGATCGATCAGGGACGCCATGCGGCAAGGCTCCCGCCGGGGGGGCTCCCGCGCAATCGGTGCTTGGGATCAGCCGGGCACGCGCGGTCAAAGGGGGTCAAAGTGGCCGCCGGGGAGGATGGAAAGGCCGACTTTCGGTCTTCGGGCCGGACGCCGAGGCGGACCGCGCCCGGGACCGGGTCGATGTATAAGTCATTTCGTGTCAAGCACTTGAGACCTGATTGCGGAGACGGCAAACAATCTATACAGACCGGTCTGTATCTTGCATTGCAATCTGCTGCGGGCGACCTGCCCGACAGCCGATACCCGGAGAATCAGAATGCCACGACTTTCCCCCATCGACCCACAGACTGCAACCGGCCCGCTGAAGGAGACATTGGATGGGCTCACGAAGAAGCTCGGCATGGTGCCGAACATGATGCGCACGATGGCGCAGTCCCCCGCCGTTCTCGACGCCTACATCGGGTTGTCGCAGGCGGCGAACCGCACGAGCATCCCTGCGGGCACGCGCGAGGCGCTGGCGCTCGCGCTGGGGCAGCGCAACGGCTGCGAGTACTGCGTGACGGCGCACAGCCTCCTTGGCCGGAAGGCGGGCCTCGACGCGACGGCGGTCGCGGCTGCGCGCGAGGGGCGGGGCCGCGACGCCCGCGAGGGCGCCATCATCGCCTTTGCGCTCGCCGTCAACGAACGGCGGGGCCACGTGACGGATGCGGAGTTCGAGGCCGCCCGCGCGGCCGGGCTCACGGACGCCGTGATCGCGGAGGTCCTCGCGGTGGTCGCCCTGAACGTCTTCACGAATTGGTTCAACCACGTGGCGCAGCCCGAGATCGACTTTCCGAGGATCGAGTTCAAGTCGACACACGGGGCCTGAGCCGCAAACCTGCCCGCGAGGTCGCCGCGCCGCGCGCGGCGGCCCCGCACGCGGAGGTGTTTCGGACATGCGCGCCACGACGAGTCGTAAGCCGGGCCCCCGGCAGGCGGGGGACGCGCGCGAGCGCATCCTCGCAGCGGCGTCGGAACTGTTCTATCGCGAGGGCATTCGCGGTGTCGGCGTCGACGCCGTCGTCCGGGAGTCCGGCGTCGCGAAGATGACGCTGTACGCGCACTTCAGGTCCAAGGACGAGCTGGTCGCGGCATGCCTCGAGCGGCAGGGGGAGGCGTGCCGTGCCCGTTTCGGGCGCGTGCTTGCCGCGTCGCCGGAGACCGCGCGCGGGAAGCTCGACGCGTTCTTTGGCGCCCTCGCGGAATGGTTCGCGGAGCCCGGCTTCCGGGGGTGCCCCTTCATCAACGCCTCGTCGGAGATTGGCGACCCCGCGCACTCGGTGCGGCGGCTTGCGGCGGAGCACCAGCAGTTCCTGCGGGAGACGCTGCTCGGGATCGCGCGGCTCGCCCCCGGGGCGGATGCGGGACGCCTCGCGGAGGATTGGCTGCTGGTCGTCGAGGGAGCGATCGTGCTGGCAACGACGCGGGGCGACGCGGTGCCGGCGCACAAAGCGCACGCGCTGGCGGTGCGGCTGCTCGGCGGGGGGGCACCGTGAGCGTCCCCGTATCCATCGCGCTGGTCCACTACCCCACCGTCAACAAGCACGGCGCCGTCGTCGCGACTTCGATCACGAACCTGGACATCCACGACCTGTCGCGGGCGGCGCGGACGTATGGCGTCGAGCGCGTCTACCTCGTGCATCCGTACGAGGGGCAGCAGCGTTTCCTTTCAACCGTGCTGGGGCATTGGCGCGAGGGCTGGGGGGCGGACTACAACCCCACAAGGCGCGACGCGCTGGACGTGGCGGAGGGCGTCCTCGACCTGGGCGAGGTCGCCACCCGGACGGCGGAGCGGCACGGCCGGCGGCCGATCCTCGTGGCGACAAGCGCGCGCCCGCATCCGAATGCCGTGGCGTTCGCGGGGCTTCGGGGGATGATCGACTCGGGGGGGGAGCCGATCTGCCTCGTCTTCGGCACGGGCTGGGGACTGCACCCGGAGGTCATGTCGGAGATGGACCTGATCCTGGAGCCGATCCGGGGTCGCACGGGTTGGAACCACCTCTCGGTGCGCAGCGCGGTGTCGATCATCCTCGACCGGCTGCTGGGCGGGCGGGACTGACCGGGCGCGCCCCGATTCGGTTCGACACTCGCCCGCCGTGGTCGGCAATGCTCCACGCAACGCCGACACGGGACAGACAATGCGCCATCGATTCCTGATGTGCCCCCCGACGCACTACCGCGTCGAGTACAGCATCAATGCCTGGATGGAGGGAAACCGCGACCGGGCGCGGACGGAGCTTGCCGAGCGCGAGTGGAACGCGCTCTACGCGCTGCTCTCCGAGCATGCGGACATCGACCTGCTCGACGCGGTGCCGGACCTGCCGGACCTGACCTTCGCGGGCTGCGCGGGACTCGTGGTCGGGGGCACGGCGTACCTTTCGCGGTTTCGTTTTCCGGAGCGGCGGAGCGAGGAGCCGTACTGGCGGCGCGCGTTCGAGGAGCGCGGCCTGTCCGTCGTCGAGATGCCGCCGGACGTGGTGTTCGAGGGTGCCGCGGATGCGGTCATGCCGCACGGCACTGGGCCGGTGTGGCTGGGCTACGGCTTCAGGACGGACCTCGAGGCGGGGGACTTCCTCGCGCGGCGGCTTGGCTGCGAGGTGGTGCCACTCAAGCTGGCCGACGAGCGGTTCTTCCAGCTCTCGATGTGCTTTGCGACGCTGGAGGGTGGCTACCTGCTCTACTACCCCGGCGCCTTCGACTCGAGGTCCCTGCGGGAGATCGAGCGGCGCGTCCCCCCGGAGCACCGATACGCCGTGAACGAGCGCGATGCGCTGACCCTGTGCTGCAGTTGCGTGGAGACCAATGGGGCGGTGCTCCTGGCGCGGGCGAGCGCGGAGATCGAGCGGGTGCTGGGTGGGTGGGGGAAGCGGGCGATTGCGACAGACCTGCGCGAGTTCATGCTTGCGGGTGGCGCGGCGCGCTGCCTGACGCTCAGGCTGGACGAACCACCGCCGGCTGCCTCCACGGCGGGCGAGGCACGCACCGTCTCCCGCGCCACGGTGGCCTTCAGGAGCGGGCTGTCGCCGGCACTCGTCCTGGAGGATGCCAACGAGCTCTCGGCGCGAACCGGTGTGGAGATCGAGCTGCTGCCCGGGACGCGGAGCAGGCACCAGGCATTCGCGGTCGAGGTGCGCGGCCCGGATGACGAGACGCTGGAGTCCGTCCTGCGCGAGCTTGCGGGGCGCGGGGGCATGACCTCCTTTCCATTCTCGATCGAGGCGCGCCTGGAGGAGGTTGACCAGGATGGGGTCGCGCCGCTGGGTTTCTACGGCACGACGATCTTCGCGACGGAGGTGTTCCACGGCGGCCGGTGGCTGCGCGCGGCGCGTCAGCGCATGGATGCGGTCCTCGTGGTGGACCCGGCGGCGCGCACGGTGCGCTGCTCGCTGATTCGCGACCTGCGCCGCGGCGAGCGCGTGGTCGTCGGGCATGACGGGGTGCGGACCGTCCTCCCCCCGGGGAGGCAGGCGGAATCGGAGGAGTCGGAGGCCTTCAGCTTCATGTCCTCCCAGGCCTCGACGGAGCGGCGCGCGGAAACGGCGGTCGAGTCCATCGCCTGGGAGATGCAGCGGCTGAAGTCGGAGGGGAGCCGGATCGTCTTCGTCGCCGGGCCGGTGGTCATCCACACGGGGGGAGGGCCCTATCTGGAGAAACTGATCGCGGCGGGGTATGTGTCGGCGCTCCTGGGAGGCAATGCCATCGCGGTGCACGACATCGAGAACTCGATCTACGGCACGAGCCTGGGGGTGAACCTGAAGCGCGGGACGCCGATGCGCGGCGGGCACATGCACCACATCTCGGTCATCAACGAGGTGCGGCGCCATGGCTCGATCGAGAAGGCGGTCCGGGCGGGCTACGTGCGGTCGGGCATCTTCAGGACGCTGGTCGAGTGCGGGGTGCCGTTCAGCCTCGCGGGGTCGATCCGCGACGACGGGCCGCTGCCGGACACGATCATGGACCTGATCGAGGCGCAGCGGGACTATGCCCGGCTCCTGGAGGGCGCGGGCATGATCGTCATGCTGAGCTCCATGCTCCACTCGATCGGGGTGGGGAACATGACGCCCGCAGGGGTGCGGCTGGTCTGCGTGGATATCAACGTGGCGGTGGCGACGAAGCTGGCGGACCGTGGATCGGTCGATTCCACGCCGGTCGTGACGGACGTCGGGTTGTTCCTGAACCTGCTGTGGAGGCGCCTGTCGGAGGGTCAGGGCTAGCGCGGCGGGGCCGCGGGCTTCACGAGTCGAAGAGCGGGATGTCCAGATCGTCCCCGGTGGCGGAGTCCTCCTCCTCCTCCGGCTTCTTGCCCTGGCTCTGCTCGTCCATGATGCGCGCGGCGTCCATGATGAGGTTCATGGTGGGGACCTGGTTGGTCTTCTCTGAGGAGAGGCAGGCGTCCCAGATCTTCACTTCGCCCTCGGTCCACATCATGAGGTCCACCATCGCGGGGAAGCCCTGCATGGCGCCGGCCTCGATGTGGAAGATCTCGCCGCTGTTCATGTAGATCGATCCGACGCGCCCGTCCGGGGCGAAGATGCGCAGGGTCTTGTCCACGCGCTTCTGGTTGTAGGCCTGGAGGAGGTCGAGGAGCTCGAGTCCGTTGACGTGGGGGTGGTCGGGCGGCTTGGGGAAGAGGAGCTTCTTGAGAGTGCGGAGGAAGACCTTGATGTTGATGGGGCGATCGAAGAGGGCGGTGGCGCCGCGCTTGAGCGCCTCGTCGCGCATCCCTGGGCGGATGCCGCCGCGGCCGGATCCGCCGACGAAGATCAGGTAGTTCTCGCCCCCGATCTGCTCGCGGATCGGCTCGATCATGTCGAGGCCCATGACGTCGGGGAGGCGCTGGTCGAGGAGGACCACGCGGGGCCGGTTCATCGCGAGGCTCATTGCGTCGAAGCCCGAGGAGGCGCGGTAGATTTCCAGCGCGTTCGGGAAGTTCCTCGAAAGGTGCTGCTCGAAGAGGAGCGCCTCCTCGGGCTTGCCGAGGGCGATGAGGATCACTATGCGATCTTTTTCGTGATTGCCGGCAGGAGGGGGTGGCGTCATGGTGTCGGGGGGGCGCAGAGTCCTTCCAAGCCAGCCATCATGGGTTCACCGAGGGCGCCGGGTGCAACCCCAGCCCGACGCGGCGCGGGGTTTCTCCTGCACAAGCCCAGTCTTTGTCGCCGATTCGTTTGCGCGCTGCTAGGCAATAGAGTCAAGGGGGAGAAACGCGCGGGGGCCGCCGTGCTCATGCGGGCGGACCCTGAAGGGATGAGACGGCGCCCTCGATGACCCGGCGAACAAACGGGTCCTCGGCTACGGTGCGGGCGGCCTCCGAGACGGAGAACCTGCCGGTGGCGATCAGGAGGGCGCGCGGGACGATGCCCCGCTTGTCCCCCGCGGCTCGGACCACCTCCATCGGCCCCGCGGCGCCCTGCTCCCGCGTCAGCTCGTCCGTGTCGAACACTGCCTTGTGGAGCGCAATGCGGGCGGAGAGCTCGTCCACTCCGGTCAGCGTGTGCAGTGTCCAGAGCGCGCGGGCGTAGAGCTTCGTGTTCGATAGCCGCAGATCGATCATCGTGTTGCCGTAGACCTTGCCCGCAAGGACGTGCCCACCGGTGGTGACGGCATTGAGGACGAGCTTGAGCGCGACCTCAGCCTCGTTGAAGTAGCCCGGGCGGAACCCCAGTGAGGGCACGTCCACGTGGCAGACAAAGTCGAGCGCGGCGGGAAGTTCGTCGGGGCTTGGCGCGAGGGGGCTTACAACGACGAGCGCAGTGCGGCAGCGCTTGGCCGCCGCAGCCTCCAGCAGGGATAGAAGGTTGTCACCGGGGGCGCTGATCGCCGTGCCGATGACCAGGTCGCCGCGCGAGATCTCGGGAAGGAAGTCGTTCTCGAAGTCCTCGAAGGCGATGCCGTACCCGCGGCCGAGGTTGGAGAGGTCGCGCCCGTCGTCCAGCCACGCGCTCCAACCCTCCTGGATGAACCCGCGCACGTCGAAGGGGTCGGCGCCAAATGTCGGCGGGCACTCCGAGGCGTCCATGACGCCGATCATGCCCGCGGTGCCCTTGCCGAGGTAGTAGATGCGGCCCATGGACCTGAGCGCGTTGCCCGCCAGGCGGACGAGGCCAGCCAGCCCCGGAACGTCGTGGTACGCGGCGTCGAACGTCGCCCGGTATCGCATGTAGCATTCAAGCAGCGCCGCCCGAAGCGGTCGCAGGGAGCCGTCCTCGCCCGGCTCGAGACTCTGCCTGTCGTCGAGGACCCCGGCGGATTGGAGGGCGAGCTGGAAGATCGTCTCGATGAGGAGCTTGGTGCAGGTCGCGCCCTTCATCCGGGTCGAGCCGCGGATCACCTCCGGCCCGTAGACGGGCGTCAGCAGGTGGAAGCGTTCGTCGTCCTTCCACTCGGCGATGGCCTCGGCCATGGAGGGAGAGTCCGGCTCCGCCCGCGTGGCGCGGGCCTGCGATGGGGGATTGAACCCGACCAGGACGGCACTGAAGTTCGGGAGCTGGCGGAAGTAGCGGAGCTGACCCGCGATGTATGGGGCGGAGAGCCCGGCGGAAATGCCGAGGTAGAGGCCGGAGGTGGTGCCGGTCGGCACGACGCGGCGGGCGTCCTCGACGCCACCCTGGGCGCGATCCTCGGCTGCCTCGACCGGCTGGATGATGGCGGGCTCACCCCCCGCGATCGTCGCCGTGAAGACCTCCGCCATGCGGAGCTGCCGAAGCTGGCGATTGAACTCCTTGGCAAGGAAGACCGCGAGGCGTCCGCTGGTCCCCGCACCGGACAGGACCACGCAGCCCGAGTCGCCGGCGAGCAGCACGCGCGAGAGCTTCCACGCGACGCGCGCGGCCTCCTCGAGTATCTCGTCGTCGAGGATGCCCGGGTGCCCGAGGTACCCCGTGAACACCTGCGCGTCGCACTGCCGCAGAAGGCGCACGATCTCCGTCGGACCCGCCTCGTCGATGTCGAGCGTGAGGGGGTTCGGGGACTCGGTGATGGTCAGCGGGCGGGAGTCAGCCAAGGCGGCGTGGTTCGCGATACGGGTGTCGGTTGTGGTGGCGTGCCGCGGGCATGGGCTCGGGGACGGGGCTTTTCCCGTGCGGACCCGCGGCCTTCCCACAAGAGAAAGGCGCCTCCGCCCATGGTCGAGCGGAGACGCCGTTGTGACTGCTGGAGATGCATTGCCCGGGGTCGGGCATCGCGATGACGGGCCCCGACTCAGGCGTTGCCTGAGGCAGCTTCCGAGGTTGCGGCGGCGTCGCCGTTGTTGCCGGCGATCTCGTCGATGAACTCGATGTAGGCCATCGCGGAACCGTCGCCCATGCGGGGGCCGGCCAGCGTGATGCGCGTGTAGCCGCCCTTGCGGGTCTTGGTGGCGTCCGCGATCGGGCCGAAGAGCTTCGTCACGGCTTCCTTCTTCTGGAGCTTGGCGAAGGCGAGGCGGCGATGGTGCTGGTCGCCGTGGTGGCCCAGCGTGATGAGCTTCTCCACGAAGGGGCGGATCGTCTTCGCCCGGGCTTCGGTCGTCTTGATGCGCCCGTTCGTGATGAGGGCGCAGGCCAGGTTGCGGATGAGGCGCTGGCGCGGGCCGTTCGGGCGGCTGAGTTGTCCACGGTGATTGCGGTGACGCACGGGAGTGTTTCCTTGATGAGGTCGGGTTTCAGGTTTCGGGATTCGGTTGCCGCACCGGGAGGATGGTGGCTGCCCCCGGACCGCCGGCCCCCGAGTTCCGGGGTTATCGCTTTTCGTCGCCCGACATGACGGGCATGCCCTGCTCGTCGAGCCTCATGTTGAAGCTGAGGCCCATGTCCTTGAGGATCTGCTTGATTTCGGACAGCGACTTGCGTCCGAAGTTGCGGTACTTGAGCATCTCGCCCTCGGTCTTCTGGACGAGGTCGCGGATGGTCTTGATGCCCGCCGCCTCGAGGCAGTTGTAGCTGCGGACGGAGAGTTCGAGCTCCTCGATGGACTTGTCGAGGTCCGGCATGGTGGAGCCCTTGCCGGCTTCGCCGCCCTCGCCCTCTCCCGCGGCCGCGCCGGCACGGGCGCCGAGCACGGCGTCCTCCGGGCGGATGAAGAGGTCGAGGTGGTCGCGGAGGATCTTCGCAGCGAAGCTGACGGCCTCGCCCGGAGTGACGGCACCGTTGGTGGTCACCTCGAGGATGAGGCGGTCATAGTCCGTGCGCTGGCCAACACGTGCTTCCGTGACGGTGTACTTGACGTTGCGGATGGGGGAGAACACCGCGTCGATGGGGAGCTGCCCGATGTCGTCCTTGGACTCCATCGTGTGGTAGATCGCGGCCTGGTAGCCGCGCCCCTGCTCGATCGTGATTTCCATGCGAAGGCGCGCGCCGGAGGTGAGCGTGGCGATCACGAGGTCCGGGTTGAGGACGCGGACGCCTTCGGGAAGCTCGATGTCGGCGGCGCGGACGGTGCCGGGGCCCGCCTTGTCGACCATGCCCATCGCCTTGGGCAGGGAGGCGTCCATCTTGAAGACGGTCTGCTTGAGGTTGAGCGTGAGGTCGTTGACGTCCTCGACGGCGCCAGGGACTTCGCTGAACTCGTGCTGGACGCCCTCGATGCGGACCGATGTGGCGGCCGCGCCCTGGATGGAGGACAGCAGGATGCGCCGCAGCGAGTTTCCGATCGTGGTGCCGAAGCCGCGTTCGAAGGGCTCCGCGACGAAACGGCCGAAGGAGTCGGAGGCCGTCAGGACGTCCGGAACAAGGCGGTTGGGGCGCATGAAGCTCTTGAGTTCAAGTTCCATGTTTGTGTTGGTCTCCTGGGCGGTGGGGAGAGGGTGTGGCCTGCGCTGCGGATGCGAATCGAATGCCCCGGGGTGCATCGGCACCCCGGTGATTCCGAGCGACCCCTTGGCGCCGGTGGGCGCCGGGGGGATCAGACGCGGCGGCGCTTCGGGGGACGGCAGCCGTTGTGGGGGATCGGGGTGACGTCGCGGATGGTCGTGACCTTGAGGCCGCTGGCCTGGAGGGCACGGATCGCGGAGTCGCGCCCGGAGCCCGGGCCCTTCACCTCGACGCTGACCGTGTGGACCCCGTGCTCCTGCGCGAGGCGGGAGGCCTTCTCCGCCGCCTGCCCGGCGGCGTAGGGGGTGGACTTGCGCGAGCCCACGAATCCCGAGGAGCCCGAGGAGGCCCAGGATATCGTGTTCCCGGAGGCGTCCGAGAAGGTAACGATGGTGTTGTTGAAGGTCGCGTGGACGTGAACGACGGCATTGCCGATGTTCTTGCGGACCTTCTTGGCGGCACGGGCGGCGGTGCCCTTCTTTGCGGCCGGCGCGGCTGCTGGCTTCTTCGCCATGGGGGAAAATCCTTCCCGGGTGTGTGTTGCGTCGTGGGTGCTGCGGCGGGTGGTCGCGGCGGGGGGGTCCCGATTGCGGAACCCCGGTGCGCGGCCTCCCCGGGCGGGGTGCGTCAGGTCTTGGTGGGCGCCTTGTGGCCGAGGCCGACCGTGCGGCGCTTGCCCTTGCGGGTGCGCGCGTTGGTCTTGGTGCGCTGGCCGCGGACGGGGAGGCTCTTGCGGTGGCGGGTGCCACGGTAGGAGCCGATGTCCATCAGGCGCTTGAGGTTCTGCCCGATCTCGCGCCGAAGGTCGCCCTCGACCTTGTACTGCGACGCGATGATCGTCGCGATGCGGCTGATTTCGTCCTCGGTCAGGTCCTTGACGCGCGTGTCGAACGAGACGCGCGCCTCGGTGAGGATCTTGCGGGAGAGGGTGACCCCGATCCCGTAGATGTAGGGAAGTGCGAACTCGACGCGCTTTTCACGCGGGAGGTCGATGCCGGCGATGCGTGCCACTGTTGTTCGGCTCCTTGGATGTCAGCCCTGGCGCTGCTTGTGCCGGGGGTTTTCGCAAATGACGCGGATCACGCCCTTGCGGCGGATGACGCGGCACTTCGTGCAGATCTTCTTCACCGATGCGCGGACCTTCATGTTCCTTCGGCTCCTTCGGCGTGGGCGGCCCATGGGCCCCCGTCGCCAGGGTTCTTACTTGTTGCGGTAGATGATGCGACCGCGGCTCAGGTCGTAGGGCGAGAGTTCCACGGTCACGCGGTCGCCGGGGAGGATGCGGATGTAGTTCATGCGCATCTTGCCGGAGATGTGCGTCAGGACCGTCATTCCGTTGGCCAGTTCCACGCGGAACATGGCGTTCGGCAGGGCCTCGACGACGCTTCCTTCGATCTCGATTCCTTTTTCCTTGGCCATGCTTTCTTTCCGGGAAGAGCGCTGGGCTCCGCGCCTTGGATGCAGCGGATTTGCGCTGACTTCCGCAGGTTAAGCTCCTTAATCTCCTACACGCCCCGTCCCGGCGTCAACCGGACCAAGACCCTTGCTAAACGGTTTTATAACCCCCGTCCCGCCCCCGCAAGCACCCCCGCATCCTCTCCAACCGTCAGCACCATCGGACCGTCCTCGGTCACGGCAACCGTGTGCTC
>CAZUCD010000069.1:0-18862 GCA_964618855.1 uncultured Candidatus Sumerlaeota bacterium
GTCATTTCGTTCAGCACGCCGTCGATGCGGTACCTTAGGCGGACCACCTTCTCGTACGGCTCGATGTGGATGTCGGAGGCGCCCATCTTGAGCGCCTCGGTGACGATCAGGTTCACAAGCTGGATGACCGGCGCCGCGTTCACCTCACCGTCGTCGTCATCCTTCTTTTCGTCGTCCGCCTCCAGCATCTGCATCGACTCTTGCGCGAGCTCGTCCTTCACGTTCGCGACGTCGGTGTCCGTGATTTCCTTCAGCATCTCGTCGAAGCGCGAGCCCTCGCCGTCCCCACCCCCGGAGGTCCCATAGAATCGGTTGATCGCCTCCATGATGTCCGACTCGAAGGAGATCACGGGGTTGATGGATGACTTTGTCAGGAGCCGGAGCTCGTCCAGCAGGTAGATGTTCGAGGGGTCGGAGAGCGCGATGGTCAGCGAGTCCCCCGCTTTGTCCACCGGCACGATCTTGTACTTCCTCGCAAGGTCCGGCGGGATCGTCTTCAGCACGCCCTCGTCGATGTCGTAGTGCGCCAGCGTGATGAACGGCACGTTGAGCTGCTTCGAAAGCGCGGAGGACATCTGCCACTCCGTCGTGAAACCCTTGTCGATCAGGACGCGGCCAAGGCTGTGCTTCGTCTTCTCCTGTTCGGAGATGGCCGCGGTGAGCTGGTCGCTCGTGATGACGCGGTCCTTGATCAGCATGTCGCACAACTTCTGGTCCATTACCGAGGGCATGGCGGGCACGCTCCGTCAGATCGCACGAACCCAAATGGGCGAGGGCGTCTAGAGTAAGGCGCCTTCGGGCTGGCCTCGTCAACCGTCTTGCGCGCGGCGGTGAATCGAACCCCCGGCCATCCGGCCTTCTGGGCGTGGCGCAAAAGGAAGCCGGGGCCCATTCGGGCCCCGGCTTCGTGAACTCCAGACTGCGAACTCGGCGTTGTCTAGAAGAGCGAACCCTCGAAGTTCGTCGCGTCGTCCGTTTCCAGGCCGCGGCTCGGCACGGGAAGCGTGTCCCGGTTCTGGCCGAAGGAGATGATCTGGAACGTCGTCGGGTTGTAGAACGTCTCCGTCGCGCGGAACGGGTGGTTGGTCGGCAGTTGCGTGCCCCCGAAGAGCGCGTAGTCGTTCGAGTTGATGTAGTAGTACGGCGTGCGGAAGGGGTCGATCAGGTGCACATCCCCCAGGTTGTACGACGATTCCGGGAAGAGCCCGGCGCCAGTCACGTCACCGAGGAAGGCGTAGTCCCACTCGATGTAAGGTCCGAGCCAGCGCCTTGAGGCGGGCGCATTCAGGTTCCCCGACATCGAGGAGCGCAGCGCGATCTGCAGGTAGGCGGAGCCGATGGCCGCGCCCGGGATCGTGCTGAGAGAGCCACTCGGCGGATAGGAGCCCGTGTCCACGAAGTAGCGGTTGATGGCGACTTCGAGCTCCGAAATCTCGGCCCTCGTGCGGGCGTACCGCGCGCGGACCACCTCCTTCGAGTAAACGCCGACGGCGAGCGTCGCCAGGAGGGAGAGGATCAGCAGCACGACGAGCAACTCCAGCATCGTCACGCCGGCGCGCCGTCTCAGCCAATGTTGGATCGAGCGAAGCAAGGTCTTGGGTTCCCTCGGGGGTCCGTCGTTTCGCCTGCGTGCGTCCTGCCCGTCAGAACAGCGAGTACGCCGATTCATTCTCGATCGTGACCGAGAACTCGTAGTAGATGTCGTCGATCGTGAACGCGCCGGACGAGGACGCCGTGAAACCGTCGGAGTAGCCGTTCGGCCCG
Organism: uncultured Candidatus Sumerlaeota bacterium; assembly: GCA_964618855.1. Classification (GTDB taxonomy): domain Bacteria; phylum Sumerlaeota; class Sumerlaeia; order SLMS01; family JANRJK01; genus CAZUCD01. The sequence continues at coordinate 1,765 of CAZUCD010000069.1, forward strand.
AGCGAGAGCACCGCCCAGCGGTCGAAGCGGTCCTGCTCGAACGACGTCAGGTCGCCATTGTCCGTGCCATCGGGTATCGGATCCACGGCCGAGGAGCCCGGCCCGGTCGGAACCGGGTACGTGCCCAGGAGGCCCGTCGTCGCGTAGAGCAGGTACGGCCGTCCCCACGGGTCGAGGGGGTAGTCGCGCGCCATGTCCGCCCGCGAGAGCGCCGACAGGTTGGTCGTCGTCGAGTTGCGGTTGTAGAAGCGCTTGTACTCGATGAAGGGCCCCTGCCACTTGTCGACCATCGTCTGCACGCGGCCGTCGCTGCTGCCAAACGTGAGCTGCGAACTCGCCTGCGAGTCGACCGGGGTGTAGGCGTCCACGACGAAGGACGAGGTGATCGAGCTGTCGATGAAGTCGTCCGCCTCGATCGTCGCGTTGTTGGGCACGTTGTCCAGGACGCGGAGCGGCACGATGAACCCGTGGACGACCGCGCAGGCCTGGAGCGCCTCGGCGATCTCCCGGGCCTCGACCCGGGCCGTGGTCACCCGCGCCTGCTGGATCTTCTGGATGTACGTCGGCACCGCTATCGACGCCAGAAGCGAGATGATCACCAGCACCACCAGGAGCTCGGTGAGGGTTACGGCGCGGCGGGCCGTGGAGCGAAGACGCCTCATTGGAAACTTTCCTCCATCGCGGATGCCCGAAGCCTCTGGGAGCATTCGGGGTTTAGCCTGTCACCTTCCGGCGGTGTCGTCAACCGCGCCGCCGCGCGTCCAAGCATGCAAAGCCGGATCACCTGCCAAACGACCTCACGAGGTCGTCGCCCTGACCAAAAGCACCCGTCGTGGCCGAGCCCGAACCATCCCCGGGCAGCCCGTTCGGGCCCAGCGAAAGCACCGTCATGCGGTCGAAGACCGCCGCATCGAACGGACCACCGTTCGAAAACCCGCCGGTCGGGTTCACGTTCACCGAACCGGTCACCACACCGTCGGGCTCCAGCACCATCCCGTCGCGCGAAAAGAGCACGTAGTTGTTTCCCCACGCGTCGTCGGGTATGCCGTCCGGAATCGTCGAGCCGGCAAACAGGTTCTCGTCCTTCGTGAAGTTCAGGTAGGGCCCGTTCCACTGGATCGTCGCGGGATCGAGCGACGTCTCCGCGGTCAGCCCGATGTTCGTGATCAGCGACGTCCCATCCACGAGCGCGCTCGTCGTCGGGTCGACCAGCACCAGGTTCGGGTTCTGGTAGAATCCGCCCGGGACGAGGTACTGCCCGAGGCCGTCCACAAAGTTGACCGGGTTCGGGCGCTGGAACGCGAGCGTCCCGCCCACCGTGTCGTTCAGCGCCATCAGGCGGACGTAGTACCCCGTGTCGATCGCGATGCGCTGCTCGGCCTCGACGATGTTCTCGAGGTCCGCGGTCGTGCGTGCGAAACGCGCCTGGGCCGTGCGGCCCTGCACGAGGGGCAGCAGCACCGCCACGAGGATGATGATGATGATGATCGCGACGAGAAGCTCGATGATCGAGAAGCCCGCGCGGCGTCCTCGCCCGCGCAGGGCGGATGCGGTGGCGCCTAGTCGCGGAACCATCGGCCCTCTCCTCTTAGAAAATGAATTCACGGTCGTCACCCGTCCCGAGTTCTCCGCGCGTCGAGGGATCGGCCAGGAACGCATCCCCCTTGCGCAGGTAGATGAGCGGGCTGTTCGCGCCGTCGCCCGGCAGGCCATTCGGCCCCATGCTGTAAACCACGCGCGAGTTGAACGTCGATTCCTGCAGGTCCGAAAGCCGCCCCGTTCCGAAGAAGAAGTACGGGTTGCCCCACGGGTCCACCGGGTAGCGGTCGAGCGGGTCGTCCGATATGTTTCCGCCCGGGTCCGCGTATTGCGGCGAGGCGCCGTTGGCGCCCACGACGTACACCGGCCCGTTCGGGTAGATCGCATCGGGCAGCAGGAACTGGATGTCGTCCACCGTGGTGAACTTCGGCATCGCGATGTAGGGGCCCTTCCAGTTCGGCACCACCGTCGTCACGCGGTTGTTGGGGGTCGCGTTCGGCGTGGTTCCGGAGGTGAAGCCGAGGGTGCGGTTCCACTCGGCGTACGGGGGTTCCGTCGCACGCAGTGCAACGTTCACCTGGGCTGAGCCCGTGTTCTGCACGTTGTCGAGGTCCTGGAGCCGCGGCTGGAACCCGTTCAGGTCCGCCTCGATCAGGATGTACGCCTTGGCAAGCGACTGGAGTTCGTCGCGCACCGCGGCCTCTCGCGCCTCTTCCGTGCGCTGGCGGAAGATCGGCAGGATCAGCAGCGCCAGAATCGCGATCACCGTGGCCACCATCGCGATTTCCACCGCCGTGAAGCCTCGCCTGCCGTGCAGGAGCGCACCCCGGCGAAGGCCGCTGGGCCTCCCCTTGGGCGCGTCAGAATTCGAAAATGACATCGTCGCTCCCCCTGTCGGTGATCCCAACGCGCGGGAGCGTCGGATCGTTGTCCTCTGCAAGTTCGGCGTCCGTGAATCCGGCGGCGATGTTGAACCGGCGCGACCAAACGTTCGCAAGGTAGCTCCCGGAGCTGCCCTGGAAGTCCGCCTCCTCCAGGTAGATGAACTGCGTTGTCGCGGGCTGGAAGAAGAGCCGCCGCGCCGCGGGGCCGGCTGTCTGGTTCACGACCGCCGTGCGGAAGTTGTTGCCGCCTCCGGGCACCTGGTTCGGCCCGTAGCTCACCACGGCGTTCACGAAGTCACCCTGGAACGTCGGATTCGTCCCCTTCACCGGGTCGTCGTTGATGAAGAAGAGCGTCTGGTTGTCGCGGTCGATGCTGAGCTGGTACACGCAGTACGGCGTGCCGTACACGTCCGCTGGCCACCTGAATCCGTCAACCCCGGCCGCGTTCGTCTGGAACTCCGGCAGGATCATGTTGACGAACCCGCCGCGGCCCTGCGCGACGCCGCCGCGCGACTGCGAAAGGGCGAAGTACGGGCCCTTCCATCCGGAGGAGATCGAGAACGCGCGCTCGAACGTGCTGCGCTGGTTGATCTCCATGAAGTTGTATATCTGGGCGCTCGCCGGGCCCGTCCCGAAGAGCTGCACGCCGATGAACCGCATGCCCGTCTCGCTCTGGTTCAGCCAGCACAGCTTCGGGAAGATCGAGACGTCCAGCTTCGCGAGGTCGATCGCCGTCGCTATCTGGCGCGACTCCGCGATCGTCGCCTTCACCTGGTTGTTGCGGAACTGCTGCTGGATGGAGAAGACCGCCAACCCGGAGAAGATCGCGATCAGCGAGGCGACGATGACGAGTTCGACGAGCGTGAAACCCCTGCGGCGGCTGCGCAGGGCTGCGCGCCGGCGGGGGCTTGTGATGTCGGATGCTGGCGTCATTCCTTGGCCTCGAAACGTGCTGAAATCATGGGTCCTGCCGGCGTCTGCGTCAACTTCCCCGAGTGTCATTTTCCAGTCGAAACCGAGACATAATCCGCCGCCTGGCGATCGGTGGCTACGAGCGCCCGAAACTCCGTGGCGATGGGTGATTCACCCTGAGAAGTAGCCTGAGACCGGGCGCGTCCCACAAGGACAAAACTCCGCGAACCGAATGTTGTGTGGGAAAACAGGTCCTCGAACGCCGCCACCCGCTGCTCGTCCGTCAACCCCTGCCAGAGCCCATCGTCGCACAGCAGGTCGGAGGGCCGCCGGTAGAGCGCCCCGTCTCCCTCGCGCGCCTCGGCCACCATCGCGGCGCGGCGCCGCAGCAGGCCCGTCGCCTGCGCCTCGCCGAGCCCGGGCAGCGCCCGGATCACCTCGGCAGGCGCCGTGTTCAAGTTCACCAGGCCATATCGCAGCCCGATCGGGGGCTCCAGCGCCCGGTCCCAGTCCTCTTCGAACTGGTCCGCGGGAGCCGTGGATCCAAAGAGTGTCGCATCGGAATCCCACACGGAGGGGCGCCGCATCCCGTTCAGTCGCCCATCCCGGTCGGCGTCCTTCAGGTTTTCCGCGATCGCCTCCGAGGTGCGCCGCTCGAACGACTCGATGGTGAACAGGTCGATCACCCGGGCATCAATGACGGACCGGTCGGCTGCGGCGGCGGCCATCGCGGGCTGACCGCCTTCCGGCGTGGCCGCCACGGGGAACGCCCAGCGCGCCACCGGCGTCCCATCCGGGCGGGCGAATCCCTGAAAGACGTCGAGGATCTCCGAAAGTTGCGTCACCGGCGCGTCAGGCGGGTACGAAACCAGGCGGAGCCGCGCCGCCGCAGCCTCCGCCGTGTCCTCCCAGCCGAGCGCAAACGGCGTCGCCCGCCCGCGCACCGTGTCCCGCACGAACGGGTTCGTCCTCTTGAACGCCGTCATCCCGAACTGGTCCGACTGCTGGATCGCGAACGGGAAGCGGTCCACGAGGTCCCCCTCGGGGCTGACAAGGCGGACCTCATGCTGGCCGCGATTCGTGGGCAGCCCGAGTTGGCGCGCCTCGATGATCCGCTTCGTGGGTCCGGCGGCGGCAAAGCCGAAAATGTCGTAGAAGCTCCCCTCGCCCGGCGTCGGCTCACCGGTTGCGTCCTTCGAGTTGTCCTTGTCGTTCGTCACGACGATGTAGCCGTTCGGGGCGATCGTCCCGGAAAGGACAACGGTGCCCCCGGAACCCTCGAGGCGCCAACCCGTCACATCGAACGGCTCGGCCCAGGGGTTGAAAATCTGGACGTACTGCCCGTCGTTGGTCTCCAGGGTGATCCGCCGGACCTGGGAGTAGACCTCGACGATGAATGGAGTGCGCTCGGCGCCCAGGACATCACCGGTCCCGTCGGACCCGGCGAGTCGAGTTGGCAACCGGTCCGCATCCCGCGCGTCCACGAGGTTCACCGCGAACTGGCGCAGGAGCTGGTCATCCTTCTCCGACCCGTAGAGCCCCTTCAGGGCGGCGTAAATCTCGTCCGCGCCCGCGCGGTTGGCGTCCAGGAGGGGCAGGGTGGCCCCCGTCGCGTCGGAGAACCGTTCCTCCGTCACGCTGAACGTCGTGAGGAACGGGGCGGCCTGCCGGTAGATGCGCGCGTCCAATCCGAGCGTGGTCACCAACTCGGACAGGTCGGCGATCCGCCTGTCGTCGCCATCGGCGGGACGGCGGAGGTCTGCATGGAAGCGACCCTCGGCGAGCGGCTTCTCGAAGAGGTCCACGGACCGCAGGAGCCTTCCCGTGCGCCGGACGTCCCACTTGCGCGCGCCCGGGTCGAGCGGCTGGCGGAGCGAGCGCACCGTCCCGCCCTCCGTGGAGGTGCCGTGGAGGGAAAGCGCGGCGCGGACTTCGGGGCCATGATCGAGGGTGGACTTCGGCGCCGCACCTGTGCGCGATTGCGCCGGCGCACCCGCCTTGCCGTCGGGGCCGAGTCTCCAAGTGGCCATCTTGTCCGCGAATCCGGCGGCGTCGAAGTCGACCTTCGCGGTGCGTGCGGCCTGCGCGAGCACGCCCGCAAGCAGCTCGGGCGGCGCGGTGTTCACGTTCACCAAGCCGCAGGCGTCGGTTACGGAGAGGTCGAAGTCGGCCGTCGAGAAGTGGACTGCGTGCGTGATGGGGTCGATGTTGTGGCTCGCGCCGCTGCGGCGCGCGGACTCCAACGTCCCGCTGGTCGGGCCCTCGAGCGTCGCGACCGTCCCGAGCGAGGCCAGCTCCAGCGCGCTCATCGCGCCGTGCGGCATCCCCACTTGAAGCACCGACGCGGCCCGCGCCACCCCCGTCGTGGCCGACACCCGCGACTGCACCATGTCCTGGTAGTTGCGCGCCGCCAGCGTGTCCAGCTTCGCCGTGAAGCTCAGCGTCACCGCGAGCAGGATCAGCAGCGAGATCACGCCGAGCACGATGATCAGCGTCGACCCGCGCCGCGCCTGGCGCCGGAACAGTTGGCGGCGGAGGTTCTTCATGGGTCGCGCACGAAACCGGCGTAGTTCGAACTGTTGATCACCGACTCCACGACAACCACGGTCTCCGTCGACGCCGTCCGGAGCTTGCGCCCCCCGAGCGGCCAGTCACCCAGCACAGAGAGCGGCTGGCGCTCCGCGTTCACCGTCACACGCACGAGAAAGCTCGCGGGATAGGCGAACGGTGGAACGCCGATGGGCGCCTGGTAGGGACGGGAACCGAGGGGCAGCAGGAAGGCGTTCCAGGACGTGAAGTGGTCCGGCGTCTCGGGCAGCACGCCGTACGAGTTTACATTGTAGCCCAGAATGTCCAGGCTGACCACGTCGAACACCACGGGGTCTATCGTCGTGGAGGTCGTCAGGCCCGTCGTGATGTCGATCGTGTTGCGTTCGCGGACGAGCACGTTGTCCTCGCCGTCGTACGAGTCGATCCGGTAGGTGATCCGCTGCCGCGTTGTCGGGGGCGGGTTGGGGGGGATCGTCGCGGGCGTGTAGAGGAACGTCACCTCGTCGTTGGAGAATGCGTAGTCCTCGTCCACCCCAGCGTCCCCGTAGTCGTCCGTGAACTGGTAGTAGCGGCGTTCGACCGAGGTGCCGACCGCGACATGCCGGTCCGCGAAGTCGCCGTCGTCGTCCCGTCCGTCGACGGACTCCTCGTCAACCTGACCATCCCGGTCGTTGTCGATGAAGTCGCCATAGGCAAGCGGCTGGTCGCGGATGATGAGCGTGCTCTGGCTGATGCCGAGGAGCGGGTCGATCTGGAGTCCCTTGAGGTCCCGCGTGATGGCCTCGACGGCAAACAGGGCGCGCTGGTGTGCGCGCGACATCGCCTCGGCGTCCTCCGCGGCGCGCAGTGTCGCCGTGAAGACGCTCGCCACCGAGCCGATGAAGATCAGCGAAATGACCAGCGCCACCAGGATCTCCGTCATGGAGAGGCCGCGCCGGCCGTGGGGCGTGCACGCAAGGCCGCTCATGGGGTGTTCACCGGCGCGAGGAACCGCAGTTCGTAGAGGATTTCCTGGTCCGCGCGGAAATCCTGCGCGTACCGCACGATCACCCTGGGCGTCGCGGCGCCGCCCCCGCTGCCGGGGTCGAGGAGCGACTGCCCGAAGAACGAGTACGTCAGGCGGTCGTCCTCCGGGAACGCCACCGGCGGCGTCGGCGCGGCGAGGGCCGTTATCGACGAAATGTAGGCATTCGAGAGCGTGGAATCCCGCCGCAATTCCTCGACCTTCTTTTGGGCGAGCATTGCGGCCTTGGCGCGCATCGAGGCGTCGAAGCTGCCCCTCAGGGAAACGGGCAGCACCTTCATGACGCCCACCACTCCAATGAGGAGGACCACGAGCGCCACCAGCGTCTCCGTGAATGTGAAGCCCTGGCGGCGGGTCCGTGCCATCAACGGCGCTCCCGCTCGAGAATTCGGACGTCGTCGGACGCCGGATGCAGGAGCACCGTGTAGTAGCTCTCGTCGCGACCGGCGTCGTCCATCTCGCGCTTCAGCAGCACCTTGACCAGCGGGTTCTCCCCGTTCGGGCTGAATCGCGCCGCCAATGTCCCCGCCGTCTGCGTGGTCGATCCCACCTGCACGCTCATGATGCGGATGCCGACCGCGGGCTGCCGCGCCTCGACGATCTTGTTCCTGCGCGTCCCGGTGGAGATGTCCTCCTCGTCGGTCCAGAAGGCCTGGCGAGAAATGTCGAAGCTCAGCACGGTGTCCGTGCGCCGGGTGATCGAGGCGGACTTCGCAAAGAGGAGGGCGCGCCGGAGATCGCGCGCCGTGGACTCGATGGCCGAGTATCGCGAGTACGACGAGTAGCTGCTCAGCGCTATCGAACTGGCGATCATGATGATCGTCAGAACGACGATCACCTCCGTGAGGGAAAATCCCCTCCGGAGGAATCGCGTCTGCGCCAGGGGGCGTCGGCACTGCGTGGTCGTCACAAACCTTCTCGGAGGAATTCTCTCTTGGAGGTGTCGTTCCTGCGCGTCTTGCCCGTCAACGGATTGCGCACTTTGTGCCGGACCCGTCGCACGGATGCAACGAGAAGAGGATGGGGCCTCCGGGCGCGGACCCACTTCCAAGATTCGACACAGGTGGCGACTTCTGTGCCGACCCGCCCGGGACACCCCCAAAGACGGCTGAGAATGACATGTAGACAATTGATAATAGTTGAGTTGATCTGCTCGCAACCCGGGCAGCAGACTCAGCCCTAAGGGGTCCCACCTCCCCCTCCGAAGCCTCCGAACCCTTCGACTGGGAATTTTTGTGCCCAGTTGGGTCTGTCGTTGACAGTGCTCGCGCGGAAAGGCGCAATCACCAACAGCCTGTCGGTTATGTCCAATTCGCGGGGCTCCGGGGGAAGAGCCGAAGGGATACGCGAACCAATGCCTGTCAAGGAATCGGGTCGGGGCCATGTGTCGCTCATGGAGTCCCTGGTCGCCAAGCAACTGGTCTCCGAGGAAGTGCTCCAGAAGGGGCACGATGAGGCCATCCGTCACAACCGCGCCCTCTTCCGCGTCCTGGTCGATCAGGGTGCTCTCAGCGAGGCAGATAAGCTCCAGTTTTTGCACGTCGAGTTGAGTTTGCCCATCGTCTCGCTTCGGGACATCATGCCTCGACCCGAGGTTTCGGGGTTCCTCTCACAGGAGCAGTGCCGCCGTCTCCATCTCGTCCCCCTTCGGGTCGATGGGGGAAAGCTCCTCACCGCCATGGAGGACCCCACGGACGTGCGCGGGCTCAAGGCCCTCGAGGCGGCTTCCCACATGGACGTCAAGCCGGTCCTCGCATCGATGGCCGACATCGAGTTGGCGATTTCACGGATGCCGGACCTCGAAGCCGGGCTTCCGCATGCGTCCGGAGGAGGGTGGGCACGCAAGGGAGTCCTGCTCCTCCTCACCTTCATCCCGGCGATGGCTTTCTACGTTTACATCTTCCTGACCAAGCATGAAGGCGGCTTCGTGGCCGAGCTCGATGGCTTCGGCCGCGTGCTCTTCCTGATTCTGACCTGGGGTTCGTGGGCGTCCGTCGCCTACTTCCTGGCCGACCTTGTGTTTGGGCCGAAGCGCCGGTAACGGGCGCCGTTGACGCCGCCGGGGATTCAAGCGAGACTCGGCCCGGTTTTCTCTACGCATGCAGGGAGTCGCCCCGTGGGCGGCACTCTGCATCAAGGATCGTGCTCCCCATGAGGTGGATCTCGGCGACCGTCGTGGCCGGATTGCTGGCAGTCCTCCCAGCCCTCGCTCCTGCGCAAGGGGGCGAGGAAGATCCCCGCATCCGCCGCCAGCGCGAGCTTGCCGAGCATGATGCCCGCATAAAGGCCATCATCAAACAGCGCCAGGAAGAGGCCAAGGCCCGCAACGACCGCGAGCGCATGGCCAATCCCGGCGGTGATTCCCGCCTCGTGGACCCGCCCCAGCCAACGCCCACCAACGAGGTCGGCACGAACATCGAGGAGGCCCCGCGCGTGGCGACTCCAGTCGGTGAGGGAAACCCAGCAGTCACGCGCACGGGGGAACAGGGACGCGCCGGACACGCCAAGGGAGCCACCCTCCTCTATTACAACTTCCCGACCGACCGCCACCCGCGCCAGCTCGACACCATCGTCAAGGATGGCGACCAGTTCATCTCAGAAGTCGTCCTCCTCAACCAGGAGGGGGCCACCATCGACTCCCTCTCCCTCGCGCTCTCCTACGACAAAAGGTTCTTCAAGCCGGTCAAAGTGTTCGATTCCCAGATCCGCCGTTACTCCTCCCAGGAACCGGAGTTCTGCCGCGATGACCGGCTCGGCATGCTCACCTACCGGATCGAACTCGACCGGCCGTATGCCCTGAAGGAGCACACGCCCCTGACGGTGATCTGGCAGGCCCTGCGCCCGACCTCCTACTCCAGCCTCAACTTCCTCTTCGAGGCCGACGGATACTCCTCCGATAGCCCGCTGACCGCCGTGACGGCCCGGGACAAGAACATCCTGGGCGTGGGTTTCGACCCGATCGACGGAGTCCTTGGCGGGGGAGTTACCGTCGAACCCCGCGAGCGCAAGGCGCGCAGGCAGCTCCAGGGCAAGGAGGAGGAGCTGCGGGAGATGTTCCTTGGGGACGTCGGCGCGCGCACATACGCCGGCCTAACCATCGAGCCCCCGCAGGCCCCGATCCACGTAGGGGACGTCTTCCCCGTCGAGGTCCGCCTTCGCAATCCCGAGGGCGCCCTCATCGACTCCGTGGACTTCATGCTCGAGTGGGACCCGCGCGCCTTCGAGGCCGTGGACAAGGACCGCGGAAACTGGATTCGCCGCGGGATCAATGGCCACGACGGCCCCTTCGTGAAGGACTTCCCCTTCGAGTCCCTGAACTACAACGAGGCCCTGAACGAGCGCGGGACGATGCGCTACTCCGCGAGCATGACGGACGGCCGCGCCCTCCCCTCCTCCGCGTTCGTGGTCCTGTATCTGCGCGCGAAGCGCCCCACAGACGGCTCCACGCTCCGGTTCCTCCGCTCAAGGCCGGGCGAACCCCAGCTCACCTCGCTCCGTCACGTCGGGTACGAGGTGTCGGACCTTGCGCCCCCCCTTACCAAGGCCTCCGCGAACATCAGCGTGCTCCCCGCGCCGCCCGGCTACCAGCCCGTCGACGCGAGCGCTCCGCCGCCACCCGCCGGGGGGGAGCAGTGACTTCAACGCGGTCCATCGTCGTCGGAATCAGCGGCGCCAGCGGCACCATCCATGGGATCAGGTTCATCGAGCGCTCCCTCCGCCTCGGCCACTCGATCCACCTCGTCGTCACTCCGTCCGCCTGGCGCGTGATGCAGGAGGAATGCGGCATGCCGGGCGTCGGATCGACATCACCCCTCGGAACATGGTTGCGCGGCGCCACGGAGCCGGAACTCGCGCGCATCAGGACGTACAGCAACCGGGACATCGGCGCCCTGCCGGCCAGCGGCACCTTCCGCGCCGATGCCATGGTCATCATCCCCGCATCGATGAAGACCATTGCGGGCCTCGCCCACGGATACTCGGAGGACCTCCTGCTTCGCGCCGGCGACGTTTTCATCAAGGAGCGGAGGCCTCTCGTTGTCGTCCCGCGCGAGACGCCCCTGTCCGCCATTCACCTGCGCAACATGGCGACCCTCGCCGAGGCAGGCGTCCACGTCCTCCCCGCGATGGCGGGATTCTACCACGCACCGAAGTCCATCGACGACCTGGTGGACTTCATCGTGATGAAGGTGTTCGACGTTCTTGGCATGGACCACGGCCTTCCGCATGCATGGAAGGGAGCCGCACCCGTGGAGGGCTGAGCGGTCCATTCACTTCGCCAAACGCGAGAGTTCCTTCACCAGCCCGATGGTCTCCGCCGCCGGAGGCAGCTCGTGGCCCCGACCCGGGACCACGTGGACGATGGCACCCGGCGGGGGCAGCTTTCGAAGGAAGTCAGCCGAACCCGCCACACCCTCCTCCTCGGCGCTGCCCAGCGTCACGACGACTGGTCGCTTCTTCAACCTCCCCGGCTCTTCCATTCTCTTGCGATGATTCACCTGAATGTAGGGCCCGATCACGAGGATGCCCTCCCATGGGAACTCGTCCAGCAGGCCTATTGCCGCCGCGTGGCCGCCTCCCTGCGAGAACCCCGTGATCATCGCGCGAGATGTGTCCAATCGGGGCTCCCGCCTGCGCGCCTCCTCCAGCCACCCCGCGATCCGCCGCGCCTCGTGCTTCCACCAGAAACGGTTCCAGTAGAACGCACCGGGCGCCTCCTCGATGCTGCCCCGTCCGAGGACGACAGCCCGGCCCGTTCCGTCGGCAACCTGCTGCCAGTAGTCGCGCCATCCCGAGGGCGACCCCCCCGCACCATGGAGTGCGACGATCACGGGCAGGCGCGTCTCCGCCGCCACACCCGCAGGGAGCACCAGCAAAAACGCGGGTGACCTGCGTGCAAGCTCGCGCTCCCGCGCCTCGATGCGCGCCGCAATCGTCGCGATGGCCGCCGGATCGACAAGTACCTGCGCCAGGTCCGCGTCCTCCTGCATCCCATCTGGGTCGCTGAACCCGCTGTCCACCGACAGCAGGAGCTGCTCCCTCGCGTCCTTGAGATCCCCCATTAGTGCCGCGCAACATGCAGCATTGTATCGCGCCCACATCGAGAGCTCCCGGATGTCGAGATCGGGCCTGCGATGGTCAAGCGCCTCGGCGCCCTCCGCCACCTCGAGGCAGAGCGCCCGCGCCTCGCCGTATCGTTTCGCTTCGTGGAGCGCTCCGAACTCCGAGAACTTCCGTGTCAGCACGGCGGAATCCAGTCGCTGCGCGGGCAATGGAGCGGCCGCGAGGAGCACCAGCAGTGCAAGGAGCGTCAGGAGGCGCATGGCAGGATCGGGAATTGGGGTTGGTGGTTCAGGTGTGGGACTGGCCTTCGCCGAAGTGGTGACGTCAACGGGTTACGCCGTCACGAGACCATCCTTCAGCCAGTCCCAACCCCGAACCCCCGCCAGAACCGCATTCTCCACAACGGCACAATGTCACAAGGGTCGATTCTTACTCACCGGCACCCGCTCCCCGAATCCCGATCAAAGGGACCCGTTCCCGTTGACCGCCGCGACTCCCTCCCCCGCAATCACGCCTCCCCCCAACCCTGACCAATCGCACCCATGACGACTCCCTCCCAGGCAGAACTGCCCAAGACGTTCCAGGCCGAATCCGTCGAGCCGCGATGGCTCGACTTCTGGCAGCAAAACAGGCTGTTCCACGCAAATCCGGAAGCGCCTGGGGATCCCTTCGTCATCGTCATCCCCCCGCCGAACGTCACGGGCGTCCTCCACATGGGGCACGGCATGCCCCAGACCATCCAGGACATCCTGACCCGGTTTCACCGGATGAACGGCCGCAATACCCTGTGGGTGCCGGGGACGGACCACGCAGGGATCGCCACCCAGCACGTCGTCGCAGAGAGCCTGCGCCGCGGGGGGCGCGAGCCGCGCGAGATGGGGCGCGATGCCTTCGTCAGGGAGTGCTGGGCCTGGACCGAGAAGAGCCGCGCGCAAATCAACGGGCAGGTGCGCTCGCTGGGCGGTTCCTGCGACTGGTCGCGCGACGCGTTCACCATGGATGCCACGCGCGCCCACGCGGTCCGCGTCGCCTTCAAGCACCTCTTTGACAAGGGGCTCATCTACCGCGGCCTCTATCTGGTCAATTGGGACCCCGTGTCGCTCACGGCGCTCTCGGACGACGAAGTGGACTACGAGGACGAGACTGGCACCCTGTACCACATCCGGTATCCATTCGCCGACGGCTCGGAGGGGGGCGCCACCGTCGCCACAACCCGCCCGGAAACACTCTTCGGCGACGTCGCCGTCGCCGTGCACCCCTCAGACGAGCGCTACAAGGGCCTCGTGGGCAGGGAGGTCACGCTGCCCCTTGCGGGTCGCAGGATCCCCATCATCGCCGACGGATTCGTGAAGACGGAGTTCGGCACCGGCATGGTCAAGATCACGCCCGCGCACGACCCGAACGACTTCGACTGCGGGCGCCGCCTCGGGCTCGAGATGCCCAACATCTTCACCGACGATGCCAAGCTGAACGAAATTGGGGGCGAGTTCGCGGGGCTGGACCGATTCGAGGCCCGCCGCCAGGTCATCGATAGGCTCAAATCCCTCGGCCTGCTCCTGCGCACCGAGCAGTACGCCACGCGCGTCGGCCGCAGCTACCGCAGCAAGGCCATCATCGAGCCGCGACTCTCCGAACAGTGGTTCGTGCGCATGCGCCCCATGGCCGAAAAGGCCCTCGATGCCGTGCGCAAGGGGGACCTCCGCATCGTCCCGGACACCTACCTCGGCGTGTGGAACCACTGGATGGAGAATGTCCGCGACTGGTGCATTTCCCGGCAGCTTTGGTGGGGGCACCGCATCCCCATTTGGTACCGTGTCGACGACCCATCGCAGCACATCTGCTGGGACGGCGAAGGCGATCCCCCGGAGGTCCTGCGCGAGCCCAACGCCTGGCGTCAGGACACCGACGTCCTTGATACGTGGTTCTCCTCCGCACTATGGCCTTTTTCCGTCATGGGATGGCCGACCGACACGGCCGACCTGCGCCGATACTACCCCACGAGCGTCCTCGTCACCGGGCACGACATCCTCTTCTTCTGGGTCGCGCGCATGGTCATGATGGGCATCGAACTCACGGGGACGTGCCCGTTCCACACGACCTTCCTGCACGGCTTGATTTTTGGGAAGAACTACTACAAGAGGGACGGTCACAGCCTGAAGCAGGTCGCTCCTGATGAAGCAAGGGAGCTCGACTCGCTTGGCAAGCTCCCCGCCGGTTACGAGTTCCGATGGGAAAAGATGTCCAAGTCCAAGGGCAATGTCATCGATCCGCTCGAGATGGGGCGGCTCTACGGCATGGACGCCGTTCGCTGGACCCTTGCCGCCTATGCCTCCCAGGGACGCACCATCGACCTTGACAGGACACGATTTGAGTCCTCCCGCAACCTCGTCAACAAACTGTGGAATGCCTCCCGCTTCGTCTTCTCCGTAACCGAGGACGTGCGTCTTGCTGAATACCTTGACGCCGCGCACGAGCCGGCCATGCGGGCGGAGGACAAGTGGATCCTCGCGGAGCTTTCCAATACCACCGAGAAGGTCACCGCAGCCATCCAAGCCTACGAGTTCGACCAGTACACCAACCACCTCTACAACTTCTTCTGGAAGTCCTACTGCGACTGGTACATCGAGATGGCGAAACAGCGGGCGTGGGGACGCGACGTGGATGCCAGCTCCCCTGATGCCCGAGCTGCCAAGGTAACCCTCTTGCGCGTGCTCGAGGGAACATGCCGCCTCATGGCCCCCTGCGTCCCGTTCGCCGCAGAGGAGATATGGCAGCTCCTCCGCCAGCGCCTCACGGGGGCATCCGAGCCGACCCCTGCGAAGGCCCCGGATGCGCATCCACTGCGGTCCCTGGCACTTTGTGTCTCACCTTGGCCCCGCCCGCAGGACTATCCGGCAGACCAGTCGTCCTGCGCCGAGGCGGCGTTCCTGCAGGAAGTCGTGACCGCGATCCGAGCGATTCGGGGGGAGATGTCCGTCCCGCTCGACATGAAGGTCGACATCCAGATCGAACACCGCGACGCCGCACGCCGCGCGCTGCTGGAGCGGTCGCGCCAGACCATCCTGAATCTGGTGAACGGCGGATCGGCGCTCATCGCGGCCGAAGTTCGGCCACCCGGATTCGCGAGCACCCATGTCGCCGGCGACATGACCATCTTCGTTCCCTTGCCGGAGAAGCTTCGCGTCTCCGAGCGCGCGCGGTTGGAGAAGGAATTGCAACGCGTCGAAAAGGGTATCGACTCCATCGGCAGGAAACTCTCGCTGCCGAGCTTCCTGGAAAAAGCTCCACAGAGCGTGGTCGAACAGGAACGCGCCAAACTCGCCGCCTTGGAATCCGAAGCCGCCGGACTGCGCGAGAAGGTGGCCGCGCTCGGATGTTAGGCAAGATTACCTGACGAATGACCTCAAACTCGGGCACGACCATACAGCGGGATCCCCCCACGCTGGCCAACCGGCTCCGGCGGCGGTTCATCGCGGGTCTGCTCGTGGTCATCCCGTTCATTGCCGCCGTCTGGGCCATCGGCATCATCTTCTCGATCGCCGAGTCCTACTTTGGGCCGAGCGTTCGCGCGATCCTGGAGCTCGTCGTCGACCCGAAGGGGGAGTATCGATTCCTGATCGGGCCGTCGGTGCGCATCATTTCGCTGCTGATAGCGGGGGGCTTCATTGTCGCCATTGGGTGGATGTCAACGTTTCTTGCTGTTCGCAAAGTAATATTGCTTGGCGAGTCGCTCGTCCACAAGATTCCCATCGTCAAGTTTTTCTACACGACACCAAAGGAGGTCATGAACACCCTGTCCGCCACGTCGGGCACCTCCTACAATCGTGTCGTGATGTTTGAGTATCCGTCCCCAGGGGTGCTCGCGCTCGGGTTCGCCACGGGTGATCTGGGCGGGCTACCGGGCCGTCCCCACATGGTCAGCATCTTCATGCCCACGACGCCGAACCCAACGACCGGGTTCCTCATGTATGTTCCGGTCGACCGAGTGTTCGACACGAACCTCGACTTCGAGGCCGCCATCCGGGTGATCATGAGCGGCGGCATCCTGACCGCGGGGGACATCGAGACCCGGCCCTTTGACTTGTCCAAACCAATAGAGACCAAGCCTTCAACCACACCAGACAGGAAGGAGGAACTCGCCGCCACCGGGCCCCAGTTCTGATACCCGTCGGCAGCGCAACCCCCTCATGGCCACCGTCCTACTCGTCGACGACCAACCGGAAGTCCTGGAAGGGCTCCAACTTGCCTTCGGGCGCACCGAGCACACTGTCCTCACCGCCAACAGTGGTGAGGAAGCCATCGGGATCGTGAATGGCACACCCGTCGACGTCGTCGTCACGGACTTGAAGATGGGTGCGGTGGACGGCATGACGCTCATGAGGCACTGCCTCACCCTGAACCCGAAGCCTTCGGTCATCCTGTTGACGGCACACGGGACGATCGAGTCCGCGGTCGAGGCGCTCAAGGAAGGCGCGTTCTTTTATCTTACCAAGCCTGTCAACGTGAAGGAATTGCGCGCACAGGTCCAGAAAGCCGCGGAGCACCACAGCCTCGTCAGGGAGTACGAATCCCTCAAGGTCGCGCTCGACAAGCGGTTTGGCATGTCGGGCATGGTGGGGGAGACCGCCGAGGTCCAGCGCATCTTTGATCAGGTTCGGCTTATCGCTCCCACGAAGGTCACCATCCTCATCGAGGGCGAGTCTGGGACCGGCAAGGAAGTGCTCGCCCGGGCGATCCACCAGGCGAGCCCCCGCGCGCGGAAGCCCTTCGTCGCCGTTCACTGCGCCGCGCTGCCGGAGACCCTGCTGGAGTCGGAACTGTTCGGCCACGAGCGCGGCGCGTTCACCGGCGCCATCGCGCGCCGCCCAGGGCGCTTCGAGCAGGCCGAGGGCGGCACCATCTTCCTCGACGAGGTTGGGGAGATCCCACTCTCCATGCAGGTGAAGCTCCTGCGTGTTCTGGAGGCGCGCGAAATCCAGCGCGTCGGCGGCACGGAGACCATCAAGGTGGACGTCCGCGTCCTCGCCGCGACGAACCGAGAGCTGTCCGAGGAGGTTTCCGAAGGCCGGTTCCGCGAGGACCTCTACTACCGCCTCAACGTCGTGCACGTGACCTTGCCGCCGCTGCG
>CAZUCD010000070.1:0-18526 GCA_964618855.1 uncultured Candidatus Sumerlaeota bacterium
GGAGGTGCGCTGCGAATCTTGGCTTGACGCCAGCTTGGGGGGGGGGGGTAAGCGTCTTGAACTTTTCTGATAGGAGAATCGCATGAACCATGTCCACCTGCGTGTCATCTCGCTCTTCCTTGCCGTGGGGATCGTCAGCAGAGCCCCGGGGCGAGATGGCGAGTGCAGCGGCGAGATTCCCCTCGGGGCCGAGTACCAGTGGTGCGAACAGAACATCCTTCCGGAGCCCTACCGGTGCCAACAGGGAGACAACCCGGCCGAGTTCGTTGATTTCGGGCTCTTTACGCAGGAGACCGGCGCCCTCCTGACTGTCTGCGAACGCGAGGAACCCTCGATAGGGGAGTGCGACAACATTGAAGTCGTGTGCCACAAGGTGTACATCCGCGAGTACATTCCCGATGCGCGTCCGGACATGCGCTGCCTTACGTTCTCGCTCGGTTGCCAATATCACGAGGGTACGAATTGCCGCCACATGATGAGGGACATCCACGTGGTGGACATATCGGCCCCCAGCGGCCGATGCATCGTGATTCGCAATCCGGACAGCCCCGAGGACCCGGCGACACGGCACACACGCACGCTAAACTGGGCTTGAACCTTGGCTGACCGGAGGCACTGGAGAGCCACCGCCCCGGTCTGACTGACAACTCACTCAACCCCCTGGAGATCCCACTCATGAAGAATCCATTGGTCCGCACGCTCCAGATTCTGGCTGCCTCGACTTCCGTGCTCGCGGGACCCGCGGGGGCACTTGCCGGTGAATCCCAGGAAGCCGCCCGCTCACTTCTCCGCCAGGCGGCGGCCGATTTCGTCTCGATGCAGAAGCAGTTCGCCGCGATCGATGCGGTCATCATCCTGGACGAACAAACAACGATCCGGGATGCCAGGCTCGCCCTCCTGCCGGACAACATCCGGACTGGCGGAAGCCAGGGTCCGGAAGTCGCCCTCGAACGCCGTTGGCGATCCGAGTTGTCGTGGGACCGCGGGACCGGCGATGCCGTCGTCACCACCACGCGCCTCAGCCACAAACTGAACGGGTCGGAGCAACTCGATCGTGCACGCCCGGTCCTCTTTTCCTGCGTGGACCGCGAAACCCGCAGCTACTACCCCGTCGTCCAATCCGGCGATGCCACCGCCGAAACGACGCGCACACGGCTCGCCGAGGACATCTACATCCTGACCGATCCAGGCCGGTTGGGGAGTATCAGCGGCCAGCCTCTGGACCGATATCTCCTCGAACTCGCGGACGGCCAAATCACCTCCGTGCGGGACCCCAAAACAGAAGTCATCGTGTCGGACAACGGGACCACCATCAGCCTCCTGATTCGCGAACTCGGGGGTGAGCCATCCGCCCAGTCGGTGACGGCACTTCAATTCTCCCACCATCCACACGGACTGGCGCTCACCGAGTGGAAGCACGACACCGCGAGGGGCAACTACTCGGTGCGCATTTCGTACGGGGCGTTCCAGGGCCCCACCGGCACCGTTACATATCCGGAACTCGTCGAGGAGACGGCGATTGGTCGGAACCCGGATGGCGGGGAGAGGTCAACCACCAGAAGGGCCCGTGTGGAGTCCGCGTCATTCCACCCAGATCCTCGTCCGGCAACTTACTACCGGGACGAACTGGCCGTCCGGTTCGGCATCAACGCGGCCGACACCATGCAGGAACTCGTTGATGCGCCGACACGCAGCGCAGTGATTGAACAGGTCGCGCCAGCCCGGGAGTGATCGCGACCAGAGGCACCCCCTCTCGAACACAGGAACGGAAATCCTTGACCGCCGGGGGGTGGAGTCCAAACCCTTCTCGCCTCGCGCGGGGCCCACACTCTCGCGCCACGGTGGGGCAGTAGCTCAGCTGGTAGAGCGCTGCGTTCGCAATGCAGAGGTCACGGGTTCGACTCCCGTCTGCTCCACCACCTCACGCCTCCCGAAACATCCCAGCAGTACCCGCAGCGCCCCAAGTGTGGCCGTTGCGCGCTTCCAGCCAACGCGCTTGCGGGTCGGCGCCATCCGCCGTGCGCCGCCCCCTTTCTCGCGGCGCTCGCGGCCCCGGAGCTATGGGCCCGAAATTCGCAATCACCCGGAGCGAGTCCGAAACTGCCCGACCATGGGCGGGTCGGACGGGCAGTTCAGAAGTGGTCGGAAGCAACGCGACCGCCGCTCCGATACTGTCCCGACCGTCCACGAACAAGTCGGCGCGCCGCCCTGCGCGGTGTCCTGAAGTCCCTGCCTCAAACTCACCGGAGTCGATGTCCCATGGCCTTGGAGGTTGCAATCGCCGAGACCCAGCTTTTGCGCAGGCTGGCGGGGTCGCTCGCCTCGTCGCTCGCGGGGAACGTGGCGGCGCCATCAGGCCGCCTCGATACGAAGGTCCAGTGCGGGATGTTCTTTCGATTGATGCCCTGGTCGGGGCAGCGCAGGCGCGTGGGCTCCCTGCCGGATTCGCGTTCGAGCACCGTCGGACAGTACTTCAACGCGTTCCCGTGGGAGGGACCGACCCACGTCAGCGTCCCTGATTCCCCCGAGCCTCCCCAGGCACGGCACCGTGCGGCCGGGACCCGGATCGAAGACTTGATCGAACACGTCCTGGGGTCCTAGCCGCGCGATGAAGACGATCGAGCTGGCCACCAGCAATCTCTCCACCGAATGCCAGACGGACACCCCGCTCGCCGGCGGCCTCCTGGCGCTTCAGCTCGACGTGCCGATGATGTGCGGCGGCAAGGGGCGCTGCGCCACCTGCCACGTGCACGTCGTCGAGGGGATGGAGAATCTGTCCCCCGTGGCGAACCGCGAGGAACTTGCGCTGAACATGCTGAGCCAGCGGTTGCCAAACTCGCGCCTTTCCTGTCAGGCGCGCGTGCGCGGGCGCGTCGTCGTAAAGCTCCCCGACTCGAGCTACGTCGAAGGCGTTGCCGAACTCGAGGCCATGGTGGGGCGCCGGGCCGAGCGGGACATCCTGCTCGCGAAGGATGGCCGCGTCCTGGTCGCGCGCGGCCAGCTCGTCAGCCGATATGTCGTGAACAAGCTCAAGGAGCAATTCTCAGCCCCACCAGGAGCAGGCAATGCCCATCAAGGTGACTGAAGGCGGCCCCGAGGGGCAGTTCCGCCACAACTACTACGACCCGGACGACTTCTTCGCCCGCGACCCTCGGTCGGGCGAAATCCGCCGCCGCGACGGCCAGCGCGTCGTTGCCGTGTCGGAGGACTTCATCGCCTCGCTGCTCGCGGGCACCTCGCAGGAGGTCGGCGAGGAGGCGGCGCGTGCGATCCTCTACCAGACCGGCCACCGCTGGGGGCTCGAGGACATGCGGAACTTCGAGTCCAACATGAAGCAGGAGTTCGGCGGCGTGGAGCTGAGCGAGATGCACCTCGCCTTTGTGCTCGAAACGTGGTGGTGGCCGCTCACAACACAGGGCTGGGGCGGCTGGAAGTACGACTTCGGCATGAAGGGCAACGGCATCATAACCGTCGACCTCTACGAGTCCGTGATCGCGAAGAGCCTCGAGCAGTTGGGCAAGCCCGTGTGCTACTGGTATGCCGGGCTGTTCAGCGGCCTCTTCACGTTTCTGAGTCGCAAGGAGCTCTCCTGCATCGAGATCCAGTGCTACGCGAGCGGGCACGACGTCTGCAAGTTCATGGTCGGCGCGAACAAGCGGATCAACCCCGCGGCCTTCTGGGTCGAGGAGGGCGCATCAGCCACCGAAATCCTCAGCAAGCTCGGCTAGTCCGGCGTCAACACACCAGAAACCGAAGGAGCACAACCACCGTGCAGATGACCACGTTCCTGGATTCCGTCCGGCGCGAGGCCCCCGGACGCGTGATCACACCGGAGGAACTTGAATTGCTCGCCGAGACGGAGCCCTACCTCTCCGCGCGCATCCGCGCCTATCGGGCACTCATGCGGATCGAGGAGGAGGTGATCTCGACGACCCTCGAGAGCACCTTCAAGCGCTATGACTTCTCCACGGGCAGGGGGGGACTTGGCCAGGCCAAGTGCGGCCGCGACGTCACGACCGTCTACCGCTACTGCGCGTTCGCCATGCTCGCGGACGACCTCCCCATGCTGGAAAACAAGCTGCTCTTCTGGCTCAGGACGATCCTCCAGTCCCTCTCCTTCCCCGGGGGGAAGGGATGCCTCGGGTTCTACTACGGCCTCATGCGCAAGGAAACCATCCGCAGGCTGCCGCGCGAGGACGGGGAGCTGATCGACCCATTCCTCAAGGCCACGGAGGAAATCCTGTCATCATGAACCGCCAGCCAGCGGAGGCGTCGTCCGAACGGACCATCCCCTTCTACGAGAACGACTACTTCGCGCACAACCTGCGCACGGGCACGCTCTTCAACCGCTCCGGCACGAAGATGTGCTACCTGCCAAGCGAGCTGCTCCTGTCCCTCAAGCAGGTGATGGAGGAGGAGATTGGCGACTCGTGGCGCCAGGTTGTGTACCGCGTGGGCCGCATCTGGGGCCGCCGGGTCGCGCGCCGGCTGCAGAAGGAGCTGACCGACTTCTACAACCGCCCCCTGCACGAGATGCCGGTGCGCGAGTTCACCGCCATCCTCGAGGGATACTTCCGCTACCACGGCTGGGGCGACCTGAGGCTCGAACTCGCGCACGCGCATGCGGGCTACATTGTCGCGACGCTGGAGAACGGCGCGTTCGTCGAAGTCGTCGGTGCGGGCAACGGCCCCGTCGACAGCATCGTCTGCGGACTGCTCAGCGAGTTCCTCTGCCAGATCTCCGAACGCACCGACATCGACTGCGTCGAGACCGAGTGCGCCGCGACGGGTCGGCCCAGGTGCACCTTCATCCTGGGAATCGAATCCCGGCTCGGCACCGTCCGTCGCATGGTCGAGGAGGGCAGGCAGCACGAGGAGATCCTCGGGCACATCGTTCCCCCGCTCGGAAAGGACGAGATCAGTGACAGCGACACCCAGCAGTCAAGACAGCCCGCGCTACTTTAACCACCGGCTCGTCGGCGCCGGGGCCGAGGGCGTGATCTGGCGCGCCGACGCGCGCACGGGCATCACCCCCGTCGCCATCAAGGAGTACCGCCCAGGCTTTGGACACGCGTTCTACCGCGAGTTGCGCGCCATCCAGGTCCTCGACCATCCCAACATCGTCAGGCTCCTTGACTTCAGCAACGAACAGGATCGACGCAGGATCGTCTGGGAGTTCTGCTCGGGGGGAAACCTGAGGCGGTTCATCTCGTCCCCGGGGGGAATCAGCCCAGCCGACTTCCATTCGCTCTTTCGCCAGCTCGCATCCGCCGTGGCGTACCTGGCGGAGATGAACGTCGTTCACGGCGACATCAAGCCCGAGAACACGCTCAGGGCGCATGCCACCGGCCCCGCCATTTGGAAGCTCGGCGACTTCGGACTGTCCTCCTTCGGCCACACCTCGCGCCAGTCCCGGCACGGAACGGTCACCTACCAGGCGCCCGAGGTTCCCGTCGGCCGCCGCTCGACGGCCTCGGACATCTACTCGCTCGGCAGGACCATGCACGACGCGCTGAAGGCGACGCGCTTCCGTGGGGAGGGCGATGCCCGCAGCCGCGGCGCACTCCTGCAACTCATCGAGGCCATGACGGAGGAGGCGCCGGAACTGCGCCCCGGCGCACGCGTCGTGCTGTCCACGCTCTCGCACATAGAAGTCCAGGGTGGCATCGCGTCCTTCATGTCACCCTCCACACCACTGCCCATTTCGCTCCCGGGAATGGAAGAAGGCCAGGCACCATGATCCGGCTGCTCTCCAGCATATCCGACATGCTGAGCGTCGCCCTGAGGGGCCGCGTCCAAAGCCCCCCTTCCGAACAGGCATCCACGGGTGCCTTGCTCGGCGAGGTCGCGGCCAGCGTGTCCGCCGAGGCTCGCGACTACGATGGCGACCCGCGCAAGCCGGTCGTCGCGCCAATCGCGCCCAGACGGGCCGAGGAGAGCTGGGAACGGCTCGAGCCCGTCCCCGCCGCAGCACCGCGTTCCACCGCCCCTGCGGCCCCGTCACCAAGCAGTCCGAAGCCCGACGCCAGGATTGAGCCAGGCGCCGAGGACAAGGGCTGGGACATCCTGGGCGGAGTCTGATCCATGGAACTGATCATGATCGGCAGCGCGAAGGGTGGCACGGGAAAGTCCACCGCGGCCGCGCGCCTCGCATCCAACCTCTCCCGCCGCGGCATCGCGTCCGGCGTGGTGGACCTGTCGCCCTCGCCGACGGCGCACTGGATCAGCGGGAGCGGCGTCTTCTACGCAAGCGGCCGGGCCGCAACGACGGCGATCGCCGCACGCGCCATCTGCAAGCCCCACGAGGGAAGTGCCCGGATTGCCTTCGTCGACACGGGTCGTCTCGACGACCAGGCACTCGAACCTTGGCTTCCCCTCTGTTCGGGCTTGCTGCTCGTCACCTCGATCGACGCGCTCAGTGTCGCCGCCATGCCCGCCATCTGGGGTTCGGTGGAGCGGTTCAGGGCCTCGAATCCGCGGCTCAGGTTCCTCGGGTTCCTGCCGACGATGGTGCAGCCGGGCTCCGAGCGCCTCAGGCGCAGCGTCGTGGAGAAGTTCCCCGACTGGTTCCTGCGCGAGCACATCCCCTTCGATCCCGAGGAGGCCCGGCGCCTCCAGGGGGGTTGCTTCTCAGGCCAGGCTGCCATCGCCCCATCGAGCCCCGCCTCGGACGCGTGGGACGGAGTCGCCACGAGGGTCTGCACCCTTTGCGGAATCGAGCCACCCCGCATTGCCACGGGCCCCGCCCCGAAGGAATCGACGCGGGGCGTGCTCTCGAAGCTGTGGGGACTGGCGGCGAAGTCGCTCGGCGCGACGCGGCTCGTCACCACGGAAAAGGGGGCCTGAGCGCATGGGGACGTCCTCCACTGCGGACATGATCGTCGTTGCCAGCCATCGCGGGGGGAGCCTGAAGACGACGCTCTCCGCGATGCTGGCGCTCGCGCTGGCGCGCAGGGAAGTGGACGTGCTCCTCGCAGACCTGGCGATGGCGGGGGGAGCGTTCTCGCTCGACTCCCCGGAGCTCACGACCGCGAGGGCGCTGCAGGGGATGGCCCTGCCCGACGCTAGGCTCCGCGGCCACCGCCGGCTGTCCCTACGGATGCTGCATGCACCGCGGGGCCTGGCGGACCCGGCCGGCTTTGGTGAGATACGCGGTCGACTGCTCTCCCCCAAACCCGACCTCGTCATTGTGGACACTCCGGCATGTGGGCGCGAGGAGCTCGCGGGGCTGCTCAAAATGGCGACGCTGCTGCTCATCACGCTGCCGTCGAATGCACTCGCGCTTCGGAGCCTGGCGCCGTTCCTCCAGACTGTCTCGGAGATCCGCTCCCTTCCCGGCCGTTCGTTCGAGGTCGCGGTCGTGCCGACGGGCACCGGCGGGCGCAGCAGCGAGGCCGCAGCCCTAGACCGCTACGTGAACCGCTACCTCGGCCCCATCATGTGCGGAGCCTCCATCCCCATCGACGACTCCATTGCCGCGACGGTCTCGGCCGGAAAACTCCCGGAGGTCGCAGAGGACAACTCCATGTCGGGGAGCAACCTGACCCTCCTCACGGCGGCTGTGCTCGAGCGGCTGAAGCGCGCCGGGGCGGGCATCGTGGCATGATGCTGCTCCGCGAATCGTCCCCGGCAGCCCAGTCCAATTGCGGGCAGCGCGCTCCCTCGGACTACCTGGAACGTGCGCTCGCTGCGTTTCCCGCATCAGCAGTGAGGGGGCTGCCCGTCCCACCGGAGTTCGCGGCGCGGACTTCCGACACGGTCCCAGTGGTCCTCGAGTTCAGGGACTTCGAACTGTCAGGTCTGGGACGCCTGCGCTTCACGGGCATCCAGGGCAGGAGCTCCGGCATCTTCTCGCTGATGATCTTCCCGAACGACCCGCGTTCCGTGCCGGTCTTCGCGTCGGAGTTCGTCGTCTTCGGCCAACTCGTGCGTGCGGCAGTCCTCGACTTTCAGGGGCTTGCGGACGAAGTGCGCGCCAGTCGGGTCTGGACGGGTGCGCTCGACGAGCTCGCGAGGGCGTTCCCCGGCATGACTGCCCAGGAGGAACTGCCCGGGTGGTGCAGGGCGCACTTCACCCCCCAGGCCGTCTTCCGCCTCCGGGCCAAGGCCCCGGAACTCGCCCAACTCGACAGCGCGTTCGACGCGTGGATCGACCGATGGGCGGCAATCGCCTCAGGGCACGTCTCGCATGCGCCGGCTGTGGAGGCCCCGGAACTCGCCGAGTACAAGCGCCACCACGTCGCCAACACCCCAGGGAGGCCATTCCTCGAACGGTGCTTCGGCACGGCCTGGACGGAGCGCTTCCTTCGCGATGGCATGTACGCTGGGCAGGGCTCGGGCTGAGCACGGGCCTGGGCCGCTTGCATCGTCACCGCAGGTGGCGTCAGCCCTCCACGCCACCAAGGAATGTCAGTACCTCCCGCATCATCGCAGGCAGGTCCGGCGGCGTTCTGGAGGAGATGAGGTTGCCGTCCACGACGACCTCCGCATCCTCGTAGAAGCCGCCCGCGTTGATCAGGTCGGTCTTGATGGCGGAGACGCACGTGAAGTGCCGGCCGCGCACGATGTCCGCCTCGGCGAACATCCACGGGCCATGGCAGATCGAGGCGACGACCTTCCCCGCGTCAAACAAGTCGCGCACCAGCTTCACCATGTGCGCATTGCGCCTCATCTTGTCCGGCGCATAGCCGCCCGGGATGATGATGCCGTCGAAGTCGCGCGCCCTCGCCTTCGCGGCCGCGATGTCGCTCCGAAGCGGGTATCCATGCTTGCTGGCATAGACCACGCCGGCCTCGGGGCCGACGACAACGACACGGTGCCCTGCCTCGCGCAGGCGCAGGATCGGGTACCACGCCTCGAGGTCCTCGTAGATGTTCTCCGCCAGGACGGCGATGGGCTTGCGGCGCGGCGCGGATGGCTTGCGGGGCATGGGGGGCTCCGGGGAGTCGAATGCCGCGAATGGAGGGTCGGCAGGGATATGGGTCAAGGAGTCCGGGAGAGCCCGCCGCGGTTGTTCCACTTCCGCGGCGGGCTCCCCGTCGGGGCACGATCAGCGAGAACCCGGCGCCTCCTGAAGGAGCGCCAGTCCCTCCTTCTCGGCGGCCAGGACCTCGTCGAGGATCCCCGCCAGGACGGCGAAAATCTCCCGGGACCGCGCGGGCGTCATGCGGCAGGAGTGCATCAATCCGCCCTTCGGTGGGGCTCCTCCAGCGGCAGCAGGAGCGCCCGGCCGGCCCGCCTCGTGGAAGAGCTCCAGCGCCGAGTCTCCCTGCCTGCATCCCTCCTCGACGGCCGGGTCCCCGCATCCGGCGATTGTGTCGGCCATGCGGAGCCAGCCGGCCCCGCTCCGGTCATAGCACTCCGCCGCGCTCGAAAGCCCCTTCCTGCCCGTCGCGGCGGCCGCCTCGCGCAGGAACTCAGCGTACATCGGTCGTCCCGCACCGGGGGAGGTGTATTCGTGCGTGATGCCATCGTGCAGCCGCCGAAGCCCGAGGTAGGCGCTTGCGCCTTCCCCGAAGAGACGCGGCCATCCCTTCGCGTCGCGCTCATCCGTGAGCATCCGGCGGAACTTCTCCATGCCCGCGATGCCGAAGTTGCCCGCGAAGCCCTTGTACGGGGACTCGACGAACCGGTGTGCGGTCGCCCGGATCGCATCAAGCATCGCGGGCGCCGGGTCCGCCTCCCGCGCATCCCGCCGCAGCGTCATGAGGCGCTGTTTCCCCTTCTTGTAGAGTGCGCGCACGCTTGCGAACTCGGCGTGTGACATCCGCCGCGCCGCCCCGGCGCCTGTGTCCACCAGGAGGTCCGCTCCATCCACGCCGCAGACCGCGACGACGGTGGGCGCCATCCCCGTCGCGCACAGCGGACCCTGCCCGGGAATCATCCCGAAGGCATCCACGACGCAAAGCGCGGGGGATTCCGACGCGATGGCGCCGTCCAGCGCCTTGCGGGCGGACGCGGCGCTCGACGTCGAGGCGTCCACGGCCGCAAGTCCCAGCCTCGCCACGCCCCCTGCGATGAAGCTGTCCGACATCGTGTCGTGCCTGGGCATCACAGAGAGCATCGGCGGCATGCCCTTGTACTCGAACACGATGTAAAGGAATCCTATGCCCCCGCACAGGCCCGTCACGAGGGCCTCGCTGTGCGGCTTCCTGCCCGCGGAGGACGCGTAGCCGCTCTGGCACAGCACGTTGCGCAGAGCACCCGTGTCCGTGCAGACGGCTGGAAGCAATCGGTAGCCCGGGAAGAGCCCGGTTGGGTGCGCGGCGCCGTCGGCTGCGGCGGGTTCCTGCTGGATGACGTGCGCCCGGGCGGCGGCATAGCGCTCGCCCGTCCTGCTCATGCGCTCACGGATGCGGTTCTTGAGATCGCGACGCTGGGTCATGGTGATGCTCCATTCTCTTCGGCCCACGGGGCCCCCGCCGCCCGGGAACCTCGCAGCCTTTGGGAATGGGCACTGCCACAGCGGGACCTGGCCTGACCGGAAGGGAGAGCCCTCCTTTGCCCCCGCGCGCGGCCCAGGGCGGTGGGCCGAAGGGGGTTGGGCGCCGGTGCAAACGCCGCATGGAAAACAGCCCGCCGCGGCCCTTCGCGCAAGCGGAAACACCCGCGCGGGCGCATCCCGCAAACTTTTTCCCGCGCGCCACGCGATTTCCCTGTTGACGTTGTTCGCGGTCATCGCCGCCACCTCGGGTCCAGCATCCTGTCGCGGCATTCCCGCTCCAGTTCCTGCTCCCAAGTGGCCTTGCTGAAGCGCCACGCACCCGCTCCCGAGGAGGCTGTACCATGCCCGATTTTATCCTGGACGAAGCACAATCCGGCAACGTGTCGATCAAGGTGATCGGCGTCGGCGGCGGTGGCTGCAACGCGGTGGATTCCGTTTACCACCGCGGGCTCGCCAACGTCGATTTTTGCGTCATCAATTCCGACCTCCAGGCCCTTCGCCGCACGAAGTGCCCCAACCGCATCCAGATCGGCCTCGAGCAGACGCGCGGCCGCGGCTGCGGCGCCGATCCCAAGCTCGGCGAGCAGTGCATGGCGGACGCCCGCGAGACCATGATCGAGATGCTCCAGAACACGGAGCTCGTCTTCATCACCTCGGGCCTCGGTGGCGGCACAGGCACCGGCGCCGCCCCCGTCCTCGCCCAGATCGCCCGCGAACTCGGCATCCTCACCGTCGGCGTCGTCACCACGCCCTTCAAGTTTGAGGGCAACCGCCGCATGAAGACCGCCGCCGAGGGCATCGAGCGCCTCCGCGAGCACTGCGACACCCTCATCATCGTGAACAACAACCGCCTGCTCGACGTCGTCGGGCCGCGCGTTCCCCTCAAGGAGGCCTTCGGCGTCGCCGACCACGTCCTCGCAGACGCCGTCCAGGCCATCAGCGACCTGATCGCCACGCCCTGCCTCGTGAACCTAGACTTCAACGACGTGCGCGCCATCATGGGCGGCCGCGGCGGTGCCGTGATGGGCATCGGCGTCGGAAAGGGCGAGAACCGCGCCCAGGAAGCCGTCAAGAAGGCCACCAGCAGCCCGCTCCTCGACAAGCTCGTCATCGACGGCGCCACAGGCATCCTCGTCTGCATCACCGGCGGCCCGGACATGACCCTCAGCGAGGTCGACGAAGCCGTCACCCTCATCACCGAGATGGCCGACCCGGACGTGGACATCATCTTCGGCGCCGGCGAGGACTCCACCCTCGCCGACCAGATGCGCGTGACCCTCATCGCCACCGGGTTCCGCGAGGACATGATGGCCAAGCGCGAGGCCGAGGAGAACCGCAAGTCGCAGCTCCGCGGCGACCGCAACGGCTCCCGCCACTCCGCGCCCCGCATCCCCTCCCTCCCGAAGGCGGAGGTCAACATCCCCCTCTTCGACGAGATCGACGCGCCGAAGGCCCAGGAACCCGAGAAGCCCTACGTCCCGGCCGCGCCCGTCGCGCAGGTCCATCAGGCGCAGAACCCCAGCGGCGCACGCGCCCAGTCCCTCCGCGACACCCTCATGTCCATGAAGTCCGAGCAGGAGAGCATGGACCCGGTTCCGGCGGGCTTCATCCGCGCCGGCGCCCCGGCCGCCAGCGCCATCCCCGCCGAGCCCCCGATCCGCGTCGCGGGCGGCGCCTCCCTGAAGGCGCCCTCGTCGGCCTACAACGTCCGCCCGGCCAGCCGCCCGTCATCGCCCGCCGTCCCCGTCTCGCGGCCAACCGCACGTCCCCTCGGCCAGCAGCCCGCACCCCAGGCGCAGGCCGCGCAGGAACCCGCAACCGTCGCCATCTTCGACCCGGAGAAGGCCCCGGACCAGGAGAACAAGAGCGGCATCAACTTCGAGATCCCGAGCTTCATGCGCCGCAAGGGCGGCCTGTTCGAGTAATTACCCCTCGGCCCGCAGGATGCAAATCGCCGCCGGAGCGCATGTGCTCCGGCGGCGATGTCATTTCGAGGCGAACCGTCGACGTCGGCTACGGCTTCGGCTCGCAGGAGCCCATGTTGCGCATCCGGTCCGAGATCTGCTCCGGCGTGAGGATTTCCTTCCGAGTGCCAATGCTCCAGACGACGCCGAATGGATCCACGATCATGCAGTAGCGGTCCCCCCACGGCATGTCCATCGGCGGCATGAAGGTCGTGGCTCCCGCCCCCGTCGCCCGCGCGAACGCAGCGTCCGTGTCCTCCACATACAGGTGCATGGCGCCCGTCGCCGTCCCCGCAGACCGTGGCGACTTCACCGGGCACGGCCCCATCTCGGGGAACTCGTCGTTCATCATCAGCATGCTGTCGCCGATGCGCACCGCGGCATGCATGAGCTTCCCCCCCGGGCCCGGCATGCGCGAGACCTCCACGGCGCCGAACGCCTTCTTGTAGAACTCGACGGCCTCCGCGGCCGGCGAAATCGTCAGGTGCGGCGTGATGGTGCGGTAACCCTCTGGGATGGGGGGGACGGGCATGGTCTCTCTCCTGGCGAAGTTGCCTTCGGGCGATGCCAAAGGGATGGCAATCCTCGCGCAACGGATTCGCAGGTGCGAGGACAACGTTTGGGGTGGCGCGCGGGAAGTTCGCGCGCCCAGCCTGGGGCATGGTTCCCGAGTCCGACAGGGAGGCGGTGCGGCGCGGCGAAACGTGGACCCGCGAGGAGCACATCATTGCCTTCAACCTGTACAGCCAACTTCCCTTCGGCAAGCTCCACTCCACAACCCCCGAGATAGTTCGCTTGGCGAATCTGCTGGGCCGCACCCCCGGGTCCGTGGCGATGAAGCTGAACAACTTCGCCCGGCTCGATCCATCCCTCCAGCGCCGTGGGATCCGGGGCTTGCAGCGTGGCGCCCGGGGAGAGGTCGAGGTGTGGGATCAGTTTGCGAGTGATCCCGAGGGACTCGCCTTCGAGGGATGCAGGCTGCTCGCCGACCGCGAAGGGAGCACCCTCGAGCACGCGGCCGGAATTGATGCCCGCGACCTGCCTCCGTCGGGAGTTGAGCGCGAGGCCATGGTGCGCCTTCGCGTGAATCAGGGCTTCTTCCGCAGGAGGGTGCTCTCCGCATATGACTTCACGTGCTGCGTTACCGGCCTGCGCGTGCGGGAATTGCTGGTTGCCAGCCACATAGTGGCTTGGGCAGAAGACGCCGCCCAGCGGCTCAATCCCCGCAACGGACTCTGCCTCAACGCGCTTCACGACCGCGCATTCGACCGGCGGCTGATGTGGATCGATGAGGACCTGAGTGTGAGGTTTTCCCGGCGGCTGGGTGCGCGAACTAGCCGAAAGGGTGATGCAGCGTTGGACTGGGTGCTCGCATTCGAAGGTGTCAGGCTGATCTTGCCGCATGGATTCTCGCCTGATCCGACACTGCTCGAGCGGCAAAGGGGACTCGCAAACCACCCGGGATGAAACCCGAGCCCCGGGGATGAAACCCGGGGCTGGAATTGTGGGGCCCCTTCCGGGGCCGGTGTGGGGTGACGGCATGGCCCCCGGGATGAATCCCGGGGCTGGTATTGTTCGGCCCCTGCCGGGGCCGGTGTGGGTCGGCGTGGTCCCGGGATGAAACCCGAGCCCCCGGGATGAAACCCGCGCCCCCGGGATGAATCCCGGGGCTGGAATTGTGGGGCCCCTTCCGGGGCCGGTGGGAGGTCCGAGGTTGGGGGAGCGTCCCATTTTCGGCAACCGGACCAGCCCGGACTGGAATGCGACGGGAAACTGGCCAACCCCGTTCCAACCTCGCGTTGCCCCCTCCATCCCGGCAGGGATGGAACAATCCTAGCCCCGGAGTTTACTCCGGGGAGAACGGTCCCACAAAGGCGTCGGACCCCGGCAGGGGTCCAACACGGCACCAAGGCCCGATTCATGGCCCACACGCACACGCTGCTCCTCTACCACATCGTCTTCTCAACGAAGCACCGAGCCCCCCTACTGACAGCTGAGATTCGTCCCCGCCTCTTTGCTTACATGTGCGGCGTCGTGGAGAAACATCAAGGCAAAGCCCTCATCGTGAACGGAATCGAAGACCACGTCCACCTTCTCTGCCAACTCCGATCCACGCCAGATCTTGCATCGGTTGTCCATGCGATAAAGGGGGGGAGTTCAGCATGGTGGAACGAGTCCAATCCGGGCGTGCCGGTCAGGTGGCAGGAAGGCTATGGCGCCTTCACCGTCAGTGTTTCGCAACGCAACCGGGTCCACGCCTACATTCGCGACCAGGAAGAGCACCACGAATCCAAGACCTTCTCCCAAGAGTACGAGGCCATGCTGGCACTGAACGGGATCGAGTTCGATTCACGGTTCCACCTCGACTGACAGGACCGCATGCAAGCCACGAAATGCATCGACCTATCCACTCCACCACCCCGGCCCGCTCTGCCCTGATGGCGCGAATTCGGTCTCGCGGAAACAAGGCGACTGAGCTCGCGATGGTTGCATTGTTCAGGGAGGAGGGCTTCACGGGTTGGAGGCGCGGGGTCGCACTGCCCGGCCGGCCGGACTTCGTCTTTCGTGCGCCCAGGGTATGCGTCTTCGTGGACGGCTGCTTCTGGCACGCTTGTCCCGAGCACGGCACGATGCCGAAGTCGAACCGGGCATTCTGGAGGCGCAAATTGGCCCGCAACCGGGAGCGCGACGGCGAGGTGACGCGCGAGCTTCGCCGCCGCGGGTGGCGCGTCCTCCGCATCTGGGAGCATGACCTGCACCCGCGCCTCAGGCGGCGCCTGGTCGCGAGGCTGAAGAGGGTGATACGGGACCGAACCGGCTGATCCGGGCGGAGGTTTGTGGCTCGCGGGAGACCAGCGACGGCGCCCCATCCCAGCCCAGTCTCAACACCGCCACGCTTCCATGATGCACGCCCGCGACGTGTCATTCCGCGTTTGGGGGCCCGGGGGAGCCCACCCCTTGACCGCCCCGGCCCGGGGCCCGCAACCTGACGGCAACTCCAACAATCGGGAAGCGAGCGATGGCCAACTGGGAAACCGTGATCGGCTTCGAGGTCCACACCGAGCTCAAGACCGAGTCCAAGAACTTCTGCGGGTGCCCCACCACATTTGGTGGCGCCCCCAACACCCAGGTCTGCCCCGTCTGCCTTGGCATGCCCGGCACGCTCCCCGTGCTCAATCGCCGCTCACTCGAACTGGCGCTCAAGACCGCGCTCGCACTCAAGTGCCGCGTCCCCGAGCGCTGCGATTTCGACCGCAAGAACTACTACTACCCGGACCTCCCCAAGAACTACCAGATCAGCCAGCACCACCGCCACCTCGGCCGCGACGGCGAGATGGAGGTCGACTTCGGCGAGGCCGGCACCAAGACCATCACCATCCTCGACATCCACCTCGAGGAGGATGCCGGCAAGAACATCCACCCCGAGGGGCGCGACGTGGACTTCACGCTCGTGGACCTCAACCGTGCGGGAACGCCCCTCCTCGAGATCGTGACCGCCCCCGACCTGCGCTCCCGCGAGGAGGCATTCGCCTTCATGCAGGGGATGCGGACCTTCCTCGAGTACCTCGACGTCTCCGAGTGCAAGATGCAGGAGGGGCGCCTGCGCTTCGAGCTCAACATCTCCATCCGTCCCGAGGGGGACACGAAGCTCGGCACGAAGGTCGAAATCAAGAACGTGAACTCCGTCAGCGCCGTGATGAAGGCCATCGACCACGAGTTCGAGCGCCAGCGCACCGTGCTGGAGTCCGGCGGCACGCTGCGCCAGGAAACGCGCCTGTGGGACGACGCCGAGGGCATCACCCGCCCTATGCGCAGCAAGGAAAAGGCGAACGACTACCGCTACTTCCCCGAGCCGGATCTCGTGGAGCTGCACCTGGACGAGGCGCTCCGGGCGGAGGTCGCCGCCACGATCCCGGAACTCCCCGTCGCCCGCAAACGCCGGCTCATGGAGCAGTACGGCCTCTCCGCCTATGACGCCTCGACGCTCACGGCGCAGCGCGAGACCGCCGACCTGTTCGAGGACGCCGCACGGCTGCACGCGAACGCCAAGGGCATCGCGAACTGGATCATGGGGGACGTCCTGCGCGCGCTGAAGGAGCACCCGCTCGGCGAGGACGCCACAGTGCGCGACCTCAAGGTCACCGCGCCGGCGCTTGCCGAACTCGTAGCCCTCCTCGACAAGGAAGCAATCACCGGCAAGATCGCCAAGCAGGTCATCAAGGCGATGCTCGAGACGGGGAAGATGCCCGCCGCAATCGTCGAGGAACAGGGCCTCAAGCCCATCGACGACAGCGCGATCGAGCCCATCATCGACGAGGTCATCGCCGCGCACCCCGGCCCCGTGGCCGACGTCCAGGCGGGCAAGATGAAGGCCATGGGCTTCCTCATGGGCGAGGTCATGAAGCGCTCCAAGGGGAAGGCAAACCCGGCCACCGTGACGCCGTTGCTGAAGAAGAAGCTGGGCGTGGAATAGCAGCGCCCCTCCGCGGTTCAGCAGCACTCGGGAGCCGGACATGGAAGGCAATCTCCACGCGCCCGTGAACATGGCGCTCTTCATAGACATCGAGAACCTGATCGGCGCCACGAGCTCGCTCGGCCTGCCGGTCGACCTCGGGCCCGTGCTCCAGCGCCTCAAGGGGCAGGGGCGCGTCCTCATCCGGAGATCCTATGGCGACATCAAGAAGTGCCTAGAAATGGTCGGCAGGCCCAAGCTCGAGGACCAGGTGCGCCGCATGCTCATCCGCACCCTCGTCCAGATCGAGGACATCCCCTACGTCACCGCGCACAAGAACACCGCGGACATGCGGCTGGTCGTGGACGCCCTGTCGGAGGCGTACACCAATCCCTCGATCAGCCACTTCGTGATCCTCTCGTCCGACAGGGACTACATCCCGCTCTGCAACAAGCTGCACGAGCTGAACAAGACCGTGATCGCGATCGTGGTGGACCGGCAGAACGTGAACCCGATGGTGATCGAGGCTGCGGACCGAGTGGAGTACTACGAGACGCTCTTCGCGCCAACGGAGGCCCCGCCGGCCGCGCCGCTGCCGGCGGGCGCACCAGCTCCCCCTGCCGACCCCTCGCGGGACGACTCGATGGCGACGACCGAGGCCGCCGCGCTGCGCCGCGAGTACTACCGCGTCCTGCAGGCCGCCATCCAGCACGTCGAGCGCGAGGCCCACCGCAGCGTCGGCGCGCGCGTCGCACCCAAGATGCAGCAGCTTCGCTCCGACTTCGAGCCGGCAAACGTCGGCCTCCGAGCCTTCAAGGACTTCGTCCGCGAGGCGGAGCGCGAGGGCATCGTCAAGGTGGACTGGGGTGATGGGCGCAGCGACTACCACCTGCAACTCGGCAGCGTCATACTCGTCGCCCCGCCACGGCCCGTCGCTCCCACGGGGCAGCAGGTCGAGGGGGACATCCGCAAGGCAGCACGCGCCTACCGCAGGTTCCTGGAGGAGAAGCTCAAGACGCCCCTGCCCGACTTCAACACGCGCCGCGAAATCCTCCTCCTCGCCAACAAGTCGCGCGAGGAGCT
Organism: uncultured Candidatus Sumerlaeota bacterium; assembly: GCA_964618855.1. Classification (GTDB taxonomy): domain Bacteria; phylum Sumerlaeota; class Sumerlaeia; order SLMS01; family JANRJK01; genus CAZUCD01. The sequence continues at coordinate 17,945 of CAZUCD010000070.1, forward strand.
CGGCCGCAACGGGCCCTTCATGCTCGCAGAGTGGAAGGACGACATCTCGAACCACTCGCTGCGCAAGTTCGACGACCGCCTCGTCTACAAGATGCTGCTCTCCATGCACTACGCACGGTGCTTCTACTGCGAGGTGGGCGGGGCACCGACGAATCCCGTCATTGTCGGACTCAAGATCGAGCCCGAGCGCTGGGACCACGCGATCGTGACGAACTTCTGCAAGCAGCTCCTCCTCGAACCGAACATGGGACGCCTGATCCCGGAGGCGCTGTCGGAGACCTTCTACGCGGGCGTGCCCGACGCGCGCGCGCGCATCGACTCGATCCTTGACGAGCTGGCCAAGTAGCCGTGGCCGTGGCGCATCCCTCCGCCGGCACCACGGTGGAGGTGGCCCGCGCCTTTATTCGTCTCGGACTGACCTCGTTTGGCGGGCCGATCGCCCACCTGGGCTACTTTCGAACGGAGTTCGTCGAGCGCAGGAGGTGGCTGGACGACGCGGAGTACGCCGACCTCGTCGCGCTGTGCCAGTTCCTTCCGGGTCCGGCCAGCAGTCAGGTGGCGTTCGCGCTGGGCATGCGGCAG
>CAZUCD010000071.1:0-8881 GCA_964618855.1 uncultured Candidatus Sumerlaeota bacterium
CCCTGTTCGTGGCGGCGATGACCCGGACGTCCACCTTGACCGGCTGCGTGCCGCCGACGCGCTCGAACTCCTGCTCCTGCAGGACGCGCAGCAGGCGGACCTGGAACTCGGGGGATGTCTCCCCGATTTCGTCGAGGAAGATCGTGCCTGTGTGCGCCATCTCGAAACGTCCGGGCTTCTGCTTCACGGCGCCGGTGAAGGAGCCCTTCTCGTGGCCGAAGAGCTCGCTTTCGAGGAGCGTCTGCGTGAGGGCGCCGCAGTTGACCGCGATGAAGGGCTTCGCCTTGCGCGGGCTGTTGAAGTGGATCGCCTTTGCGAGCAGTTCCTTTCCGGTGCCGGTCTCCCCCTGGATGAGCACGCTCGCCCGCGTCGGCGCGACCTGGCGGATCTTGTCGAAGATCGACTCCATGGCCCCCGACCGGCCGATGATCGACTCGAAGCCGTAGCGGTCGTTCACCTCGCGCTTGAGGCGCTCGTTTTCCTGGCGCAGGGAGCGCTGCGAGAACACGCGCTCCACGAGCATCTGGAGCTCGTCGATGTTCACGGGCTTGATCAGGTAGTCAAAGACCCCCTGCTTCATGGCCTGCACGGCACCCTCGACCGTGCCATGGCCGGTGAGGATGATGAATTCGGTGTCGGGGTGCTCCTCACGAACATGGTGGAGGAGCTCCATGCCGTCCATCTTCGGCATGCGGATGTCGCTAATGACGAGGTCGAACGGCTCGTTTCCGAGCGCGAGGAGGGCCTGCTCCCCGTCGGCCGCGGTGACGATCTCGGCGCCGGTGCTTTCGAGGGCCCATTTGAGGCCTTCTCGTGTGTTCTTTTCGTCTTCGACCAGGAGGATGCGCCGCATCATTTTGACCCTTTCGGGTGGCAAACATGCCACATGGGCCAAGGTGATACAAGAAGCGGGCCGAGTGAGGCAACCGCACCGCCACAAGGCCGACGACCTTCAGATTCCTCGGCACGACTCACCCTCTGGCGAATCGTCTCGGTCAAGGTGACGGCGATCCATCGACTTGCCCCTGCCAGTTCTCCTCCTCGATCGGCAAACTCAGACGACCCGTAATCTAAAGCTGCATTGGTAGGGCGGGTCCCCTCTTCATTGCCCCTCAATGCGGAGGTTGGTCTAAGTCACCAATCGACCACAGGAGCACCCGCCGTTGGCCGCGCAGCAGAACCTCTTCCGCACCCCCAAGCCCCTCATCGGCATGGTTCATGTCCGCGCCCTGCCCGGAACGCCGCGCGGGAGGCTCTCCGTGTCCGAGATCGCGGCCATCGCGGCCGAGGACGCCACGCGCGTTGCGCGGTCGGGGTTCGACGCCGTGCTCGTCGAAAACATGCACGATCTCCCATACCTCAAGCGTTCCGTCGGCCCGGAGATCGTCGCCGCGATGACCGCCATCGTCGGGACCGTCCGCGAGGCCGTCGCCTGCCCCGTCGGCATCCAGATACTTGCCGGGGCCAACCGCGAGGCGCTCGCGGTGGCCCTCGCCACGGGCGCCCGCTTCATCCGGGCCGAGGGCTTCGTCTTCGCCCATGTCGCCGACGAGGGAATCATCGACTCGGACGCCGGAGAACTTCTCCGCTACCGGCGCGCCATCGGAGCCGATGCCGTGCAGGTCTTCGCCGACATCAAAAAGAAGCACTCCAGCCACGCGATCACGGCGGACGTGAGCCTTGCGGAAACGGCCGAGGCGGCGGAGTTCTGCGGCGCCGACGGCGTGATCGTCACCGGGACGAAGACGGGCGCGCCGACCGATCCCGCCGACCTGCGCGATGCTGCGCGCGGCACGCGCTTGCCGCGCCATGTCGGCTCGGGCGTCACGCCGGAGAACCTCCCCGCGCTGTGGGCCGCGGCGGACGGCTTCATCGTCGGCAGCTACATAAAGAAGGACGGCGACTGGCAGGAATCCGTGGACCCGGCCCGCGCGTCGCGCCTGGTACACCTCGCCGCCGAACTCAGGGAGACCGCCCCGCGCTGATCCCTGGCCACCGATCCCCGATCGCCGATTCTCGATCCCTGATTCCCGATTCCTGATTCCCGATTCCCCAGCATCCGGTTTCCCTTGATTCTTTGGCGGAGGGGCGTAGGCACTAGGTGTGCCTTGGCGTGTTTCTGCCGACGCCGGGCGGAAAGGACCCGCAGACCATCGGTACGCCGAACTCCACGACGATCGCCCGCATCCGGGGTGAGCTGCGCGCGCGGCTCGAGGACCGCCGCTACTGCCACGTGATGGGCGTCGAGACCTTTGCGATCACGATCGCGGACGCCGCGGGCGTTGCGCGCGAGAAGGCCGCCGCCGCCGCCCTCCTCCACGACATCTGCAAGAACGAACCCCGCCCCGCACTGGAGCGAACCCTTCAGGGTGCCAAGCGCTATGCACCCACCGCGGAGGACTGGGCACACCCGGCGGTCTGGCACGGCCTCGCCGCGGGGGAAATCGCCCCCGAGCAATTCGGCGTCACGGACCCGGAAGTCCTGGAGGCCGTGGCCTACCATCCGACCGGGGATTCCAAACTTGGACCGGTTGCGCTGGTCCTCTTCGTTGCGGACTTCATCGAGCCCTCGCGCCATTGGCAGGGGGTGGAAGACATCCGCCGCGACATCCTGCAACGGAGTCTCCTCGACGCGGCCCGCCGCGTCGCTGAACTCAAACTCGACCACGTTCGGCGCAAAGGCAAGGCGGTGCATTCGCGCACGCTTGCCATGACCGAATGGCTGGCCCAAGTCGGCTGAAAGGAGCCCACGCCCGCACTGTGATCACCCCCCGTCCCCACACCCCCGCCTCATCCACCCCAAGGGCCACGCCCGGCCGTGCCAAGCGCCCATCCCGCCCCAACCCGATCATCACAGACTTCGAGCCTACCCGTCGCCGCGCGCTCCTGTGCCTGGACGCCGCCGACGAGAAGAAGGCCGAGGAGATCATCGCGCTGAACCTCACCGGGCTGTGCAACTTCACGGATGTGTTCGTTCTTTGCACCGGGAACTCCCCGCTGCAGGTCCGCGCCATTTGCGACAATGTGGTCTCGCGCATGAAGGACGACGGCGCCCGCGCGCCCATCATCGACGGGCTCGAAACGCAGAACTGGATCGTCGTGGATTTCGGCGACATCGTCGTCCACATCATGACGCCGGAGATGCGCGAGTTCTACAACCTCGAGGGCCTCTGGGGGGATGCGCCGGCGCTGACGGCTTGATTTGCGTTCCGGGTTTGGGTGCCGGGTTTCGGTTCGCCGCCCCGGCACCTGACACCGGAAACCCGTATTCGGAACCCCGCTACTCCACGATCCGCCACTCGTCCCCCTTGGACTTGGTGCCGTTGGTCGGGTCCCAGGTGCGCTCTGCCAGGTATTCCCGCAGTTCGGGTTCGGCCATGTCACGCATCTGGAAGGCCTTGATCTCGTAGCGCAGGTTGGAGCTCGCAGACCAGAGGACGGCCCGGTCGCCCAGGTTGACGTAGGCCAGCGGGCTGTTCTGGACCGGCATGGCGTAGGGGTCCGCCGCGATCCACGGATCGTAGTAGGCGACCGGAGTCGTCAGTACATTCACCATGTAGGTGGGCAGGTGGATTGCCCCGGTCTTCTCGAGCAACTTGCGGCTGTCCCAGTAGTAGTAGAGCCCGGTCTCGGGCGGGAACTCCCCGTGGTCGGCGCGGTAGGCGAGCAGGGCGGCCCCGACGTCATGGAAGGCGCGCTCGAGCTTCGCCGGCCGCTTCTTGAGCATCCCCACAATGAAGAGTGGTGGAATGTACCACGTCGCGATTCCGAGCAGGATCGTCAGGCCGACAAACCAGTACACGACCTTGCGGCCGGGGTAGGCGCGGGGCGCCGCGCCCATTGAGATGGTCGGGGCGGGCATGGCTTCGGTCACGGAGGGTCCTTGGCGTGCGGCGATGCACGATGGTCCCAAGCCGTGGCTGCGGCGCGCTACGATTTTCCGCCGAACGCGGCCAGGATGTCGGAGTTCTTCGGCATGCCGCGTTCCGCGAAGACGATCACGCCTTCCTTGTCGATGCCGTACACGGTGCGCTTCGTGAACAGGAGCCCCTCGCAGCCGTAGGACTTCACGAGCTTCTTGTCCGTGTCCGGAAGGAGCGGGAACGGGAAGCCGTACTTGCCGGAAAACTTCTGCTTCGATTCCGCCTTGGCCGGGTTGATGCCGAAGACGGCGACGTCGGCGCCCTCGAAGTCCTTCCAGTCGTCGCGAATGGCGCACAGCTGGGAGGTGCAACCGGGCGTGTCGTCGCCGGGATAGAACACCAGGACGACGTTCTTCTTCCCCTTGTAGTCGGCAAGGCGCACGGCGCCGCCTTTCTCGTCCGTTGTCTCGAACTCGGGTGCCTTCGTGCCGACGGCCAGCATGGCGGACTCCTCTTCCTTGGTGGCGGGTGACTTGTCCTCGGTCGCGAGTGGCTTCTCGGGCGCGTTCGTGCCCGAACCGGCGCAGGCCGAAAGGAGGAGTGCCGCTAGTACTGCCGAAATCAGCTTCATGGGTTCAGTTGTCCTGGTGCTTCGGGGTTGGCGGGGTGCGCCAAGCGTCCCCACGGGTTGTAGAGCAACCTGCGCGCCGATTCCCGGCGGGGGTTGCCATGACTCAGTGCGGGGCTCCGGTGCCGCTGGTTCCATCGGCCCCAACCGCGACTCGCGCGGCGATCAGCCCGGCAAGCAGGCCATCCTCGAAGTTGAACTGGGGGTTGTTCGCGACCTCCGGCCAGTCAAACGGGTTCAGGAGGTCGTCCGGAGTGAGGCGCGGGTTCAGGCGCTGCCCGATGCGCAGGACCTTGGCGCGCTGCTGCTCGATCATCTGGTCCAGGAGCGCGATGATGCGCCCGCTGCCGTCGTTGGATTCCATGGGCGCGGCCTCGGCGCGAGGATCGCCCCCGCCGTCGCGACGGCGCAAGCCGTGGTGCTAGTTGATCCGCGGCGGAGTCGGCGGGGTGGGGCCCTCTCCGCGCACAAGGCCGCCCTTCTCCATCTCGAGGGTCACGCTCGTCTCGATCTCCTCGTCGAGGTCGTCCAGGTCATCCATCTCGATGGAGAGCGGCGTGTTCCACTCGTGGTTCTCCTCGAAGATCTTGGCCTTGAAGGGTTCCGGGGCTGGCTGGACGTCGAACTTCTCGAGGTTCCAGCGGTTGTCGCGGTACTTGAAGGCGACGTCGATCGTGGCGTCCCCCTTGGGGCCGCGCGCCGCAAGTTCGTACGCCGCGGAATCCCCGAATGGCGTCGAGTTTCGCGACCAGCTGATGCGCACGCAGCGTTCGAGGGGCGAGCCCACGACGGCGGATACCTTCGGACCTTCCACGGCCGCGGTCAGCACGGGTTCGAGCTCCGCCATGAGCCTCTGCTCGCGGGCCTCGAAGTGGCGTTCGAGGGTGTGAGTCTCCGACTCCCAGAACATCAGACCCCCGCACATCATGGATAGGGTCAGGAACCCGAATCCGATGAAACTGACCACATGGCGAATCTTCACGAGCCGAACCCCTTCCTGCCGGTAACCGATGCGCAATGGTGTCGGAAGTGGAGTTGCGGTTGGAAGGGTGAAGATTGTGGCCGTCATGCTAAAAAATCAGCACAAGGGGCTTGACGCCCTGCATCCGCCCTGTTGTTTTTTTAGCACCTTGGCCAAGGTGGCATCGCTCACCACGGTGTCCGCTGGGCGCGACGGTGAGGTCGCGCTGGTCCAACGCAACCGCGCAGCAACCCACGATCCCCGGAGTCATCCCGATGTCGCCCGAATCCCCGATGCAGGACCTGAGCCGCCGGGAGCGGCAGATCATGGAGGTGGTGTACGCGCGCGGTTCTGCGGACGCCTCCGAGATCCAGCAGGGCATCCCCGACCCGCCAAGCTACTCGGCCGTGCGGGCGCTGCTGCGCATCCTGGTCGAGAAGGGGCACCTGGACACATCGAAGGAAGGGACGAAGCTGATCTACCAACCTGTGCGCCGCCGGGACGAGGTGCGGCGCTCGGTCCTCGCGCGGGTCGTCGAGACGTACTTCGATGGTTCCGCGCGCGAGGCCGTGAACGCGCTTCTTGACGAATCCGACCTGAAGCTGTCGCGCCGTGAATTGGATGAGCTGGCGGCGCGTATTGAGAAGGCGCGCCGGGAGGGACGCTGACATGCTGGCATCGCTGACGATTCTCCTGCTGGACAGCCACTTGAAGGCGCTGGCGGTGCTCCTCTGCGGGAGCCTCCTCTCCCGCATTGCGGGGCGCGGGTCAGCCACGCAGGGACACCGCATACGTGCGGCCGCCTTTGCGTTGGCACTGGGCGCGCCCATCCTCGCCGTGACCCCGCTCGCCGGGGCCCTGGTGAGCGTGCGCGTCCCGGAGCCGACCTCGCGTGTGCTCGCACCCGCGGCGGTCCCCGAACGGCTCGTTCCAATGAAATCGGCCCGCGAGGCCACACACACCGAACCGGCCAAAACAGCCGCAACGGATGGGGGAGGTGCGGTGACGGCTCGTGTTCCGGCGGGCACTCCCCCCCCTGTGGCCTCGCGGCCGGACCCCACGGTGTTCGCGGGGTGGGGCCTGCTCGTCCTGGGGCCGCTTTGGCTCTCAGTGGCGATGCTCCTCGGGGGAAGGCTCGCCGCGCTGCATGCGTGGCTCGCGCTTCGCCTGAGGCGCGCAAACCGCCTTGAGTTGCCGGAGGCGCATGACCTCGCTGCCCGCATCGCGGGGGAGTATGCTCTCACGCGGGTGCCGGACCTGAAGGTGGGGTCCCTGACGCAGACCCCATTCGTCTGGGGATTCCTGCGGCCGGTGGTCGTCCTTCCCCCGGGTTGCGGCAACTGGGACGCCATGACGTGGGAGATCGTCCTGCGGCATGAACTCGCGCACGTGCAGCGCCGCGACTGCCTGTGGCAGTTCGTCTCTCAGCTCGTGTGCTTCCTGAACTGGTTCAATCCGCTCGTCTGGCGCCTTGCCGAAGGGCTGCGGCGTTCTGGCGAGCGTGCATGCGATGAAAGGGTCCTGGCCTCCGGGATCAGGGCGTCGAGCTATGCCGGACTGCTGCTGAGTTTCGCCGGCGGCAAGGCATCCCCGGCGCCCGTGCTCGCCATGGCGGGGACCTCAGACCTGCCCGGGCGGATCGACGCGATCCTCCGCCCGAACCCAACCACACCTCACCACGGAGAACGCTCCATGAAGCGCCACGCACTCATCGTTGCGGCCATGCTGGCCGCGCTTGTGATGGTCGATGTCCGGCTTTCGGCGGATGACAAGCAGGTACCTGTCACCACCGCCACGGGCAAACCGGCCGAGGTCGCCATTTCCGAGACACCCGTCCGCCATCTGGGCGAGGCCTGGAACGCCGTCGCGTGGGCTGCGCACGGCAACGAGCTTTGGGAGGGCTCCGCCCTCGGGTTCATGAACGCCTCGCGGCAGGCCCACGATGCCGCGACCTCGGCGTACAACGCCGCCTGCGCGTGGTCGCGCCTCGACAAGGGGGACGAATCGATCGAGTGGCTGCGCGTCGCGGGGTCCCTCGGATGGGACAACGCCTGCCTCGCCCGCGAGGACGCCGACCTCGAAAACGCCCGCAAGGACCCCCGATTCACAGAGGAGGTCGCCAAGTGGGAGGCGCACGGCGCGGGGAACATGCACGACAAGGCGCACAGGGCGCTCGCCGCGGGGCTGAAGGCGGCCGACCGCAAGCTGAGCGAACTGGCTTCGGACGATTCAGGCTCCCCTGCCGAGCGCGATGCGCGCGAGGAGCGCCTCCGCGCCGGCGAGCGCGCCCAGTGGCAGGCCTTCATCGAGGAGGTGCTCCCGATCCAGCAGCAGCTCCCGGACGATGGCGAAATCCGGTTCCGCCTTGGCTACGCGATGCTCGTCTCCGGGCGCGCCGAGGAGGCGCTGCCGCAGTTCGAGGCTGCGCTCAGGGCCGGCGCCGAACCGCAGAAGTCGCAGTACAACATCGCGTGCTGCCTCGCCACGATGGGCAGGACGGACGAGGCGGTCGCGGCACTGGAGAAGCTCTTCGGCAACAAGGGAGAGCGGTACTGGAACTACCCTGTGAGCCCGGACGAGATGCGGACCGACTATGACCTCCGCGCCGTCCGCGAGGTTGAGGGATTCAAGGCCCTGATGAGGACGCTCGAGTCGGGGGGATCGAAGACCAACCCGATCTTCAAGAAGGTATGGAACCACCTGCAGAACGTTCCCCCAGCGCTGGCGACGCCGATCCAGGAAGGGTGACCGCCCCCGGGAGCGGGTGCCCGGGACACAAACGCGTGACGCCGATCTCCGGGGCGGATGCCGCAATGCATCCGCCCCGGCCTGCGTTCAGCAGAAACCGCTTTACCCGCAAGTCCCGCAGGGCGTCTTTCTCGGCCCGTCTTCACCCACCCGTTTTCCTCCCCCTTTTCAGGGTTTTCTCCCACATGGTTGATCCCCTTTATTCGAGTTCGAAGTTCTTCATGCAGGCCGTGGCGCAGCTCGAGAGCGTCGCCCCATACATCGACGTCGAGCCGGGCATCATCGACCGCATGAAGATGCCCAAGCGCACCATGGTCGTGACGATCCCGGTGCGGATGGACCCCAAGCCCGGCGAGAAGGAGGGCGAGATCCGCACCTTCCTCGGCATCCGGTCGCAGCACTCGCTGACGAGCGGCCCCGGCAAGGGCGGCCTGCGCTACAGCAAGCACGTGGACATCGGCGAGGTCGCGGCGCTCGCCATGCTCATGACGTGGAAGTGCTCCCTGGCGGGGCTGCCCTATGGCGGCGCCAAGGGCGGCATCAACTGCGACCCCACCACGCTCTCCATAGGGGAACAGGAGCGCATCACGCGCCGCTTCACCGCCGAGATTCTCCCCATGATCGGCCCGCACGAAGATGTCATGGCCCCCGACATGGGCACCGGCGAGCAGCACATGGCGT
>CAZUCD010000071.1:8891-18463 GCA_964618855.1 uncultured Candidatus Sumerlaeota bacterium
TGATGAAGGGCTTCTCCTGCCCGCAGGTCGTGACCGGCAAGTCTGTATCGATGCACGGCACGCGTGGTCGCCGCGAGGCGACCGGGCGCGGCGTCGTTTACACCATCGAGCGCGCCGCCTCCCAGATCAAGCTCCCCCTGCGGGGCGCCACCGCCATGATCCAGGGCTTCGGCAACGTGGGCTCCGTGGCCGCACTCGAACTCGAGATGCTCGGCACCAAGGTCCTCGGCGTCGCCGACGTCACGGGGAACTACTACCGCAAGGAAGGCTTCAACGCGGCCGACCTCTGCGCCCACATCGAAAAGCACAAGAACCTTCGCGGGTACCCCGGCATCGAGAAGGACAAGGTCACCAAGGAAGAGTTCTTCGCCATGCCCTGCGACATCATGGCCCCCTGCGCCATGGAACGCGAGGTCACCGGCGACATCGCGCGGACGCTCAAGTGCAAGATCGTCGCCGAGGGCGCGAACGGCCCCTGCACCGAGGAGGCCGACGCCTTCCTGCGCGAGCACAAGGACCAGGTCTTCATGATCCCCGACGTTCTCTGCAACTCGGGCGGCGTGATCGTCTCCTACTTCGAGTGGGTGCAGGACCTCGCCATGCACTTCTGGAGCGAGGAGCAGGTAAAGAAGGAGCTCCGCCACCGCATCGAGCAGTCCTTCTATGAGTCCGTGAACCTCGCCAAGCGCTTCAACATCGACATGCGGACGGCGGCCCTCGTGAAGGGCGTCGAGCGCGTCGCGATGGAGAACAAGGTGCGCGGCCTCTACCCCTGAGGCTCGCCGCGCCCCACCCAAGCAATCCCACGGGGGGCGGCCACCAGCCGCCCCCCGTCTTGTTTTCTTGCCGCATGGGGCTCCATCCAGGGTTCGCCCGTCTCAGGGCTGGACAACGGTGCGGCCTGCACGGGCTGGATGCCCGTGTCACCCTACCTCCCGACCCCCGAATCCCGATCTTCCTCCCATTGCGCCGGTGAACGGGATGTGCTGGGGTTCCTCTGGTTGTCGAAAACCTTCAATCCGGCAAGGAATCCATCCATGCATCGCGAAGTCCGCCGTGGTACCCCGGGCACGAACGCCGTCCGGAAGTGCATCGCCGCGTCATTTGCCGCCGCAGCCGTCCTGTCCCTTCCCGCAACGCTTGCTGCCGCCGAACCGACCCTGCGAGCCGACGGCTTTTACGTGACGGACCGGGTGGCGATCAAGGTCGCCGACAACCCGACCCAGGCGGCGCTCCACGATGTGCAGGCCACCCTGAACTCGAAGTTCACGGCTGCCCGTTCGGGAAGCGCACCCGCAACGCGCGTCATCGAAATCGCGCCGGCCGAGGATGGCACCTCCGGGGTCTATGCGGCGATCATCCACGACTACACCACGAACGAGAGCTTCTCGATCACCTGCGATGCGCAGGGAAACGAGCTGTCCCGCGAAAGGATCGACGGCGTGCCGCTGGCCTCGGATGAGGAATACGCGGACGCGGCCGCCGTGGTCCAGGCATCCCCGACTTTCGCCGCGCAGTTCGCCAAGGGTGAACTGATCTGCTACGAGCCGATGCCCCCGGCGAGCGCCGGCTCGCATGGCGAGCGCCTCGTGCACGTGGGCGTCGCGACCCCCGGAATGACCGACCTGGGCCGCGGATTCCACGAGATCGTTGGCGTCTCGCTGGGCACGGGAAGCATCGTGCGCTTTGCGGCGGGCGCCCCGCCAACCGCCATCGCGAGGGGAGGCGCCTGCGGCCCGCCGATCCAGTCCCCGACGTGCTCCCCCTCGCTCGGCACCGCAACCAGCTACACGATCCAGTGGCCGGCGGTCTCCCCGAAATGGGAGTTCACCATGACCCGCCCGCGCAATTCCCAGCCCAACACCTTCCCGAACCACAATGGCTCCGGACTCGAACTGACCGACATCAAGTACAACGGCCAGTGGGTCATGAAGCGCGCCAGCGTCCCCATCCTCAACGTCCAGTACACCGGCGACGTCTGCGGCCCGTACCGCGACTGGCTCGACTCGGAGGACTGCTTCGCCGCCACGGGAACGGCTGCAATCCCGGGACAGAACGGCATCATCGTCGCCTCCTCGGCCCCATCCACGATCTGCGAGTCCCAGTCCGACATCGGCAACTTCAAGGGCGTCGCCATCTATGACGAGGGCCAGACGCTCTGGCTGGCGACCGAGTGCAACGCGGGCTGGTACCGCTACATCACGCAGTGGCGGTTCGGGCTCGACGGCTCGATCCAGCCCATCTTCGGCTTCTCGGCCGTGCAGGACAGTTGCGTGTGCGACGCGCACCACCACCACGCCTACTGGCGGTTTGACATGGTGCCGGGCTCGAGCGTCACCGGCGACACCGCCACCGGCAACGTGACGGTCTCGCGCGGCGGGCCAGGGCAGAGCTGGTCCACGATCAGCACCGAGACCAAGACGACGCGCCCCTCGGGCACGTTTCAGGACGACTGGTACCGCGTCCGGCAGACGAGCACGGGCTTCGGCTACACGATCATTCCGAGCCCCATCGACGGGTCGGCCAGCGGCGTCTCATTCGCCAAGGGCGACAATTGGATCCTGGCCTACAGTTCCACCCAGCTCTCCGACGGCCGGTACCTCGGTGATGCGACCGACCAGTCGATCAACATCGACCCGTGGATCAACGGCCAGGCGGTTTCCGGCGCGACCCCCAATGGCCGCGTCGTCCTATGGAACCGAGCCGGGTACGTCCACGACGTGGACACCGGCGGAGCACTGAGCGAAATCTGCCTCGTTTGCGGCCCGAAGATGATCTTCAACAACGACACCACGACGGCCGTGATCACCATCGAGGCGAACCAGCCCGGGGACATCTTCGTCGATGGAGTCCTGAAGGGAAACACGACTTGGACGGGCCCCGTGGCGACGGGCTTCCGCACGATCAGCTTCGGCGCCGTGGGCGGCTACGTCACGCCCTCGAACCAGAACGTCAACGTGGCGGACGGCTCGACGCCGCCGAGGATCATGGGCAACTACGCCCCCGTCGGGTCGGGAATGGAAGGGGATTGGGACAAGAAGTAGGAGGGCCCGGGGGCGAGGGTGGCACGGGCGTCTCGCCCGTGCAGGCCGACGAGGCGGTCGCCGACGGACGCAGGATCGCCTTACTCCGGCCTCCATGGCCAAGATGGCCATGCCACCCTCACCCCCATGCCCCTGCTTTCAGAAAAGTCACCTTTTCCCACCGACCCCGGTTGACACGGCCAGAAAGTCGCACTAGTTCTAACCGCAGATTGGCCACACACCCCTCCCGGAAGTTGCGTGATTTAGCGGTTGACGGGCGGCGGGTTGTGGGGCTTCATCTCCGAGATTTCCCCCACCGCTGGAGGCGCACGACCCCGAAATTCCTTTCGTTGCCCGGGACCTCGAACACCGGCTGTTTCGACCCCGGGCCGCAGTTACCCTGAAAGGAGGGAATTTCCCTCATGCGCAGAAGTGTCATTGCGACACTCCCGATCATCGCTGCTGCGTGCCTGCTCGGAGGCAGCGCTTCCGCGGAGTGCCCCCAGTTCAACAGCCCGCTCCCGACGGTGTTTGTCACGGACGTGACGGATACCGGCGCTGCGGACATCACCGCCAACTTCTTCGTCTACACCGACGCATTCGATCTTGTTGATTACGTCGATTTCGGTTCGACAGGGTTGACGGATGCCCGCTGGGCCTTCAACGAGTTCCAGACCGGCTCTTCCACCCCGGAGACCGGCACGAACCGCATCTATGCCATCAATGGACAGCAGGGCGCCGCTTCGGTGCCGACGACGGCCGCGGCCGTTGACTCGGCCTCGTCCGGCGGCTCCGGCGGTTCGGTCGCGACCGGCGGTCTCCTCACGTTCCGCAACGTGAAGCTGAGCCCGACGAGCTCGACCAGCTTCCCCGCCCCGCTTCCGGCCGACGTGACGCCTCCGGGCAACACGCGCACGATCACGATGTACCTGATCTCGCCGTCCACGTCGTCCGCCTGCTTCCTCAACGCCAACATCGACGTTGCCTCCTTCCAGGTCATCACGGAAGTCGGCAGCCCGACGAACCCGGACCGCCTCACCGGCGCGTCCTGCTCCTTCACCCCGTTCCAGTCGTACCCGACGTTCGACAACGCCTGGAACTACGGCGAGCTCAACCCCGCCTTCACCTCGACGCCGGCCTCGCTTGATGCGCCGACGATCGCGGGCTACGGCGGATCGGCCCCGGCCGGCACGACGACGATCGGCATCGCCTCCACGGCGGCGCTGACGACGACGTTCGCCACCTGGCGCCGCAACTTCGGCACGGCGCTCACGGCGGACACGCTGTACCGCATGCGTTCCACGGTGAACACGAACGCCACGGTGAACCAGTCGAACTGGGTGCGTCTCCGCTTCGGCGGCGACTTCTTCGCTGAGAACGGCCAGGCGGAGCAGGGCTACGGCTCGAACGCCTCCTCGCTGCCGATCAGTGCGGCGAAGACCCAGACGATCTATCACTGGGTCAAGTCCAACAGCTCCGGCGACTCGCTCCCCGGTGGCCCGGACCAGCCCGCGTTCAACTTCGACATGATCGACGAGTCGGCAACGGTGGGTGGCCACAACTTCACGGTGGCCAACGTCGTGATCGATTCGACGACGCGTGACTGCCTCGGCGCGGGCGTGGTGCTCCGCAACCGCGGCGCCGCGACGCTGACGAGCGATGACGGCTACGCGCCGCCAGCCAGCCCGACGGCATTCAACACGACCGACTACTCGTTCCTCTTCCTGAACGATGCCGGCTCGACGGTGAGCTTCGCCAGCAGCCAGACGACCCCGGTCGCCGGCGGCTGGAACATCACCGGCACCACGAACCTCGCCAGCACCGGCCAGACGGGCTTCGGCGCCCTCCTTGCCAACGGCGCGGAGGCCGACGTAACGGTCAGCAACTCGAAGGTCTACGCCATCGACATCTGGGTCAGCGCGCCGATCGTTCCGAACACGAGCACGTCGCGTCTCCCGACCGTCCGTATGCGCTGGATCGCGAGCCAGATCGCGAACAACCACGGCCAGATCCTCTCCACGTACTACAACCTCAACCCCGACCAGAACTTCGACGGCGTGCCTGACAACGCGAACGGCATCACCGCCGCCAACAGCGCCAAGCACTACGCCTCGTTCTGGCAGCCCGACCTGGTCCTGTCGGCCCAGCCGAGCACGGTCTCGAACTACTTCATCGACTTCATCTACAACCGCACTGGCGGCACTGAGATCAAGCCGAACGGTACGTTCTCGATCGAGCGTCTCGTGGTCACCGAGTACGACCAGCCGACGTTCTAAGCAGTTCCCTCCTGAAGCGAACAGCCGGATCAGGGCGGCCCGAAAGGGCCGCCCTGATGCTTTTTTGGGGCATGAGCCAGCATGGTGGCATGGGCATCCTGCCCATGCAGGCCAAGTTGGCGCCCTCACCAATGTCACCTGTCACTCCAAGTCCGCCGCCATGAGGGCACGCTGGGGGAGTGGTCACGGCCTTCGGGATGGCCGCGACTCCGGCATGCACGGGCAGGATGCCCGTGCCACCCTGATTCCGCCGTGGTGCGGGGTGCGCAGGGGGAGAAGTCGCAGCTCAGGAGGAGGTCGCTTTTCTGGCATGCACGGGCAGGATGCGCGTGCCACCCTGACTCCGCCGTAGTGCGGGTGAGCAGGTGGAGTGGTCGCAGCTCAGGAGGAGGCCGCTTCTCCGGCATGCACGGGCAGGATGCCAGTGCCACCCTCATGGGAAGGATGTCCGTGCAACCCTGGATGGTGCTGTTGACTTGGTGGGCGGGAAGCGCGATAAGAATGGGAATTGCTCGCGGAGGATGCGCGCGCCAGTCACCGTCCGATGTTCAGGCTTCCCCTCTTCCCACTTGGCGGCTTCGTGCTCTTTCCGAGGACGCACGCCCCCCTGCACGTTTTCGAGACGCGCTACCGCAGGATGCTCGCAGATGTGCTGGCCGGGGACAGGCGCCTGGCGATGGCCCACCTGCGGCCGGGGTACGAGAAGGACTATCATGGCGCGCCCCGGGTCTTCCGCATCGTCACCGTCGTGCGGGTCCTGATGGACGAGAAGGTCGAGGATGGGCGGTACAACATCCTGGTCGAGGGGATCGAGCGGGGGGAGGTCCTGGAGGAGATCCAGGAAAGGCCGTACCGCGTGGCCCGGGTGATTCCCGTGATCGACGACATGTCCGGGGGAGGGCACGATGAGGTTGCGCGGGAGGCGGCGGTGCTGGCGCGGCTGGCCGAGAGCATCGGCGCGCGCGTGGCCCCCAAGGCGCGCGCCCTCCAGAACATGGTCAACACGCACCTGCACCCCGGGATCATCGCGGACGTGGCGGCTCACCTGCTCGTCTCGGACCCGTACGACCGCCAGGGTATCCTGGAGGAGGCCGACGTGCTCCGGCGCATCCGGCTCGTCTCGGTCCAACTCCACAGGCTCCACGAGCGCATCAACGCGGGGGACGTGGAACTGCCTGTGGCGGAGAACTAGGGGTTCGGGAATCGGAAAACAGGGGCCGGGGGTCAGGGGCCGGAGACCGGAGACCGGACCTTCGCTGCTCTGTGGCTTTGAAGTGGTGGTGGTTGTTCAGCCCGGAGACATCTGCCGGCAGATTGGAGTTCGGGTTTGAAACCAGGCCAGGCCATCTCCTTCGCGCCCGAGGGCGCTTCGAGCGTCTATGGTCCCGTGAGGAGCTGGCGGGTGGGGAACTCGCTTGGGATCGACGTGATCCTGGAGACGAGCACATGCAGCTTCAACTGCGTGTATTGCCAACTGGGCGAGATCCAGCGGGTGTCGATGGAGCAGCGGGTGTACGTGCCGACGGAGAGGGTGGCGGCGGACCTTGCGCGCGTCGACTGGTCGGGAGTGGACATCGCGACGTTCAGCGGCTCGGGGGAGCCGACGCTTGCGACGAACCTCGGGGAGCTGATCGGGCTGATCCGGAACACCCATGCCAAGCCGGTGATGGTGCTGACGAACTCGACGTGGCTGCACGATGCGGAGACGCGGCGGCGGCTCGCCGAGGCGAGCGTGGTGTCGTGCAAGCTGGACGCGGCGGACGACGGGATGCTGCATCGGATCAACCGTGTGGCGCCCGGCGTGCCGCACGCGCGGATCGTGGAGGGCATCAAGGCCCTGCGCGCGGAGTTCCGGGGGCGGTTGGCGCTCCAGTGCATGTTCATGCCGATGAACCTTGGGCAGGCGGAGGAAATCGCGCGCATCGCGGGGGAAATCGCGCCGGACGAAATCCAGATCAACACGCCGTCGCGGCCCTACCCGCGCGCTTGGTACCTCGAGTCGCGCGGCAACCACTCCGGGAACGCGCCCGTGCAGACGGTGCACCTGCGGACCATCTCGCAGGAGGACGCGATGCACATCGAGGACCTGATGCGCGAGCACGCACCCGGAGCGGAGATCGTGGCGTTCTGGAGGAGAAGTTAGTCGAAAGTGGAAAGTCGAAAGTCGAAAGTTGTAAGGTCGAAAAGTCAAAAGGTCGAGAAGTCAAAAAGTCGAAAGTCGAAAATCGAAAGGACCGAGAGGCAGTGCTGGGGAGCCTGATCGCAGATTCACTTTTGTGACTTTGTGACTTTGTAACTTTTCGACTTTGTGACCTTTCGACTTTGTGACTTCGTGACTTTTCGACTTTGTGACTTTCGACTTTCGACTTTTTTCAATCATCCTCGATGTCGTTGAATTCCTGGGGGAAGGGGAGGGGTACGGCGCGGCCTTCGCAGGAGGAGTCGGCCCATTTGATGAGCATGGGGGAGTAGGGCAGGGGTTCGCGGCGCTTGATGATGGCGGTGGCGACCCACTTGTTGTGGGAGTAGGAAAAGCCGACGCTCTTGAGGAGGCCGGCCTGCATGCCTTCGGGGAAGTGGACGGCGGCGTCCTTGGGCGGGGGGTCCTTGGCGTCCAGGACGAGGCCGATGTATTCGCGCGTGGGGGTCTTGCCGAAGTAGCGGCGAACCACGTCGTAGCCCGGGTAGTCCGTCTTCTCCTCGCTGATGGCGTGTTCGAGGCCGGCTTCGTGCGGCAGGACGTCGGTGTCGTAGTCGGCCTGGTGCCACAGGAGCCCCTGTTCGATGCGCCAAGCGGTGAACGCCTCCCAGCCGACGGGCAGGCCGCCGAGTTCCTTGGCGCCCGCGACAAGTGTCTTCCATACGGGCGTCGCGAACTTCTCCTTGGTGAGGAGCATGAGGCACTTGCCGAGGAGTTCGCTGCGGAAGATGTTCACGGAGGAGTCCCCCATAAGGGAGGACTTCATGGCGGTGCCTGCGATGCCGGGGGCCTCGACGCCGAGCGCGCGCGCGAGCCAGCCGCGGTTCTCCCCGAGCAGGGCCATGGCGACGAGGTGCTCCGAGGAGTCGGCGAAGTCGATGTCCTCGGAGAGCAGGTGCTTGGAGAACGAGGCGATGAGGCGGTCGGGGGGCATGGTCGGTAGCGCGATGAGGAGGAGGGCCTCCTTCATCATGACGACCTCGACGTCGGCGACGATGCCTCCGGCGTCGTTCAGGAGAAGCGCCCTGCGGCCGTCCCCCTCGCGCATGTCGGAGATCTCGCGGGTGAGGAGCCGGTTGAGGGACTCCATGCGCTCGCTGCCGGTGACGCGCACGAAGGTGAAGAAGCTCAGGTCCATGACGGCGACTTCCTTGGTCAGGACGCGGAACTCGGACTTGGGCTTCTGATAGGACGCGACGATCTCCCAGTCGACCAGGGGCATGCGCTTGGCCTTGGCGAGGTGGTGCTCGAAGGACAGGGGCAGGCGCCTTAGGTCGCTGGAGTTGCCCCAGAGGGAGAACTTTTCCATGAGCGGTCGCGAATCGTGGGGATGACGCGATGATGGGACTTCGCGGTCGCGTGTCCAGCATGATTCATGGAGGCTGGGCGGCTGGGCGGGGAGGGTCACTCCTCGTCGTCGAACATGCCGTAGCGGACCATCTTGTTGTGGAGGGACTTGCGGCTGATGCCGAGGAGGTCGGCGGTTTCCTGGCGGTGGCCGCCGGTCTTCTTCAGGGCGCACTTGATGAGGTGCTTCTCCATGCAATCGCTGATCTGGGTGAGGCGGTCGGCGAGCGGAACGGTGAAGTCCTCGGCGCTGAGGAGCCGTGCGAGGTCGAGGTCGGCTAGGGGCGTGGACGGCAGGGGCTGCGGCATCTCCGGCGCGACGGCGACGCCGACGAGCGTCGGGGGCAGGTCCCCCACGTCGATCACGTCGGTCTTGGCCATGAGCATGGTGCGCTGGATGGTGTTCTCGAGCTCGCGGATGTTGCCGGGCCAGTTGTAGGCGAGGAACTTCTGGAGGGCCTGCGGGGTGACGGAGCGGATGCTTCGCTTCAGGCGGGCGTTGTACACCGCGATGAAGTGGTCCACGAGCGTCGGTATGTCGTCCACGCGCTTGCGCAGTGGGGGCAGGTGCACGGGCAGGACGTTGATGCGGTAGTAGAGGTCCTCGCGGAACTCCCCCTTCTCGACGGCCTTTGCGAGGTCGCGGTTGGTGGCGCAGATGACTCGAATGTCCACCTTGATGGTGCGCGTGGCGCCGACGCGCTCGATCTCGCGCTCCTGGAGGAC